>CP076040.1:4367500-4667500 GCA_014529675.2 Opitutia bacterium ISCC 52
TCTTACAATTTGCATGCGAGCAACGGTATTCTCTTTAACCATGAGTCTCCTCGTCGCGGTGAAACCTTTGTGACCCGTAAAATTACACGTGCAGCCACACGAATTAAGATGGGACTACAAGATAAACTCTATCTGGGTAATCTCGATGCAAAACGTGATTGGGGCTACGCAAAAGAATATTGCGAGGGTATGTATTTAATGCTTCAGCAGGACAACCCTGACGATTACGTGTTGGCGACAAATGAAACTCACTCTGTTAAGGAGTTTTGCCAGGAATCGTTCGCTTGTCTCGACATGGATTTTGAAGAATTTGTTGACTACGACAAACGCTACGAACGCCCTGCAGAGGTAGATTTACTTATTGGCGATCCTGCTAAAGCCAAGAAACAACTCGATTGGGAACCCAAGACAGATTTCAAGGGGCTGGTAAAACTTATGGTTGAGGCTGACCTTCAGCTGGCTAAAAAGGAACTCGCTGTTAAACAAGCATCAGCAAACTAATTTTTTTCAACGATATGGATCCCTCATGGAAAGTCTACGTATCTGGTCATCGCGGCATGGTCGGATCGGCTATAGTACGCAAACTCGATTCTCTTGGTTACGAGGAAATCGAAACCTCAACGAGAGCCGAACTTGATCTGACCGATCAAACAGCGGTTAGACGTTTTTATGAGCTGGAAAGACCAGATGCTGTTGTCATAGCGGCAGCCAAAGTAGGCGGCATCGGAGCCAACAGCACTTATCCGGCTGGTTTCATCTACGAGAATCTGGCCATTGCCACCAACCAGATTCACGCTGCGTACGAGTTTGGAGTGAAGCGCCTTCTCTTTCTGGGGAGCTCTTGTATTTATCCGAAACAGGCTCCGCAACCCATGCCGGAGGATTGTTTACTGACAAGTGAGCTGGAGCCCAGCAACGAGCCCTATGCCATTGCTAAAATTGCAGGTCTTAAAATGTGCCAGTACTACCGCAAGCAATATGGGGTGATGTTTCACTCACTCATGCCCACAAACTTGTATGGTCCAGGCGACAATTATCATCTTGAAAATTCTCATGTGCTCCCTGCGCTGATTCGAAAATTCCATGAGGCGAAAGAAAATGGCGATCCAGAAGTCGTTATGTGGGGAACGGGAACTCCATTACGCGAATTCCTGCATGTGGACGATTTGGCAGATGCCTCGCTCTTCCTCATGGGCTTGAATAACCCACCCGATTGGGTAAACGTCGGCAGCGGCGACGAAGTTTCTATAAGACAACTCGCAGAATCTGTAAAAAATGCCGTAGGGTACGAAGGAACTATAGTTCAGGACCTGGACAAACCAGACGGGACGCCCCGAAAGTTAATGGACAACTCTTTGCTCAATAGCTTGGGCTGGACAAGGGAGATTGATCTGGATTCAGGGATCAAACGGACCTACGAGTCATTTCTCGCAGAAATGGCAAATGACTCTTTGAGGTCCTAAGCGATCTTGATTCATATCATCGGTCGTCTCCCGGAACTCTAATTTCCTCAATGAGGGCCATGCGCCCGAAAGAGTTTGAAAAATTAAGAAAGGGTTTTAGTCCTCCTCCGACCAACTTTTGAACCTACCGTTTGCGCAATATACAAAAACGGTGGTTTCTATTGCTGAATTATGAAAGGCCTGTTCACAAAAATGATGAGTGGACTGACACCGAGTTGTAAGGACATGTCTCGTCTATGCTCAGAGTCGCTCGACCGAAAACTCACACTTGGGGAGCGTATTCGCATGTGTATGCACGGCTGGATTTGCAGTTGGTGTATCGACTACTCTGATCAGGTTCAAAAAGTAAATCATACCGTCAAAGACGAAGGAGAATCCCTGGCCGAGTTAAAAGGCGATCGCCTATCGGAAGATTGCAAAGCCCGGATGCGAGCATTGCTGGAAGAGACGGCTGAAAAGGACGGAAAAGAAGGCTAAAGCCGCTTATCAGGAGACGACCAATTATCCTGAAGACATTTCCTCAAAGCCATTCGCGCCCGATGAAGAATTGTCCAGAGGTTTTGCGGAGTTATCTCGAGCTTCTCCACAATTTCCTTACTATCAATGCCGTCGACCTCGCGCATCAGGTAGACCTGTTTGATCTTCGGAGGCAATTTCTCGGCGCATTGGAGAAACTGGGTCATAAACTCCTGCCGATCCACATTCTCCCACTGCTCCGCCGACCAGCCCGCAGGAGAATAATCACCGCTCAACCAATGTCCATTTTCGCCAAAGTGTTCATGCTCTTCATCTTCGTAAAAGGAGCTCAGCTGGGTAAATGTCTTCTCTCGGCTACTTTTACGATAGTAGTCCATGATCTTGAATTTGAGGATTCCGGTGAGCCATGTCTTAAGCGTAGATCGACCACCGAAATTCTTCAGTGATTTTATTCCAGCAAGAAAAGTTTCCTGGACCAAATCTTCAGCCAATGAAGCATTGCTGACCCTCATAAGTGCATAGCGATACAAGTAATCTCCATAGGATTCGATCCAAGTTGATGGATCAGGAGGATTTGGAGAATCTACAGGCGAAGCTTCCACAATGAAAAGTGGAGTTGATTTGCAGCCGAGAGGCAACAATTGTCAAGAACCAGCCCATGAACCCTCCTATTAAACTAACCTACAACGCTCCCTTTGTCCTCACCTTTTCTTTAATTTGCCTGGTGGCTTTATTAGCCTCGGGACTTACTGGCGGAAAAAGCACGATCCACATATTCAGTGTGCACGGTAGCGATAGCTTTGCAAATCCACTCGTCTACCCCCGGTTGATTGGACATGCACTCGGGCATGCCAGTTTTTCGCATCTGCTCGGCAACCTTACTATCATCTTATTAATCGGACCCATTCTCGAGGAAAAGTATGGCACCCCCGATTTGACTGTTATGGCTGTAATCACAGCAGCGGTAACCGGGCTGCTACACATGCTCTTTTTTCAAGGCATGCTACTGGGTGCAAGTGGGATCGTATTTATGTTTATAGTGCTGAGCTCTCTGGTGAACGTAAAGCGGAGGACAATTCCCCTTACATTTATCCTTGTTTGCATTATCTTTCTCGGGAACGAGTTCGCCCTGTCATTTGAAGAAGACAGTGTCTCGCAGTTCGCTCACATCTTGGGCGGAATTTGCGGAAGTGTATTTGGCTTTTTTCGCGCTAAGTAGCCGTCAGGATTAGATATGATCACTACCAAGAACTAATTCCCCCCGAGGTTGCTGCAGCTCGGTTTCAGTGGTTTCCTCTTCGGTGATAAAAAAGGCCACCTGATTAGTGGATAAAGTTGATCCTTCATCCAATTCGAAGAAATAAAGCCCTTGGTCTTTGTCTTGCATAGGAATGATACCAGCGCATTCCAACACATTGGACCCCAGGTCCTTCAACCAGAGCGTGTAATTCTTTCCTTCCTCTTGAACAGGTAGTTTCTGAATAGCAATAAACCCATGTCTTCCCTGGGGATCATATACGGCATAGCCACTACTCTTAGTATTAGCCAAGGACGATTGTACTTTTGCAGGAAGCCGCTCTGGATGTTTCCAGAAGGTCTCAGCCATCTCAGCCAATTGGACAAAATTCTCCAGCTCATCAACTGGCATCTGAGATGGTATCGCTTCCACAAAAGCAGACTTGGAGTCCATCCCCACGAGTAAAACGACCGGTTGTTTAGGAGCAGCGAAAGGCTCAGATCCTCTATTGGTCAAAAGCAAGGTAAGGCCGACACCCAACAGGAGCGCAGCGGCCATCCCCCATCCAGCGAAGGTGGACCATGAAATGGTAATGACCGGCTTGGAGGAAGTGCCTTGGGCGACCGGTCCGATTTTTTGTTGAATCGACTCAAATACCCTCCCAGGGGCAGCAGATTGAGGAAGATTTCGAATCTGATCCTCCAAAGTCAGTTCCAACTCCCTCACCAACATCAACAATTCAGTGTCAGTCTCCAATTGTTGCTCAAAGGCTACACGCTCTTGGTAATTCAATTCATCCAGCACATAGAGACTGGCAAGTTCTTCTAACTTAGTATTCATACCGCCGGTTTTGTTAAGGTAGTTCGCAATTGGAATAGACCTCGCTTCAACCAGGACTTCACAGTTCCAAGAGGTTGTTCGAGTGCATTTGCAATTTCAGAATGAGTCATGCCGGAGAAAAGGGCCAACTCTAAGGCTCGTTGTTGTTTGTCCGGAATGTTTTGCAAGGCAGTCTGGACCTGCTCTCGCATTTCATGACGCACAGCGGTTTCCCTAAGCTTCTCAGGTGTAGACCAATCCTGGTCATCCGTTGGTTCGAACGTTACAGACTCAGGAATACGTTTTAGTTTTCTAATACGGTCAATACAGGTTCGCCGCATGATGGTGACCGCCCAAGTAAATGGCCGTGATTTCCTGGCATCAAACTTAGATGCGTTGTTCCAAATTTTGAGAAACGTATCCTGCAAGGCTTCTTCTGCCTCACTCGGCTGCCTCAGCATACGCATCCCCAATGAGTACAAAGGAGTCGAGTAACGATCATAGATTTTCCTAAACGCCTCGTTGTCACCATTTCCAACCTGAGCCAGCAAAAAGGCTTCTTCAATCGCTGCTTCCTGTTGTTCTGTTGATGACATGGTGATTGCGTGGGTAAAATAATCCTCCCGAAGGTGGGGCTGGCTGGTTCCTACACCAGCCCCGGATTCAGTCAGGATTTGTCGAACTTGTGTTTGTTGAGCTCCTTGGCTACCTCCTCTGCAGCCAAGGAAACTATATCATCCATTACATCGTAGGGATTACGACCAGGACGTGGGTATGTTCGAACTTTGATAATTCCAAAATCTTCAGTTTTCTCTCCATCTTCATAGACATTCACCCAGGCCCGGAACACGAGATCGTTGATAATCTCTGTTTCCAGGCTCTTGAACCAAATTCGTAATTGGAGTCCACCATCGGGGACACTTGCACTCCAACGTTGGAACTCAAGTTTCACAGGCCAGTCTTCCTTCTCAAAGACTTTGGTGAAATTGGCTTTTATCCGGAGATACATATCCAGATCATTATGGTAGGCTCGGTTGCTCACCAAACTGTCGGAGACGACAACCAGCATCGTCGGTTTGTCAGCATCTTCTGAGGAGGAGTCGTCCTGGGCGGCCAATGGAATCAAAGACCCCATCAGAAGAATCGACATGAAAAATGTTAGGAAAGGACGCATAGGTAAAAATGGTTTTCAGGGTTTGACTACTCTTACGCTCTAGTAGTCGATTCGGATTCAATTAAGGGCACTTTTTTAGAAAAGGTCAAAACGAGTCTGGAAGCTGGTTTCGGACACTATTGTGGAGAAGGTCATTGAAATCACGGACAGGGTCGATTCAGCTCTAATTCCATGAAGGTCAACGGAATTATAGCCCTCCTCACAGATTTTGGAACCAGCGATTGGTATGTCGCTAGCACGAAAGCAGCTGCCCTAGTCGCAAATCCAACTGCCCAGTTGATCGATATCACCCATGGGATTGAACAAGGGTCTATCTCGGAAGGAGCATTTGTTCTCAACCGTTGTTTCAACGACTTCCCAGCCGGAACTACCTTTGTCGTTGTGGTTGATCCTGGAGTGGGGACCCAGCGCGACGCCATAGTCGTCCGGGCTGGAGACTATTATTTTGTCGGGCCCAACAATGGTGTTCTCTACCCGACAATCAGCCAGTCGGATACTTGGGACGCCTATGTGATCGAGAATCCTACTTGGAAGGGGCGAAAAAGTAGTTCCACTTTTCACGGGAGGGACCTATTCGCACCCTCGGCTGGTCAGATTACTTCCGGAACCCTCCTTGAAGAAGCAGGGCGTAAGCTTGAGACTTTAGTTCCTTTTCAATTTCCAGAACCGGTCGCTGAAGATGGCTACGTACGAGGAGAAATTATCTACTTCGACCGATTTGGAAATGGCCTGACAAACTTCAAACCGGAGCACTTCCAGGAAGCAACCTTAGTGGGCTTGAGAGCTGCCGACACTCTCTTCCCAGTTGCGAAAACCTTTGGAGAAGTCGACGAAAGGGATCCTGTCAGTTATTGGGGATCGAGTGGATTTCTGGAAGTCGCCGTTAGAAACGGAGATGCAAAAAAAGAATACCAGCTGCAAACCGGTGCTTCTATCTATCCGATTTTCGAGGACTAAATTAAAAGGCTTACGAATCCAGCCGAGACACGCGTAGCTTTTCAGCCCTCCATATGCTCTCGACCTTGGAGAAGTCTTCTTCGCGAGTTCCACTCACCAAACAAAAGTCGTAGGTATTCCACAGCGGCATTTCTTTACTAGCTGTAGCCAACCTTTGATCAATGGCCGCGCGATCTTCTTTTCCTCGTTCAACAAGACGACGCTCGATCTCTTCCAAACTTGGAGGCATCAAAAAGACGGTGACCAGTCGCTGTTGGAGCAACGGATCATTTTCTGCCGCACGCTGGAATGAAGCCACCCCCTGAACATCGATGTTCATGATGAGGTCTTGATCGGCAGCTAGTTTTCCTTGGATCTCCGATTTCAAGGTTCCGTAACGATGCTGAGCCTGATGGACTTCTGCGTGTTCATAGAATGCGTCTTCCGCAATTTTCTGATCAAACTCTTCCTGGGAAAAGAAGTAATAGTCCTCGCCATTTATCTCCCCGTCACGAGGAGCTCGAGTAGTGGATGTAATCACTCGCTGAATACCACTATATTTTTGGGTCATCCCATTGCACAATGTGCTTTTACCAGTACCAGTCGGACCGGCGAGTATAATCAAAAGTGCCAGGTTTTTTTCAGGAGAGCTCATCAATTCAAGAGACAGCCACCTTAGTAGGTAAACGCCGCGATGCTCAACACCAGACCGTAGCCAATCATCACTCCACCAATAAATTTAGGTCGACCGTGTGTTTGGAATAACCATTCAAAGAAATCCCGAGCTCTGTAGGGAGCCACCGCGAGGTAGATGGATAGCACAATCAACAGGTAGGCAAAGGTCACTAAAAATAAACGGGCCGGAATCTCATAAAAGGCGAAAGCTGAATCCAGCATTTCTGCAGCTCCAAGCAAAAAGCAGATACACACTCCTCGAATCGCCAGGAAGTCGGGCACAAAGAAATAGGATAAAACAGCGATAGCGCCAAAAAGCATCATCAACTGATTGCGCCAATTGCCAAAATCAGCCTCTCCAAGTTGAGACACGCGATAAATAAACCAGAGTGCACCCAGCCCAAACGCCAGGATGGTAAACCGCCTCGATCGAGGAAGGCCCTTGGCTACACTCGCAACAGTTTTGTCATTCCAGAATAGAATGCCTCCCAGGAGCAGTAATAGTGCGGCACTTAAAATCGTTATAGTAAAAAGGGAAAGCGTCATTAATGGCTGTTGGAAAGAGTTACTGTATCTGCTTCTTCAATACCAGATAGGATAAGATCGCCATAGAGGCTACTCTGGGTCGCACGGTTAACTTTCATCTGCACGATCTCACCGACCAGACGATCGCTAGCTGGGAGAAGGCAATTTCTATAGCCGCGGGTTTTACCTTGAAATAGTTCTCCTCGTTTGGCCTTCCCCTCAATCAATACTTCCTGCGTGGTACCGACCAAAGACTCATTACGAGCAAACGAGGACTTGGCCAAGAGATCCAACAAGCGGTGGTTCCGCGCTTCCTTCACTTCCTGGGGGATTTGATCTCCCATACTGGCAGCTGGGGTTCCCGTGCGAATGCTATATTTGAAAATAAAAGCCATGTCATAGGCCACCTCTTCGAACAGGCTGCAGGTGTCCTCAAACTCCTCATCTGTCTCTCCAGGAAACCCGACAATGATGTCGGTCGAAAAATACATGTCGGGCACGGCGTTTCTCAGGCTATCCACGATTTCGAGATAGCGCTCACGGCTGTAGGGCCGATTCATGAGTTTGAGCATGCGGTTGGACCCTGATTGCGCAGGTAAATGCACATACTCACAGAGTTTGGAAAGGTCGCGATAGGCCTCTACTAAATCCTGCTTAAATCCACGTGGGTGAGGTGAAGTGAAGCGAATTCTCTCAATGCCCTTCACATCTTGAACCTTTTCGAGGAGTTGAACAAAGGGGGACTTCTTATTCCGAATAGGAATTTCCCGACGACCATAGCTATTTACGATCTGCCCCAAGAGCGTAACTTCCTTCGTGCCTGTCGCGGCCAGCTCTTCTACCTCGTCGACAATTTCTTCAATCGGGCGGCAACGTTCACTCCCTCGAGTTTTGGGGACAATGCAAAAGGCACAATTCATGTTGCAACCCTGCATGATGGAGACAAACGCACTTATTTGCCGATCGTCACTCAAGTGCTCGCGAATGGAATTCTGTGAGCCTTCTTCTTCTTCCAGGTCAACAATCGTGGTTGGATGAGGACCTAACCCTTTTTGAGTCTGGATTATATTATCCAGATGATCCGGGATCGCATGAAATTTCTGAGTCCCCACCAGGAGATCGAGATCTGGTAATTTGTCAACCAACTCGGTCCCACGGTTCTGAGCCATGCAACCCATGATTCCCAGAACAAAGTCCGGCTCAGTTTTCTTGCGCTTGGCCAGGTAGCCCGTTTTGCCGATTGCCTTTTGCTCTGCTTGATCACGCACCGAACAGGTGTTTAGCAATACCACATCCGCATCGTGCTCATTATCAACCAAGGAGTAACCACGGCCACGCAGCATGGCACCGACTGCTTCGGAGTCGCGCTCATTCATTTGGCACCCGTAGGTTTTAATATACACCCGATTCATAAGAGGTGGGAAAACATAGAAGGGAAGATAGGCAGGTCAATGAGTAAAAAGCCCTTACATAACGGCCTAAGCGAGACTGAATCTGTGTGGTGAAATGTGATTCGACTCGCTTTTTCCGGACCATGATTTCACTAGACCCATTAAGCTCGAAAATATTCTATGGAATCTACAGTTCAAACGCTGGTGTTTGTATACGGAACTCTCAAACCGGGTGGATTCTACCACGAGACGTACTGTGGAGGGTTTCGATTTGATGCTGAGGCGGGTCAAGTGCACGGAAATCTATACGACTTCCCCTCTTTAGGCTATCCCGGGGCGACAGAGAGTAAGGCAAACAGCATAAAGGGCGTTCTCCTCACCTTTCATCACAAGGAATCAGAGGTGCTTGGAAAACTGGATGTACTGGAGGGATACGATCGGAACAGGCCACCTGAACAGAATGAGTATTATCGAAAACAAGTGGCTGTTTTTGACCAAGACAAGCAGGTGATTTGCAGGAATGCCTGGTGCTACTTCATGGAACAGAAGAAAGTAGCACAATTGAACGGAGTCCTTCTCCGATCTGGCTATTGGTCCCATTAAGCTGGATCAATCCTTGGGCTGGACTCGAGGCTGGATTCGTTTTTTAGCCACTTTTTTTGCTGCTTTCTTCGCCGTTTTCTTTGCTACGATTTTTTTAGCCGGAGCCTTTTTAGTCGTTGGTCGCTTGGCGACTGCCTTTTTGACGGGAGCTTCCTTCTTCGCCTGCTTTTTGGCGGCTACTTTCTTTTTGGAAACTTTCTTAGCTGGAGCCTTTTTTACTCGCGGCTGCTTTTCTTCAGGCGGCTGCTTCGAGACTTTAGCATCCTTTTGGGAGGATTCAGGCTTTGGAGGAGTGGATTTAGTCTTAGGCGCTCTCCGCTCGTTGTTTCTCTTCTGAGGCTTCGGCTTTACCTCCTTTTCGTCCTGAGATTTCTTCGCAGGGTCTTCAGACCTTCTATTATCCCTCGGTCCTCTTCCACGCCCCCTCCGTCTGCGACGTCGTCGTTTTTCGACCGGAGGACCATCTGTTGCTCCTAACTTTTCATCGGCAGCATCGTCCCGCCCCTGACTTGGATTTTTGGCTTCTTCTGCCACAATCTCGCGGGCCATATCCATATAGGTAGCTGGTCCTTTATCTTCAGACAGAGGCTCATCCTTTTTCTTAAGACGCCCTATGACGACCTTCTTGGGCGTACTCTTGGAAGCATAAGGTTTAGGCGCAGCCAACTTTCTGGCACTGGCTAAATCTTTCTGATCGGGTTCTCTCTTTTGAGGCCGCACCACCAACGTCGAGACCACAGACTCTCTTTTTTGGCTGACGACATAATCTACAGCTTGGGCTATGGCATTTGAGCACACAATCAAGTCGTGATTATCACGTTCTGTGAATCCCTCCCTGAACATGTGTTCGGCATTGGCCGAATCGAGTATCAGGGAGCAAACTTTCACTTTGTCCTGTCGTACTTCCTCGTAGAGACGATTCGAAAATTCTTGAAGCGCTACTTCTGTAGATAAAAAGGCGCTGCCCAAACGATGGCTGCCGGGCAGGTCTGGAAATCCGATGTTCAGAACATATCCCCGCAAACGAATTAACGACGGTAACACCAATCGGGTCAGTATTAGCGGAGCCAGGAGATTGGTATGCACCAATGACTCCAAATCGTTTAAACCCAGCTTCTCATGAGGATCCAGACTCAAGTGGCGAGCATGGTTTACCAACACGTATATGTCTTTTTCTTTGTCGAGGATCTCCTGTACTACCTGGCAAAGATGCTCGGTATTGGTGAGATCACAACTGACCGGTACAAAGTCGGTATGTTCGAGTGGGAAATTTTCAAAATCTGAGCCCAGACCGTAAACCCGGCAGCCCGTATCAATAAGCTTCTGGGAAATGGCTAGGCCAATACGAGTGTTTGCACCCGTGACAATTGCTATATCCATGTTTCTATGGTTTCTGCAGGCACATACTTTGAGAGTGCGTCCTTCAACGTTTCGATCATCAGCGATCGTTCTTCCGTTGGGTAAGACACAAAAGATGGGCTGCGTTCAAAAGGATAATAAAGGATATCGGAATCAGTGCGCTGTTTCTTAATGCGCTTAAAATAGTCGGGATTCATCCGAAAAACGCCGAGACTCACATCACGAATTTTCTCAGCTGGCAAGTGCTTAAACACCTCCTTGAAAAAAGAGACGTAGATCTTCTCCCAATTGTCGATTCGGAGGACAGGGTCAAAACAGAGGCGAACAGGCCAACCACGATCCAGGCATTGTTTGATGGCTTGAATACGTTGCTCTGGAGAAGGGGTTAGTTGCTCATAGGCGGAAGCCACTTCAGGAGGCGACAATGTCCACGCAAGAATGGCCCGATCACAGGGTACTACGTCTTCCAATACACGCCAATTTGCACTCTTGGTTCGAATTTCAATAACCAGGTCTTCGTGCTCTCGAGTGAATTCGATAAAGCGCGAAGTGTAGGGAACAATCGCTTCGTAGGCTAGGAGGTCTGTGTCGTAAGAAATACAAAGATAGAGCGGCTCCTGCGGAAAAGGTCGATACTCTATCGCCTGAGCAGTCGTGCGGTAAAAGTCGTCCTCATTCACAAAGACCACCATGTTACCGCTGGGATACATACCCTGAAGGTAGCAATAGTCACAATTGTAGACGCAATTTAGCAGCAGAGAATTGTAGTAGAAATTCCGGTAACCGAAATCCTGACTAGCCATGGAGCCTTCATAGATAAGGTGATCCTTCTTGCGGGCCAGGATGAGCTTCGGGCTTCGCTTTTGTAGTTGGAAATTTTGGCCTGAGCGAGCAAAGACGTCCTTGTAATTCTTCACTGTCACCAGTTTGGAGTTCGACAATCGATCCAGAATAACTCGGGTCATTGGGTATTTTTCTACCCCTTCCTCTAGGTACAGGTGTGAAAATCGTTTATGCCACATGGAATAAAGGACTTAGGGTGAATGCGTTACTAGAGGTGGTTCAGTTGCCATCTACGAAAGGGAAGCTTGGGAGTGAGGCAGGAAAAGCAACTCGGAACGTCAGCTATTTGTTCAATGATTGGATCATCGACTCAAACAATTGATTCCTCAGAGTTTTGTGTTTCGGCTGGGTGGCCAAATTCGGCTTTAGAATCTCTAAGTTTGCCCCTCCTCGAACAAGGAACCGAGTGACCGCATCTCGAAGTTGGTGAGTTTGCGTTTGAGTTAAGCGCATGCTTTCTGCAACTGAGCTCAATAAGGTTTCCTGTTCAGGAGATAGGATTGGATCAGTGGAGTCCAAATGCTCGCAATTCATCAGTGTTGGCAACCAATCATCCAAGGATTGCTCGTAGTAACGCTGCATCTGAGAATAATCATCAGAAGAAAATTCCAAGTAGTCAGTTGCTACTTTAAGAAAGAGCATTTGGTGGGGAGCCATAAAAAGATGGGCCGCCTGAAAAATACCTGACGCTTCCATATCAACAATATCACAGGCTAAAATCGGTAGGTTGGCTGTTGTAACCGGTTGATCAAAGGTACCTAAGGAGGCTTCCTGCAAAGAGTGGTTGATCAACATATCTGGGAAAAACTCTCTCCCACTCGAATGATCCCAAATCTTGTTCACGGTAACAGCTTCTCCGAGGGCAATCTGGTCCACTACAGCTCCACACATGCCGACATTGATCAAATGTTTGTCCTTACTTTCTCCCGCCAAATGAATGGCGTGAGTCGTAGCAATACCCGCATACAGTTTTCCAATACCGCTTATAACTAGTAAGGTATCGGCCGAAGTATAAACGGGGATGCGCCGGGAAGACGAATCCTGCTTAAGGCCAAGGGCATCGATAAGGGGACGAGCTTCTTGGCGAAGAGCTGTAACAATGATCTTCAAAGTGAGAATAAAACAGGGTCAATAACGTCGTATTACAACACATGCTCAGGCAATGAGGCAAGTTTGATAGGTAAAACAAACCTCAGGATCTAATTATTCTATGAATCGAAAAGCTCTCGGAGAATTCAGACTCATGCACATTTCATTTTTACGTGAAACTTTTATGGGGGAAACTGGAGTAGGCGCATAGTGCCACCCCCTGATATCAAGTTTAGACCTTACCTGATAGAATACTGGACGAGCTACTTTCTATGCGTACCCTCAAACTATTATTTTTTACGTTCATCCTAGGAGCGGCATTTGCAAGCGCCGGCGCCGAGAGCTCACAGCTGTTCACAAACTCGCAACTCTCTAGCAGTCTGTCAGGAACGACCGGCTCAGGATTGAATTTTGCAGAACTTCCGAAATCCGCAATCTATGGTTTCCTGGGAGCTGGCTTCCTTGTAATCACTGTTTTACGGAGAAGGAAGCATATTCATCGGGTCCAAAAAACGAGGATACAATAGCACTAGCTATTGAATTGAGGATTCCAAGTTCTGTCACCGAGAGAGGAACTTAGGAAAGGCTGAAGCTGCAATGGCATTTGATGGGTTGACCCTTTGCAACCAAGGGCATCAGGATTCTCAACTGATGCATATTTCTTACACCGAAGTCATTGAGAAACTGCAATTAGAGCCACTCGATCAAGAAGGGGGATTCTTTCGAAGAACTTACCAATCGGTTGAAACCGTAAATTTGAGAGAGGGTTATGAGCAACACCTCGGGACAGCGATCTACTTTCTACTTACTCCAGATGCATTCTCCGCATTGCATTGGTTAGAGGACGATGAGCTGTACCACTTCTACATTGGAGACCCGGTTGAGTTATATGAACTAGACTCTAAAACAGGGCTTAAACAAACCGTGCTGGGACATAACATCATGAATGGACAACAGGTCCAATACCCTGTTCGAGGAAAGCGTTGGCATGGTTCTCGATTGGTCTCCGGTGGCCAATGGGCACTTCTGGGAACTACCATGGCACCTGGGTTCGCGTGGGATGAATTTAAGCTGGGGAAACGGGATGCGCTCATTCATGGCTTTCCAGAACATCGAACCATTATTGAATCCTTAACAAGACCTGAGGATGGACATCAGTAGCCTAAGACAAGAATACTCAACGACAGGAATCACAAAAGATTCGCTGGACCCGAACCCATTCAAACAATTTGAGATTTGGTTCAACCAAGCCTTTGAAGCGAAAATCGTTGAGCCCAATGCAATGAGCCTAACCACGGTGTCCAAAGAAGGATCCCCTTCATCGAGGACGGTCCTTCTCAAGGGCTATGACGAGGATGGCTTTATATTTTATACCAACTATGGCAGCAGCAAGGCACAGGATATTTCTGAGAATCCCAAGGTAGCATCTCTCTTTCCCTGGCTCGCACTTGAAAGGCAGGTCATCATTCGGGGTTCTGCACATAAGGTCCCAACGAGCCTGTCACTTAAGTACTTTGCGTCACGTCCGCGTGGCAGTCAGCTCGGAGCATGGGTTTCTACCCAAAGTGGTCATATTTCGTCGAGAAGTGTATTGGAATCTACTCTCGCAAAGCTGAAAGAAAAATTCGCAACGGGTGAGATTCCTCTACCTGATTTCTGGGGTGGCTATCGCATTGTGCCAACCTATATAGAATTCTGGCAAGGACGCTCCAATCGCTTGCACGATCGAATCACCTACGAGCTTAATGAAGACAACACTTGGACACTTGGGCGTAAGTCTCCCTAAGAGAAATAGTTTTTGCTAAGCCAACCTGATCGTCCGGTCCGAAATCAGGGCAATCGGCGAAGTACCACGGTATCAACTCGTTTCACTTCTTTAGGCTCAATCGTTATGGTTAAAGTATGCGTTTCGTAACCATCCTTACTGATCGCTACATCATAAGTCCCCGGTTCTATATTGGGTAGCTTGATCGGGCTCAACCCTGGCTCCATATCACCTACCACTACGGTTGCGCCATTAGGGTTCGTAGGAAGATAAAGCCCTCCAAACGACACCTGCTCTCGTTCC
Source organism: Opitutia bacterium ISCC 52 (assembly GCA_014529675.2). NCBI lineage: Bacteria > Pseudomonadati > Verrucomicrobiota > Opitutia > Opitutia bacterium ISCC 52. The sequence goes on from CP076040.1 coordinate 4,382,160, forward strand.
TCTCTTAAATCTTGAATTCCCGAGGCCACAGTAGTTTCTGTTACATCAACGGGCGAAACGAAGGCAGAACTATTACTCACCTCCACATCCCCTGTATAAGGATCTGGATCTGGCTCATTTGCTTTGAGATGCGGAGGACGAAATCCGAGGTATTGTTCCGTCGCTCTAGGGAAAAAGACGATCATTACCATGAGAGCGACAAGGATTATACTGAAGCAAAACACAGCCGTTTTTATCCAAAATTGAGTCCGGCCTCCCCCATAATCGTCAAAATCTTCAAACTCACCTTCGTAGTCTTCAATATCGTTCAATAAATGCTCAGGAATTGACTTCACTTCTTGCGAAGAAATGGGGGACGAGGGAGTTTCGGCCTGGGCTTCCTGTTCATCTAAGGAATAACTTTCCTCTCGTGCAGGAGTTGGAAATGGATCAAGTCATCGAGGCATTGCGCCTTAAGGTTAAGGATCTATTCATTCCTCCCTTTGAAACGAGCGAGTTTCTGGACGCAGTAATTAAGATGCTCTGCCCAGAAGAGGAAGTGGAAAAGCCTAAATACTCAGACCAGGACATGTACGACGTGTCATCCCTTCTTATGGGATCTTTCAGTCTTGATGAAAATGGCAACGGCAGACCACCCATAAACAAGGGAGGCACCACTACTAAAGTTTCTCCGCCCGACAGGATGAAGGGACCCAAGGTCGACAATGAATCTGAATCCGCAGGATCCGACGACAGTCATCTGGCGAAGGTAGTAGAAGACCTAAAGCGCCAAATTGAAGATAAAGAAAAAACACTTTCTTCAGAAGAGGCGAAATGGCTGGAAACTAAAAACGCTCTAAAAGATCGAGTTCTTAAGCTCGAAGAAAACTCAGCCATTCTCCAAGAAAAGCTCGAAGAACAGCGAAATCAACTAGAGTCAGATTCCGAAGAGTTGAAGGTTCAATTGGCTGAACTCGAAGAGAATCGACAATCTTGGGATACCGAAGCATCCGAGCTAAGAGCATCACTAGAAAGCGACCGAAGCGTGTTCCAAGAGCTTCAGGAAGAATCTGAGCAGCAACTGTCTGAGCGCGAACGGCTCATCGCAGAAAAAGAATCAGACTTACAAACTCGTAACGCTGAGTTCGATGAACGAGCAATAGAACTGGCGGGACTTGAAGAACGAGAAGAAGAGCTCCGTACACAGAAAGAAGAGTTGGAATCGAAGCATCGCGAAGCCGACGAGCATGGGAACAAGAAGGCCGATGAAATGGCCGAGCAGCAGGCAAAGTTGGACCAAGAGCGACTCAGAGCTGCCGAAGTCGAGACGAAGGAGAAAGAGCTTAAAGCACGGGAAGCAGCATTTGCAGAGGATATGCAAGAGTTCCGGGAAGAGCTCGAGCAGCTTGAGACGGCACAAAAATCAATAGCTGCTGACCGTGAGTATATCGAAAAGACTCGAGCCGATCTCGATTTGGAAGTCGAGCAAGTGCACTCACAACTTGAAGAAGCCAGATTCCTGCATTCCCAACAGGTTGAGAAGGAGTCCGAGTCTTTAAAATCACTTCAAGCTGAGCTAGAAGCACAGAGAATAATCGCAGAACAAAAAGAAGAAGGACTCAAACAGCTTGAGGCGAAAGAAGAGGAAGTCCAAATAGGCCTAGCCGAAATTAAGGCACGCCGCGAAGCTTTCGAGTTTGACCGCGGAAAATTTAAAGAAGACCAACAAAGCCTGGAAACAGGCAGAGCAGAACTTGATCAGGGTTGGACCGACCTTGATGCCGAAGCCAACCGTTTGCATGAAACTCTGGAAGCGGAACGAGCGAAAATTGAGCAGCAGTTGAATAACGATCGACAAAAGATCGCTGCTCAAGAAACTGAACTCCAGGGCAGACAAGAAAAATTCATGTCCGAACGCGCAGAAATTGACGCAGCGTGGGCAGAAATGGACGCAGCGACTGCAGAATTCCACAAAGAGCTCGAAAAGGCAAAAGCCGAACACGAGGCGTTCATCGAGAAAGAAATGCAGGCGCAAAAAGAACGCCAGAATGCGGTAGAGCTTGAACTACAAGAATCCCTGTCTCAGATCGAAGCGGTTCAGCAAGAAGCCTCATCCCTGCAAGCTACAAAAGAAGAAGTATTTGCCAAGAGCGAATTGATCGAAGCTAAAGAATTAGAGCTGAATCAATTGAGCGAAGACATCCAGCGTCAGACTGAAGAGTGCGAACGAACAAAAGATTTAATCGAAACCGAGAAGAAACAGCTGGAGGACATGCGCCAAAGGCAACTCTCATACCTTGAGAAAGTTAAATCTCTGGCTGAAGAAAAAGATGAGTTCTCAGAAGAGCGGCTAAAATTCCGACGTGAAGTTGCAGAATCACATTCTCGCCAAGAGGAAGAAAGCCAGAAACTGCTTAAAGAGCGGACTGAGATTGATGCCCAACGCAAGGAAGTAGAACAGCTCGTGAATATGGCAGGGCAAGCCAAAGACGATGTTGAGAAATTTGAAGCGATCAAACGGGCTGTCGAAATGGACCGAGAACAACTCGAACGGGAACGCAAGATTCTGCAAGACGATCAAGGACATCTTGAGGAAGAACGTAAGCTCCTCCTAGAAGAAAAGACCCGACTTAAAAAAGAGCGCAAACAGCTACTGGACGACACCCGGAAATTATTCGGAAAACAACAAGGATCCGAGTAATCACGCCATTTTTCTGTCTATTTGTAGACACACCGAAGAAACACACACAGCAAGGGGCCGTCCGCAAGGGCGGCCTTTTTCTGTTGCTCCCCTACTCTGCTTTGGGAATTCGAATATCATCCACCATCCTCTGGACTTTGTCAGGAGGAGCTGGGAAGAACCGGCACAAAACAACAGACACGGCGAAGTTTATGACCATACCCAAAGTCCCAATCCCTTCAGGAGAAATACCGAACCACCAATTGTCGGGAGTGTTAGATGAAGGGTTGATAAATTTGAAGTAGATGATGTAAGCCGCGGTGAAGACAATTCCGACAATCATGCCGGCAATCGCACCCTCCTTATTCATCCGTTTTGAGAAAATTCCCAACACGAGCACAGGAAAGAAAGATGAAGCGGCCAAACCAAAGGCAAATGCAACAACACTCGCGACGTAGTCGGGTGGGTTCACTCCAAAATAGCCGGCGATTAGCACAGCAGCTCCCGCTGCAAACCGAGCCGCTGTAAGTTCCTGCTTCTCCGTTATTTTGGGCAATAGGATTTGCTTGAGAAGGTCATGAGACACCGCCGAAGAAATGACTAACAACAATCCTGCTGCCGTTGAAAGTGCCGCCGCTAATCCACCGGCCGCAACCAGGGCGATTACCCAATTTGGTAACTGGGCAATTTCGGGATTCGCCAAAACCATGATATCACGGTCAACAATGACCTCATTGCCCTTCCATCCATTGGCCGCGGCTACAGCAGCATAATCTGGATTCGTGTCATTGTAGTACTGCATGATCCCATCGCCGTTTTTATCGTCAAATTTTATCAACCCTGTTGATTCCCAGTTTTTAAACCAGTCAGGAGCCTGTTCATAGGAGGTGTTGGAAACCGTTTGTAGAAAGTTGGTGCGGGCAAAGGCTGCAATTGCCGGAGCAGTCAGGTAGAGTATTGAAATGAACAGGAGTGCCCAGAAAGCGGATACGCGGGCATCTGATACTTTTGGCACGGTAAAGAAACGAATGATGACATGGGGTAACCCTGCCGTTCCAACCATCAAAGCCGCTGCAATGAAAAATACATCGATAGTGCTTTTCTGCCCACTGGTATAGGCGGCGAATCCTAACTCTGTATTGAGGCCATTTAGCTTATCCAAGAGAAAGACCCCATCGCTGCCGGTAACTTCAGATCCAAATCCGATCTGAGGGATCACATGACCGGTCAGTGTCATGGAAATGAAAATGGCCGGAAGCAAGTAAGCAAAAATCAAAACGCAGTACTGAGCTACTTGAGTATAGGTAATGCCCTTCATTCCACCTAGAACGGCGTAGGTGAAGACGATGACCATTCCAATGAATACACCCCAGAAAATGGGGATCTCCAAAAACCGTGAAAAGACAACCCCGACTCCACGCATTTGACCAGTTACATAAGTAAACGATACGAAAATCGCGCAAACCACCGCTACCAGTCGGGCGACATTGGAGTAGTAACGAGCACCCACAAAGTCAGGCACCGTAAACTGACCAAACTTTCTCAAATAGGGTGCGAGTAACAAAGCCAGCAGAACATAGCCCCCTGTCCAGCCCATTAAGTAAACTGATCCATCCCGACCCATAAAAGAAATGAGCCCGGCCATAGAGATAAATGAAGCCGCCGACATCCAGTCTGCAGCCGTCGCAGCCCCATTAGCAATCGGATGAACCGATCCACCAGCTACATAAAACCCTTTCGTACTGACCACGCGTGACCAGATGGCGATTCCGATATAAATACTGAAAGTAATAAAAACAAAAAGATAAGTCCAACCGAGTATTCCCATAATAACTGACTCCTAAATTTCGAAATCCTGACTTTCTACATCCTCTTCTTCCACCCCATGCTTTTTATCCATGCGGTTCATAACGATGGCATAGATTGCGATGATGATGAGAAAGACGACAATCGCTCCCTGCTGAGCCATCCAAAACCCAAACGGGAAGCCCAAAAAAGTATACTGGTCGAGAAAATCAACCGCGATGATGCCCATGCCAAAAGATGCAAAGAACCATACCCCTACAAGAATAAGGAGTATCTTTATGTTCGCTCGCCAGTAAGCTGCGTGACTGTTGTCACTGTTTGGATCGGAAGAATCAGCCATAAAAAGGGTAGTTAGAGATGATAACTTTTCCTTATGCCGGACCCTGCTACTTTCAACAACGAAAAAAGATTGGCCAACATGCGACCCTTTGTTGCTTTACCCCAACGATGCATCGGCAACCATTTAAACAACTCTTGGCAGACTATGAAACGACCACCCTCGAAAGATCGGTCACCCAAAAATTCATTGAATTTGTAGATGAATATGCTGACTGCTTCGAGCGTAGCATGGAAATAGGCCATGTAACAGGCTCAGCTTGGATCATAGATCCGGCTAGTAAGAAGGCACTACTCATTCACCACAAGAAGCTCGGGCTCTGGTTACAGCCCGGGGGTCATTGTGACGGAGATGCGGACGTTGCACGAGTCGCAGAGAGGGAAACTAGCGAAGAAACAGGACTTAAAGAATTCAGAATATATAAAGATCGGATCTATGACTTGGACATCCACCGCATCCCGGCTTGGAGAGAGGTACCAGAACATCTCCACTACGATGTGCGGTTTCTGATTCACGCAGACAGTGAGCAGAGCCTTCATCTAAGCGAGGAATCAAATGACATCGCCTGGGTTGAGCTCCATAATCTCGCCGATGTAGTTCAGGACAAATCCGTGCTACGCCTGGCAGAAAAATCAATCGGCCACTAAATTTCCTAATTTCCTAGGCAACCTCAATTGCAACTCGGAGTCAGAAAAAGCTGGCTAAGATCAGGCAGTCCCTTATTCCGGAAGGTTCAATTTCAATCAACCTAGTAGATTCATGGTTAAAAAACCTACTTTTATTCTTACAAGTCTAATGCTGGCACTCGCTTGCAGCTTATCGCCCTTGGCCTTCGCCCAGGATGAAGCTGCACCCAAAATTTCAATTTCCTTTGCTGATGATGAGGAAAAGCCAGCCGAAACGGCGCCAGCTACACAGCCGGCCACACAACCTGCGGCCGCAACCGATCCAGCACAGCCAGCAGCAACAGGCGCAGCCCAATACTCTGAAGAAGAGATCTTATTTGCGATTTACGGTTGGTTTTTGGTCCACCGAAACCAAGTCGATATGATCGATGTATCAAAAGAAGAACGCCTGGCATTTCTCAGCGGTGTTAATACCGCTTTGGCCCAAAAGGAGATTCCTGGCTGGCAGGAACACATGCCTTCCGTCACCGCATTGATGGATCAACGTTGGGCTCCTGTTTATGAGCGACTTCAACGCGAGCGCAAAGCTCAGACGGTTGAACTCTTTGCTGGATTGGCAAAACAGGAGAATGTGAAGAAATCGGCAACGGGCCTCTTCTACGAAATCGTAAGTGAAGGAACCGGAAAATTTCCATCTGAAGATTCTGCCGTATCCGTTGAATTTGAGGCTAAATTGGTAGATGGCAGTGTATTCGAGACCACCGAAGGACGCGGAGGTCCCATTCCCATCGTATTGGCAAACATGGTTCCAGGAGTAAGGGAAGGCCTTCAAAATGTCCGCGAAGGTGGAATCATAAAGCTCTGGGTTCCAGCTTCACTCGGATTTGGTAGTGAAGAAAAGCCAGGCATACCTGCGGATTCCGCCCTCCTCTTCGAATTCACACTCCACGAAATTGGAGAAGCAGAACCTGTAGAGGCGCCATAAGAGGTAATTTACTTCATAGACTTTCAAGGCCGTCCATCTGGGCGGCCTTTTTGTTGTTTGCTACTCGTCGGCAAATCTTGAGCATAGTTGTTTATGTGCGGCCGATTTAGCCTGGTGGTTCCAGAACGATTCTTCTCTAAAGTCTATCTACTTAAGACGATGCCTGCAATGCAGCCGGATTATAATATCCCTCCCGGGGTAGATATTTGGGCCGTCAGAAACGGTATCAAATCCAGTAATCCAGAACTTGCCCGACTAAGATGGGGGCTGGTTCCTTCTTGGGCAAAAGACCCAAAAGTTGGCAACCAAATGATCAACGCACGTTCGGAGACGGTCGCGGAGAAGCCTTCATTCAAATCAGCATTTAAAAGCCGGCGATGTCTCATCCCTGCTGATGGGTTTTACGAATGGAAACGAGAGGGCAAAACCCGCATACCCTATCACATTCATCTGAGAGATCGTGAACCCTTTGCGATGGCAGGTCTCTGGGAAAGCTGGAAAGACTCTGAAGGCGAGGTAGTCGAAACATGCACCATTCTTACCACCAGACCCAATACAGTGATGGAACCTCTTCACGATCGAATGCCCGTAATTGTCCCAGAATCAGAGAGAGAGGAGTGGCTGGACATATCCACACCGATTGATCGGTTGAAAAAGATGACGGTGCCTTTTCCTGGGGATGACATGGCCGCATACCCCGTGTCTTCAATCGTCAATAGTCCCCGGAATAACGGCCCGGAATGCCTGGAAAAGCAGGATATACTCAGTCAAGGCGAACTCTTCTAAAATCGTAGTACATTCAGCAGATTTTCTGAATTTGTATAAAATTTGCGAAATAAATCCCGTATTTGGAAAAGTGCGCTTAAGGCTTGCATCACATATTGTTGCTTTTATAGTAACACTTGTTCTTTAAAATAAGCTCCAGTTAGAACGCCTTCTTCTTCGATTCGTTACCCGAAAATCCAATTTTCCAAAATACGAATAATGAAAACAAAACTACTGGCATTAGGCTTCAGTGTGGCATTCCTCATGGGAAACGCCGTTTATGGTGAGCAGGAGAAAGACCCAAAAGGTCCGACTCATACGCTCCAGCCATTTGTGGTCTACCCGGATGAGGTGAAACTACTGAATGACCAGAAACTGGCCTCGGTCGATTTCGACAAACTAGTCCGCAAAGATGTGGACAAGATCGTCGAACAAAATCGCCGAGACCAACTCGAAATCATGTTTGCTTCTTATATGGAAGCAATCCTGGACGTCCCACAGGTCGCTGCTACCAAATAAGCGGATGACCACAGACGTTCTTTTCTACTGAAAAAGACAATGAACCTGGGCGGGAAGCATAGCTTCCCGCCCTTTTTGATGTACAAAACTATCTTTGAAGGAACATTTCCTCTTGGACCGGCTCCATATGCAGATCACAGTGCCGAAAATGAGAAACACATTCATGAGACTCCTTTGCCCAATCAGCTTGCTACTGCTGCCCCTGATTGCCTTTGGACAATCTAAAACGCTGACTCAGATCGAACTCGAAGACATCCAAAGCCGCCAAAAGCGATTATTCGAAGCACACCGGAACGAGACGAATCCTGTGGATCAGGAATCGATTGAATTTCGGATCTTCAGTCTGAGGAATGAGTACGAGTCTCTTCTCTCAAAAAATGCCGAAAATGTTCCAGTTCTAATAACCTTCGGACTCTTTCTGGCAGAGATCGATCAGCGTGAAGATGCTTTGAAGCTTTTGCTGAAAGCAGATTCTCTGGAGCCGGAACACCCTCAAGTCAAAAACCAACTCGGGAATTTCATGACAGAAGAAGCGAGTTATGCGATGGCACTACCCTATTACTTGGATGCGATCGCCCTCTCTCCAGATGAATCCCTTTATTATTATCAGCTCGGCAACCTACTCTACTATTTTAAGGACGAGTTTGTGGCGGATGAATTTTTCACAGAAGCACACTTGTACAAACAGATGTTCGATGCCTTTAAAAAAGCGGCCGATTTCTCACCGGAGAATATGGCCTACAAATATCGTTTTGCTGAGAGTTATTACGATATTCCCGACGCTGACATGAGCGAAGCCCTGAAAGAATGGGACCGCATAGAAAAAATGACCTCTGATGACACGGACAAACAACTTGTGCGCCTTCACCAAGCAAACGTCCACCTGATGCTTGGAAATAAGGACGTGGTTCCGATGATTCTCGAATCGGTCACCAACGAAAATCTTCAGGAGAATAAAGAGAAGCTACTCAAACAGGTTTCAAAGGAGGACTAACAGAGACTAAGAATTCGGTTTCTTATCCTCTGGTTCCTCGTCGCTTTCTTCTTCATCAATCCCCTCCTCCTTCAGCTCTTCTTCGGGTGTCTCCTTCTCTTCCACAGGCTCGGGTGCCGGTGGCGCTAAAACAGATTCTCCACTTTCTTCCTCATCAAAGATAGAGGGCCGGGCAGTGCCAGCGAGAATGGATTGTTCGCTGTCCAAAACTGACTGGGCTTGTGGTGAACGCCGGCGAGACACCGCCCATTGTCCACCACCCACAAGGAAAAGGTAGAAAAATAGGATCCCATAAAGAGATTCAATTTGAAAATGGATCTGACTTTCCTGTGGCAGCCAACAATAGCCTCCAATAGCCAAAAGCACCAACAATACGAGAGACACAAAACGGGTCCAAAATCCTATTACCAGCATTCCTCCGAGGAGCATGATAATACATCCCACAAATACTTTAACTATATCGGGTGCCCCTATGGCAAAGAACTCCAGGGTTTCGAGGAGAATGGTTGACCGATTCGCCATCTCGCGAGCTGCAAAGAAGAAGACGAGTGCACCCGTTACGAAACGCAACAAAAGTAAACCTAGATTGTGAAGAAAGCTAATCACAGAGCTAAAACCGTAGGCGAATCTTGGAAGATTGAAAAGGACTAAGCTTCGGCTGTTTCAAACAGCGATTCGTCCATATCAAAATTGGCATAAACGTTCTGAACATCCTCAAGCTCTTCTAAAATATCAATCACTCGAAGCACTTTTTTAGCATCATCGGCATCCGTCACAGGGACCAGGTTTTGCGGAATATATGCTAACTCTGAAGAATCGGGTTCAATCCCTGCATCTTCCAAAGCGCGACTCACTTTCTCATATTCGGATACGGGACTACGAACCTCAAAATGGTCGTCCTCGGTAAGAATGTCTTCCGCACCAGCCTCCAAGACGATGTCCATCAGGGTTTCTTCGTCCGTTTTCTCGGCAGCAATCATGAACTGTCCCATCCGACTAAAATTGTAAGCAACAGCACCTGGACTTCCTAAATTTCCCCCATTCTTAGTCAGCGTGCTCCTAACTTCTCCCACACTGCGATTGGTGTTATCAGTCGCGACTTCAATGATGAGCGCCACACCTCCTGGAGCATAGCCTTCGTAGACAACCTCCTCGATAACCATGCCTGGAAGTTCACCAGTACCCTTCTTTATCGCACGCTGAACGTTATCATTGGGCATGTTGGCTGCCTTGGCCTTTTGCAAAACAGTCCTTAACCGGGGATTCATGTCCGGATCTCCTCCACCTGCCCGGACGGCAATGATTAACTCTTTACTGATAACGCTGAAAATTTTTCCACGCTTTGCGTCGACAGCAGCTTTGTGCCTTTTGGTGGTAGCCCACTTACTATGACCTGACATGAGAAGGATTACTGATTTTTAGGTTTACGTTTCGGTTTCTTACGGATGAGAGGATTCTCTACTGGTTGAGTCGGGTTTAGGGCCTCCTCTTCAGCAGCAATTTCCTCTTTGTCCTTCCGTTTATTGGTAATGGTTTGCTGAAGAATGGTCATTAAATTTTGAACGGTCCAATATAAACACAGGCCAGATCCAAAGTTATAAAGCATCACCAGCATCATGACCGGCATGAATTTAAAGATCGCTTGCTGTTCTGGTGAACCAGCAGTCGGCGTCATCTTCATTTGGAAGTACATGGTGGTGGCCATGAGTATCGGCAGCAAATTGAAGTACTGCCCCAGAAACGGAATTGAAAAGCCCCAAGAGAATAGCTTTTCCGGCTGCGACAGGTCGGCAATCCATAGGAACTCTGCAAATCGCAACTCCGAAGACGTCCGAAGCATATAGAAGAATCCGATAAAGATCGGAATCTGTACCAACATCGGCAAGCAGCCGCCCAAAGGATTCACCTTATGGGTACGGTAGAGCTTCATCATCTCCTGGTTCTTGCGCTGAGGATCATCCTTATATTTCTCCGTGAGCTCCTTCATCGGTCCTTGGATCTTCTGCATCTTTTTGGCAGAACGGGCCGAGATCTGAGTAAGGGGCCAGAAAACAATTTTAAGGATAATTGTGATGAGCACAATCGCTACACCCCAGTTCGGGATGAAGGAGTAGATCTGTTTCATTCCCAAGAGTAGTATTTTACTCACGGCACCAAACCAGCCAAACTGCATAACAGCTTCCTGGTTCTTATCCATAGCCTGCATACGAAAGATTTCTTTCGGTCCGACATAAAAATCCATCTCAGAAATTACTTTTTCATTCGCTTGCAAGCCTGCCAATTCGAACTTGGCATCTCCACTCAAAGCAATGACCTGATCTCCTTTATCGTTGATTAAAGAAAGCGGTTGAGGGCGAACAACAACACCGGTTCCCGGAACTTCAGGAGTGAGGAGGTTAACGAAAAACTGGTTCTTGAGGCTTACCCAGTCAAATTGAGAAACCTCTTCTAAGTAAGGGGGAGGGTTCTTATTCGATCCAATTCCAAGAAAACCATTCGAGGGAATGAACTTATTGGAACCAATGAAATCCTCATCGTCGTCTTCATAATAGCCCAAATTCAAATACCCACCCATTAAAGTGCCACCACCTAGCAGAGCAGGTTCCATGGTTCCCAGGTGCAGCGCATAGTCGTTAACCAGGAGGCTGTTTGAGCCGGTATTTACAAACTCGATACTATGATGGATGGAGTATTCCTCATCTTCCGAATGGCTTGGATTGATCCTAAACTTTTTTCTCACCAAGAGGCCATCTGAGCTCTGCCGCTCAAAGTGAATCTCTGTATCAGACTGGAAGGTCTTAGTATAACTTTCGTCATAGGAACCATCATTAATCGAGATCCCCAACATAGGAGCATACCCATAATGATTAAACAGGAAGGGATCTTCTGAATCTTTGGCGGCCTCATATTCAGTCATCGCCACCTTCTTGATTCCTCCACCCTGATTGGTAAAGATTACCTCGATCAAATCATTCTTCAGGTAACTCAACTCCTCCAGGACACTCGCTGTTTCTTCAACAGCCTCAATGACTTCCTGGGCAGCGGTGGTTGCTTGCTCGATTGTTTCTGTGGCAACGGGCGGTTCATCAAGCGGCGCAGCATTATTAATTGCCTGCTCGGCTTGGGCTGGAGGCTGCTCTTGGGCAGCAGTTGGTGTAGCATCTTCTCGCCGCTTGTTCATCAGCGGAATCATGGCGAAGGCCGCCACCAAGAATAGCATTCCTATAAAAGTGTTTTTTTTATCCATTTAGAAAACTAAGATTTGCCGGACAGATCCAAAAGGGATTCTGGTTTCGGCAGAGTTTGAAATTGAGAAGTAACAGGTCGAACCGGGTCATACCCGCCTCGATGAAAGGGCTGACATTTACCCAAGCGTAAAGCAGCCAATAGGATGCCTTTAAAAGCGCCATGTACCTTGATACTCTGAATAGCATACTCAGAACAAGTTGGGTAGAAGCGACAGCATCCACCAGGACCCAATAAAGCACTCTTCATCGGACTCAAAATCCGTTGGTAAAAAAGTACGAGAGCCACAGCCAAATATCGTGGTACCTGTTTGATAGATCTGTAAACCGCGGAGCTCATCGAAAATTCATTTCGTCCGGGTTACGTACCGGTAGGCTTTGACAAAGGTTTCCTCCAAGTCGGCAAAGGAAAGTTCGGGGAACTTGCGTCGAACAAGGAGCACACAGTCGCAATGCTCTGGCAACGCATGCTGGTGCCGTCGGAAGAATTCTCTGGACCTGCGTTTGCAGAGATTCCGAACAACGGCATTTCCCACCCTCCTGGAAGCGATGACGCCAAATCGCCGAACCGGCGTGGCCTCTTCGTCAAGCTCTGGAATATATAAAGTGAAAACAAAGGGCGCACTTTGAAAAGCCCGCCCGAATTTGCGTACTGCTTCAAATTCTCGGGCACGACGCAGGTGCTGCCGGGCCGTGAATCGAAAACGCATTCAGCACGGGAAAATTAGCTCTTAAGCAGTCAAACGTTGCCGGCCTTTGCGACGACGTGCGGTAATTACCTTGCGGCCACCTTTGGTGGACATGCGTTTGCGGAACCCGAATTTGCGGGCTCTACGAAGTTTGGATGGTCTATATGTCGGTTGCATTGTGACGTAAAAAAAGGAGTCATAAGCTATGTCCTGTCTTTCCCTTGTCAAGTATCCATACGCCCTCATTTGGCCCAAGATTACTTTTTTCAAAAAAATGCTTGAAACAGCCTATAAAACCAACAGTTTTCCCATTTCTTTAGACGTCCCGTTCGTCTAGCCAGGTCTAGGACACAGGGTTTTCATCCCTGCAACAGGGGTTCGAATCCCCTACGGGACGCCACTTTTAAAAACCATCGATGAAAATCGGTGGTTTTTAAATGTACTAGCGCCCCGTAGGGAATGAGAAGCCTAGGGGTTTGACGGAAGGAGCCAGCGACTGGAGATGGGCAGCCAAAGGCTGGGGCGAAGTCCTAAGCAAAGCGGGTCTCCACCAAAAAGTAAGGGCTTTTTTATGTACGGTTATTGTTATCCACATTGTGCGATGACGCGCAAGCGGTAGTTGTTAAAGTTTTTGAAGCCGTAAGCGCGGCGTTGAATGAGTTTCATTTTTCGATGGAAGCCTTCCGGTGATACCATTGCTTCTGGCGAATCGCCACATGCACACGATGGGTTCCAGCCACCGCTGTAGCGTCTGGGCGAGTGTGAGCAATGGATCCATACCGCTACCGCTGAGTTGCTCGATGAGCCTGAGCAGTTTGGGCAACTGCTTACGGCAACTCTTTCGAGTACGGCTCTTGATGTTGAGCAGAGCTCTGAGTTCGAGCTGCTTGTCGTAGAGTGGCTTTAGTGCTGGGTGTTTTTCGAACAATTCAGACAGCCTTTGCTTTTGATAGGAGCTCAGTTTTTCAGGACGCTTACGAAGCGCTGCTAACAGTCCCCGGTGGTGAGTGATCTGGGGAGCAATCTTTTTGAACAAGCTCTTCAAGTTAGGGTGAATGTAAAAAATCAACTGCCTCATGGAATCAGGGCCATACACGCAAATTACTCCTAATTAGGAGGTAACGTAATCTTCGAAAGATCGACTACCAGTCTTCTCCTCGAGTATCAGGATCCAGGAATCCATCATCCCCCAGTTGCCAAGGTTCAGTCTTGATGGTCATCGGATCATGCTGCGCTAGAAGCCAGTCATCTAGTTCAGCTCGAAGCTGGAGAAGCTTATCGGCCAGTTGCGGCAATGCCGCCAAGTTGTTCATCTCGAAAGGATCATTCTCCAAATCGTAAAGTTCTTCAGCGGGACGGATGTGGTACTTCGTTACGATGCCTCCGGCTTCAGGATCGTTCTCCGCCGCTCGATCCCAACTCCACCAATACGCTCCAGCATTATCCTTTCGGAAGCGGTAAGAGTGTGTGGAATGGATCCAGGTGGGCTCGAGGTTTAGAATGTACTTCCACTTTGAAGTTCGAACGGAGCGGATGGGATATACATTCGCCGAACCGTCGTTGTCATGGATGGTGAAGATACGGTCGCGATGCTCGGCTTCAGGCTTGGTCAGAATCTGAGCAAATGAACGCCCGTCGATCTCTTCACCTGCATGGCCTCCCGCGATATCAATTAAGGTAGGCAAAATATCGATCCAGCTTATCATCGCATTGGATTGAGAACCTGGCTCAATATGCCCCGGCCAGGATACCAGAAAAGGCACCCTAATGCCTGCATCGTAGAGGTTCCACTTTGCAAAGGGCCACTGAGATCCGTGATCGGATGACATGATGGTAAGCAGATCCTTATTCATGTATATAGAAGCCAATTCTCGGCAGTAACCATATTCTGTATCCGAAATCGTGATATCCGTGTAATAGCGTGCACGGAACTGACGAGTCATCGCCGTATCGATGTGATTCGGGGGTAGCCATAGACTTTCCGGATCATAGCCATCGTTATCCGGCCAGGGAACGTGTGGAGAATGGGTACCAACGAAAAGGCACAACGGTTTACTTGGGTCACGTTGTTTTAGCCAAGCCTCGATTGTCTCACGGTCCAACTTACGATCCCAATGATCAAAGCCATGGGTTTCAATGTCTGAGCCTCTCCCGTGAGATACTTTTCCGAAGGCGGCGATCTCGTAACCCAACTCACTTAACAGAGGCGGGAGTGAGGCGATCCCCTCGTTCTTGTAGGTATGATTAGCCATGGCCCCATTCCTTGCCGGCATCAATCCGGTCAGCATGGCGGCCCGACTAGGAGCACAAGCAGGAGACGCAATAAAAGCCCGCTTGAAGCGCATGCCTTCATCGGCCAGCTTCTGGAAATGGGGCGTTTTCACATCAGTCGATCCGTAGGGAGTGATGTCAAACTGACTTAGGTCATCGTCAGTGAAGATGAAGAAGTCAGGCTGGGACGCGGAGACCGAGATCATCCAGAAACAGAGAAGCAGGAAAATGCGGGGAAATTTCATTGAGCTCACACTTTATACACAACAGGAGCCAAATCACGCGAATAATCCTGTTATCACGACCACAGGATGGGACACCTTTTAGCTTTCGTTATAGTCAGAAATTCATAGAACTATATGCCTACCCAAGAATACCCCATGCTAGTAAATTCTATAAATCGTCGACAATTTCTGCATACAGTAGGCGTTTCGCTCGCCCTTCCTTCCCTAGCATCCCTTTCAAAACTATCGGGTGCAACCGGTCCGGCAAAGGAAGCAGCCAAGGCCAAACGATTGGTCTGCATTGGCGCCAATCTAGGTCTGCACGCTACTTCGTTATTTCCCAAAGAAACGGGCACCGAGTATTCCCCCACTCCACTATTAAAGGACCTCATCCGTCATAAGGATAAGCTTTCCGTATTTTCAGGCCTGGATCACCGGGCACCTAATGGACACAAAAACTGGGACAATTATTTGAGTGGGCGAAATGCAGGTGACGTCACACTGGATCAGATTGCCGCCAAGAAGATTGGGAGCAGCACCCGCTTTGAATCCCTGCAGATTAGCGCGGGAAGAGGTAGTAATCAGCAAAAAATGGTCTTCAATCAGGAAGGTATCCCCTTACCCAAGATTGAACGACCCAGTGTGGTTTACCAAACGCTCTTTGGGCTTCCGGCAGATGCCGATCGAACTGAATACCTTTTAAAGAGTGGAAATAGCTCACTCGACAAAGTGACCAGCGAAGCAAAGCAACTGCAGAATCGCGTAAGTACCGAGGACAAGCATAAGCTGGAGGAGTACTTCTCTTCTATTCGCGATCTTGAAAAACGAATGGAGCGTCAGCTTAAGGGATTACACAAACCGAGACCTGAGGTAAATTATCAACTCCCCACTTTCGACCCGATCGCCCCCACCCAGATGCTCGAGAACCAGGCGCTGATGTATGATCTGATGGCGCTCGCACTTGAGACGGATTCAACACGTGTCATCACCATGATGCTGCCTGGTTTGGGACAGGTCTTTACCATCAATGGAGAAATGTTGTCCGCTGGGTACCACGCACTTTCTCATCACAGAAATAACTCCCAAATGATCATCGATCTGATCAAGATTGAAGGTGAGCATATGAAACTGCTAGCTGGTTTTATAGAGCAACTGAAGACCAAGACAGATAGGGAAGGGAATCCTCTCATCGATTCCACTTTGGTTATGTGGGGTGCAGGTATGGGTGATGCGAGTCGTCACTCAAACGCCAACCTCCCCATCCTCTTGGCTGGCGGTGGCCTCAAGCACGGAAGCCACCATTCCTTTGATAGAGAGGACCCCAACGCTCCTTTGCTGGGTGACCTTTACATCACCATGTTGCAGCAATTAGGCTTGGAGACCGATACCTTCTCCAATGCGAACCGCAATATGAACCAGTACTTGGTTTAGGCTACCAGTAATGAGAAACTGGATACTCGATAGCATAGTGGTTTGCTTACTTGCCACAGCATTCTCACTTTCAGCGGAGACACCCATTCCCGATCAATCGTTTCAAGTATTAGACAACTACTGTCTGAGTTGCCATGACGACGTCGAGTTTAAGGGAGAAATCAATCTGGATACGCTAGCAATTGACTGGAGGGACTCTGATCAAATCCACCTCTGGGAGCGAGTCATCAAAATGGTCGAGCGCGGTGAGATGCCGCCCAAGAAAAAGAAACAGCCCACTCAAGCTGAGCGCGATGAGCTAGCCGGCTGGCTGGATAAGATGCTATCCAAACATAGCCCAATCGGCGGGACGACCATTCGCAGACTGAATCGAAGAGAATACCTCCACTCCCTAAACGACCTGTTCAACATCAACTATGAGCTTCCCAACGGATTCCCCCAGGATAATGAAGCTCATGGATTTGATAATCAGGCGGAAGCACTAACGCTATCGGGTGCTTTAATGGAGTCCTACTCCCAAGTAGCGACGGATCTCGCGGAAAAGCTGTTTCCACCTCCACGCCAAGTACTGGAAGCCGAAACGACTGAAATCCCGGCAAAGGATTTTACCTACGCTTATTCATCGGGCTTGTTGAGGGAGGGCAAGATGCGATTGGTCAGCAACACGCACCAACTCGCTCACAGCGCTTCCTGGCCGACACATTTTGTGGCCAAAGCGACCGGGACTTACCAATTAACCATTTATCTTTCAGCTCTAAATCCTCCCGAAGGCACCCAGGCAATTGCCAACGTCTATGCCGTGGCTGCTGAAGATGCATCTCAAAGAGACGTACATGAACTGAGACTGCTTGGAAGTTTTACTGTGGAAGCGGTTCAAGGGGAACGATTCCTGACTGAGGTGTTGCTGGAAAAAGGTGAGACCCTGGCGTTCCACTATGCAAACGGTGTCATCAGTGAAGATCCTAAGCACTTGGCTAATTTTATTTATCCTATGCTTGAAGGGGATCCCAAGCTGGCATCGGCATTCAAGCAAGCTGGAGGCAAAGTGGCGCGT
The DNA here is from genome assembly GCA_014529675.2 of Opitutia bacterium ISCC 52. NCBI lineage: Bacteria > Pseudomonadati > Verrucomicrobiota > Opitutia > Opitutia bacterium ISCC 52. The sequence goes on from CP076040.1 coordinate 4,399,765, forward strand.
GGACGTGTGGGTTTGGATCATGTCTACTTGTTAATTCAAGCGGATGAGTTACCCCCACCTCCGGTTGGTGAAGAGTTGGATGAGCTCGTGACCACTATGAGTAGCGATAAGCGTTCCATCGCGGAAACGCTGTCGTATAAACTTTTTGAAGAAGGTCCCGCACTCGAGATTCTGCACGTCGCTGTCAAAGGGCCACTCACCTTGGAAGACAGCGCGGAAGATCAGTATTGGAAAGAACGGTCTGAGAAACTGCTGGGAAAACCCAGGGGTACTAACATCACCGTCCGGATAAATGCGTTTCTAAACAACCTGTTAACGCCAGCCTTCCGTCGGCCGGTTGAGTCCTCTACGCTCAAAGAATACAGAGAAATTATTCTGGCAGAAAAGAAAGCGAGTGGCCGCCTTGAGGATGGCTATCATCTAGCGGTTCGGACCGCGTTGACCTCGCCTTACTTTCTCTATCGAGGGTTCAATGACGGAACGTTGGAAAGCTTCGATCTCGCTTCGCGCCTGTCCTACTTTCTCACATCACGCCCACCGGACAGGCAGTTAAAGAAAGCGGCCGCCAATGGTTCCTTGTTAGGCAGAGAGGAGTTGGAAAAACAAACCCAACGTCTGATTGCATCCAACAAATCAAATACCTTCGTCGAGAGTTTCCTCGGCCAGTGGTTGGACCTGAACGAATTAGAAAACCTGGTTCCCGACGCCAATCTGTTTGAAAGCCCCAGGGAGTTTAAATACACCGACGCTGAAAAAGAGGCCTACATTCAAGAAGCTCATATGGTGTTCCGGGAGATCCTGGATAAGAACCGGCCTCTAGAGGATTTTATCGATCCGGATTTCACTTATACTACGGGAGCAGTGGGTCGCTACATTTATGACCTGCCAGAGTTCAAAAACCGCAAGAAGAACGATAACAAGAAAATGGAACGTGCGACACTCGAGCATGGTGGGCGCTTTGGTGGCCTACTTGCAATGGCTGGGGTGATGACTGCAACCGCCAACGGAGTAGACACTCAGCCCGTGCTTCGAGGGGTATGGGTCTTGGAAAACATCCTGGGCGACCCGCCTCCATCACCTCCTGACGCTGTTCCAGCTCTTACACCAGGCACGGGCAACGAGGTATCTCCACGCGAAATACTAGCATCCCATATGGCTGATGAGTCATGTGCCGGTTGTCACAAGAAAATCGATCCTGTCGGCTTTGTATTGGAATCATTCGATCCCGTAGGTCGTTGGAGAACTGAATACCCGGCTCCACGCACATCCAAGAAAAAGCAAGTGGGACTGCCGGTCGAAACAGATGGCCATTTGACCGACGGAACTGAGCTTAAAGACATCACTGACCTGAAGACCTACCTGAGGCAGGACATCACTTCCTTTGCTGAATGTATTTCTGAAAAGCTCCTCACCTATGCCACCGGCAGGGAAATGAACTACAGCGATCGCAAGCTCATAAAGAATCTGGTAGCTACTAATCAGCAGATCGGTGGTGGGTTCCAGGACCTGCTCATTGCCTTGGTAAATTCGGACAGCTTCCGGACGAAGTAAGTTTCAGTCCGATACCGAAATCGGGACGCAATACCCGTTCCCCAAGCCAGGTGATTAGAATCTGGCCTACTACCCGCCGGAAATCTCCTGCATCAACTGCAGAACCGAAATGCCTTTTTCCGCAGCCAGTCTTTGAAGATCCTCATGTTCAGCTTTCAAGCGGGTCTTTCCCGATGGCGTAGTCACCCGTTTAGCCTGAACAGCTCCGTATTGCGTCTCCAGTGACACCGCTTCGCGACTCAGCTCCTTGCGTTCTGCAGCGTAATATCGAACGCCGATCGTCGTCGTATTCTCCAGAATGTAGTCACAAACGACATCCAGTTTCTCTGCTTTGCATAGCACCGAAAGCTTCAATCCGGGGCGACCTTTCTTCATCGTAACCGGAGTCATCGTAAAATCTACAGCACCGGCGCCCAATAGACATTCCTGAAAACTCTCACCCAGTAATTCAGGAGAACAGTCGTCGAGGTTGGTTTCTATGACATAGAGAGTTTCTTTGGGTGCATCTACTTCCGACACCAGAGATAAGCGAACTACATTGGGGCCAATAAAGTCTTTTTGTCCGGGACCATAAGCTACTTTGCTCACGGACAAAGCCGGGGTGGTAAACTCAGGCTTCAGAAAGCGAAGAATCGCAGCACCCGTCGGAGTGACTCGCTCACCTTCTTCATCTCCTTTAAAACTGGGTAGGCCTTTTAACAACAGAGCCGTCGCGGGGGCTGGGACCGGTAGCAGGCCGTGTTGCGTTTTAACCATTCCGAATCCGGTACAAACAGAATCCGAGTAAGTCTTTTCAATGCCCAATTTGTCCAAGAGAACTGCACAGCCCACAATATCGATGATCGAATCCACACCACTGATCTCGTGGAAGTGAATCTTTTCGATGGGAATATCGTGCACACTCGATTCGGCTTCTCCAATTTCCTGAAAGATTCCTTTCGCAATGGCTTTGGCGCCATCAGAAATGTGACCGTGATCAATCAGGTGGATGATGTCACTCAAGTGGCGACCATGACCGTGATTGTGTGAGTGACCGTGGTCGTGGTCGTGCGAATGGTGGTGCTCTTGATCCGGATTGAGATCAATCACTTTGACATGTTTACAAACGATGCCGTTTTTCTCGAGCTCGCTGATTTCAATCTTGCCATCGTGCAGATGCAGTTGATCGGGAAGCGCTTTAATCTCATCGTAGCCATCGGTTAGCCCGCACAAGGCACCCAGCAACATATCCCCGGCGAGACCGGAAAAGGGTTCCACATAGAGGATACTCATGACTGACCCTTAAGAAGCTGAATTATACGATAGGCAGCCATCGCGGCTCCATAACCGTTATCAATGTTGGTAACTGTAAGCCCGTTTGCACAGCTGGAAAGCATCGCATGTAGAGCTGATTGCCCACCTTCGGCCACTCCGTAACCAATACTGGTAGGCACCGCAATGATCGGTTGTTTGAGTAATCCTCCCACCACACTTGGTAGAGCCCCTTCAAATCCAGCCACCACGATCAGGACCTTAAATTTTTTAATCTCATCCAAGCGATTTAATAACCGATGGATACCAGCCACACCTACATCGTTGATACAGACAGCAGGCTCATTGAGCAGGTTGAGCGTGTAGAGTGCTTCGTTGACTGCAAACAGGTCCGAACTGCCAGCGCAAATGATCCCAATCTGGGCGGCTGATTCGTCCAACTCATTTTTCTGGAGCAAGAAGGAGCCGGACAACTCATCAAAAAATGCATCCGGAAATACTGCTAGTAGCTCCTTCCCCTTCTCGGGCTGCAATCGGGAGGCCAGAGCATTCTTCCCCTGCTCTTGATACTCACCAAGAATAGACTTCAAAAGTCCAGCCGACTTGGTTTCTCCGTAGACCACTTCCGGGAAGCCAAGGCGATTCTCCCGGTCCATATCTAAATTGTATTCATCCATGAGGTACGATTGCGCGATTCAATTTTCCACTGACCAATCCCTCAGTATCGATGATGGCCGTTTCGAATCCGATCTCTAGAAAGCGATTTTTAATTTGTTCTTTTAAGGGCATCAAGGTGTCCAAAGAAGTAGCTGGGACTTCAATGCGTGCCTCCGCTCCAAAGTGGCGCACTCTTACCTCGTCGAAGCCGAGCTCATTCAAGTAAGTCTCTGCGGCTTCGATTTGCTCAAGCTTGGCTGCACTCACTTCTTGCCCGTAAGGAATACGAGAGCTCAAACAAGGGCTAGCCGGTTTATCCCATACAGGTAAATTGAAGTGTTTTGCGAGCAAGCGCACTTCGGCTTTGCTGATTCCACAATCGGAAAGCGGAGAGTAGATCCCATGATTGCTAGCCGCCTGGAGGCCCGGGCGATAATCCCCGTGATCGTCCTTGTTGGTGCCGTTTAGCAAATAATAGCCAGGATACTCCTCATGGATCCCATCCATGTTCCGATAAAGCGTGTCTTTACAGAAAAAACAGCGATTATCAGGATTGCTGGCATAATTGGGGTTTTCGAGTTCACCGGTCTTAGTGATCTTCAGAAAAATCCCATAGGCTTCACAAAACGTTTGAGCCTGGGCCAAATCCCGGCGTTTCAAACTCGGTGAATCGGCAATCACCCCGATTCCCTTTTCTCCCAAAAATTTGTGGGAAAGAAATAACACCAATGCCGAGTCCACGCCTCCAGAAAAGGCGGTAATGCTTCCTGCAACTGGGTTAAACCAGGCTTGAAGCCTGCCCAGTAGTTCCTCGACTTGGGGCATATGGATCTACTTTTGGCGAACTCGCTGAACCAAATAGCGTCCGCCCAACAATAGGCCAAAGGATGCCGCGACCAACCAAGTGGTCATAAATGTGTTTTCACCGTGGGGGTGAATATGGATCACTTCAGTAGAATGAGCCATTGCGGACTGGACCATTGGAAGAAGAGAGAGAACACAGATGCTGTATGCTTTTTTCATGACTAAAAATATATACTATTCAGGGGATTTAGCAAATTTCCAGCCAATTGAAGCAAGAAATTGATTATGAGGAAATTCAAACATCCCTCCCCAACAAGGCAAATACCGTTTTAAGCATAAGAAAGTTTGTCCCATTGGGAGGCTCGTGTGTAATTTCTGGGTATCTTTTCTCCATCTTCCCAATGAAAATCATTCAAAGACTGTATCCTTCCCTTCTGGCATTCATCCTATTCGCCGCATCCATTTCGGAAGCTGACCGTCCCAATTTCGTCTTTTTCATTACCGACGACATTTCGGCAGATGATCTGGGGGCCTATGGGAGCACAGTGGCCAAAACACCCCATCTGGATCGCATTGCTGCGGAAGGTTTGGTTTTCGACAAAGCCTATTTGACGACCAGCAGCTGTAGCCCAAGTCGATGCAGCATCATTACCGGTCGTTATCCGCACAATACAGGAGCTCCTGAGCTTCATCTCCCTTTGCCGGAGGACCAGGTAACTTTTGTGCAGAAATTGAAGGATGCCAGTTACTACACTGTGATTTCCGGGAAAAATCACATGAACGATCCTGACAAAATTGGTTTTATTACGGGAAGCGACGGCGGAAGGCCTTCAGGCAGTGAAGACTGGGTCCAGCAATTGAAGGATCGACCCAAGGACAAACCCTTTTTCGCCTGGTTTGGCTCCTTCGATGCCCACCGTGACTGGCAGATGGATGAACACTCGCCTGCCTACGACCCCGATGATATGGTAGTACCACCGTTCATGTACGACGGACCCCGTACTCGTCAGGATCTGGCGGAATATTTCAGTGAGGTCAGTCGCACCGACCATTACACCGGAAAACTGATAGCCGAACTCGAGAGACAGGGCATCGCCGAAAATACTTACTTTGTATACACTGCAGATAACGGACGACCGTTTCCACGCAGCAAATCCAGGCTGTATGACAGCGGCATCAAAACTCCCCTCATCGTCTGGAGACCTGGCACTATAAATCCGGGTCGGTCTCAATCACTCGTCAGTGTAATTGATTACGCACCCACCTTCCTGGAACTGGCGGGCATAGAGAAAGGACCCACCTTTCAAGGAGTGAGCTTGGCACCTGTCCTGAAGAATCCTAAAATCAAGGTTCGGGACTTCACTTTCTCGGAACACAATTGGCATGTCTACGCCGCTCACGAGCGCATGGTGCGCCACGGAGATTGGATGTTAATCCGAAACAGCTTTAATCATAAACGCGCCCTCGCTACCGAAAGTGATGACTGGCATTACCCAGCTGCCATGGAATTGTGGGACATGTACCGAACAGGAAGAACCCATGCCTGGCAGGAAGATATCCCCCAACTCCCTCGTCCAAGAATTGAACTATTTCACGTAAGCGCTGATCCTCATCAGATGACCAATCTAGCCGGACAACCCGAACATAAAGCCATTCAGCGAAAACTCGAAGCCGTGCTAGATCAATGGGCTCATGAAACAGGAGACAACATTCCCGACAACCCTACACCGGACCGCCCAAAAGGGCCTAGAAGAGGCCAGGACGTCCGCGGAGAACTTCCAGGTGAAGCGACCGGCGCAGATAAAATCAACCATTCAGGACCGATCCTGGAGGGTTAACTTTCAGTCTTACAATAGAGTTCGTGAAGCAGGTCTAAAACCCGCAACACATCGTCCTTGCCGATGCGGTAATATACATTGAGTCCCTCTTTCCGGCTTTGCACATATCCCTCGTCTTTCAATTTCTTCAAGTGCTGAGAAAGGGCGGACTGACTCAGATCCAATTGCTCGTTTAGCTGCCCAACGGTCATCTCCCAATCCTGTGCAAGCAGACACAGGATCTGGAGGCGTTGCTCATTCGCAAGCGCAGTAAGCGTCTGCAAGGCTTTCCCCATATCCTCGGGATTCGGGATCGAAGCGGTTGATTTAACAGTGGAGGATTTAGGCATATTGTATTAGCTACTACTTATTTAGTGTTTACTTAATTAGTAATGACTTAAAGAGTCTGAAGAAATCAACAATAAAATATTATGAATATTGATCGCGCAGTTTTATTATGGGCCGGGCTTGCAGTCCTTGTGAGTTTAGCCTTGGGTCATTGGGTCCACCCTTACTGGCATTTTCTTACGGCATTTGCCGGATTTAATATGATCCAGTCTTCATTTACGGGATTCTGTCCTGCCGCAGCTGCATTTCGCGCCATGGGTCTTACCGGCGGGTGCGCCTTTGGGGACAAAGGAGAATAGCTATGATCTGGGTTGCTGAAGCGGGACTATATCGTCCGCGCCTAGTAGTAGTAATCAGTGCCAGACAAAACTCGTCATTTACTGACTATGCGGCTGACGAAATTAGCAATGATGCAAAACCTGAGATTATCTCTTTTTGCCTTTTGGTCACCCAGTGATGAAGACTTCTACCTTCGCCCATCTGTTGACTACCAGATTGATGACCAATGGTCGGTCAGCGGTGGAGCGAACCTATTTGAGGGTGAAGCGATCTCGACATTTTTCGGTCAGTTCGAAAAGAACTCAAACGTGTACCTGTCCGGCAAATACAGCTTTTAGAACGAAGCGACATAAGGGCCTAATTCCCAATCACTTCAATCTCACCCAACTCGACCAATGATTTGTCGTCGGCACGTTTGGAGATGAGACCCTTCATGTTTTTCCCAAAGTAATGCCCTGCAACGAAATTGAGTTCTCTTAACGCTTCACCAAATGGCTGACCAATCGTCCGAATACTATAGCGCGTGCTCCACAACACTTTCTTCTCTCCCTGGCTACGAAGAAGCGGCAGATCGAAGGCGGTTAAGACAATAAAGTAACGCCCCTCAGCCGCTAACTGGCCCTGAACATAAGCTTCATAGTCGGTCACTTTCATACTATAAATGTCGTCCATACCTAAAAGCCGTGAACGAAAATATCGTTCTTCGAAAGATTTTCGATTGCTGGGCAATGTAAGACCCCGAACCTTGGGAATAGCATTCTTTGTCAGCGAATATTCATACACTTCTCCATTCGCTTTTCGTTTTTTCGGGAGGTAGTCATTGATATCAAATATTTCAGCATCCTCATCATCGCCAATGAAGTTCGAAGCTCCATAGTGAACCATAATAAGCAAATCTCCACTGTTGGGGTCGCTTTCGGAGAAATAGTTCTGTCGCCTCAAGTTATGCCCAAGCTCATCGGCAATCTCGTCAAAGGAGCTTTCGTCAAGGCTTTCATCTGCAACATTACCTCCAAGAAATAATCCTTTCGCAAGATGGTAGGTCTGGACTTTGGCAGAATTGTCTCTCTCACGTAACAGAGTGTATTCTTTCGTTGCCTCAGCTCTGACCGCAACACGGTTGGACTTGGCCTGGGCCATGGCAGCGGACAACCCAATGAGCATGAGGATTGATAAGGTACGCGAAAAGTTTGGGTGTTTCATGACGGGACGGGGTTGAACGTTTTAAAGGGTACTTTCATGAGAACCAATGCAGTCGAGACGATGAACTAGAATCCGAATCGGGTCAAACGGGATTTTTTAGGGCTAAAACCCCAGCTTAGTTCCCATCGCCCTTGCCCGCAGCTACTCCGGGTTCGCTTGAGCATTGACGGCTACTCTATTAGATTTCTTCGCCGAGTATAGAGCCGGAACAGATATACCTTCAAAAGAAAAACAGAACGCTAATTAGTTTGCGTATTTTCGCTTTCGATAACCTCGATTTCACCGATCTGGACTTCGAAATTATCGGACGCACGACGGTTTTGCATTCCCTTCATGTTGAGTCCGAAGTAGTGGCTTGCGACCGTGTTCAGTTGAGCAATCGCTTCATCAAAGGGTTGGCCAATGGCACGCATACTATAACGGGTGCTCCACATCACTTTCTTTTCGCCTTGGCGATAGGAAGGTAGATCAAAAGCTACCAGGAAAATGAAGTAACGTTCCTCATTCACCATATCCTCAAATTCGTAGACGTCTTGAACCGATGCGCTGTCATTAAAGAGCTCCTCTAAACCAAGCAATTTGGCTTTAAAGATCTTGTCCATGTTGCCCGCATCGTTCATAGCCTGCATGTTGTTAAAATCCGAGATAAAGGCATCCTGCGCTTCAAACTCATCCAGCTCTTCATTCTCTTCGGCACCTGCTCCAAAGCCCAAGTCGTCCAATGAATCGATCCCCATTAGCTCTTGGTAATCTGCATCGTAATCAGTGGCTCCATAATTAATTACGATGAGAAGATCTCCTTCGTCATCGCTCTGGGCCGAGTAGAATCCTTGCCGCTGCAAGTTGGCAGCGAGGTTGTTAGCGATATCCATAAAGGTGATTCCTTCCATAGATTTATCATCCGTATTTCCGCCAAAATATTTACCTTCCGCGACATGGTAGGTTTGGATTTTTTTCCCTCCCTCAGCTCGTTGTATCGAGAATTCCGGCGATGCTTTAGATTTTACCGCCACACGGTTTTCCTTGGCCAAAAGCATCGTTGCTCCAGTTAGCAACAAGCAGATAAAAATAGTGAGTGGTCTCTTAAATCGAGCGTTCATAGTATTCTTAAGGAGGTTATTCGTATGGGGATAACGAAATTCTAGACAGGGGGGTTACCACAAGGTGGTAAATTTGATAGGGGTTATGTTGACTGTTTTTTAAAGCGATCGCCCAAAGGCCCTCGATGGAAGAGTTAATTAAGGAGCATAAGCTTACTCAATGCTAGTTGGTGGGGACATCGATAACTTCAACCTCACCAATCTTCACGTCAGAGTCGTCTGTTGAGCGCTTCAGGTTGATGCCCTTGCGGTTCTGGCCAAAATATTCACCAGCGACAAAATTCATCTCAGCAATGGATTGCCCAAAGTCCTTACCTTTCGCACTCATACTGTAGCGCGTAGACCATACCACCTTCTTTTCTCCTTTTCGGTAGAGAGGCAGGTCAAACGCCTGAAGTACTATAAAAAACCGTTCCTGCTCCAGCATTGCGCGCATTTCGTGAACCTGCATATCCGTGGCTCCGGAAGAAAAAATCTCTTCCATACCCAGTAATCGAGCGGTGTGACCGAGCTGCTGCGCATTACTTTCATTGACCGTTTGCATGTTAAATACATCTGCTTGGAATGCCTCCCGGTAAGAGGCCTCAAAGAGCTCGTCATCATTCTCAGTTTGAAAACCGAAATCATCAATCGAATCGATGCTGAACATCTCCATGAAATCTGCCTGATGGTCGGTTACTCCATAATGAACCATAATGAGCAAATCGCCCTTGGCCTGGTTGGTTTCCGAAAAGAATTTATTCTTTTTCAAGTTATGGGACAAATCTTGGGCAATATCCATAAAACCCACCTCTTCCATACTAGGTCTGTCCGTATTTCCCGGAAAATACTTACCCTCCATGATGTGGTAGGTTTGCACTTTTTTGGACTCATCGCGTGCACGTTCGATCGTATATTCGTCTGTAGCAAAGGCTTTGATGGCTACCCGGTCGCCTGCGGAGACCAGATTGAGTCCAAGACACGTCATGCACATCAACGTGGCAAAAGTAAATTTGTTTGGGCCGATTGATGAGTTCATAATGTCTGATTTTAGGTATATAACGTAAAAGTAACCTAACTCGGTTACGCCAATTGTGCAAATCGATAATCGTTATCGACTATTTAGAGGCTTACCTAACCAAATTGTTCCAGAGCTGCATAAACAAGCGCACCACCTGGGAAGAGGTGGTGCGCTGAATTGGGTAGACTTAAAAACCACTAAGTGGCCTTTAGTCCTAAAAGTCGTAAGTCACGGTGAAACGATACGCACGAGGTGTCGGTAGGTCGAATCGCGCATAAGCGGGACCACGACCACCTGGTACTTGATAATCGATGTTCCCATCAATGGCGAGACGACTTGGGATGATCGTCCGGTTGTTCAGTGCATTTTGCACGTTCAACTGGAAGGTCCAGCGACCATCACCACCGAAAAATCCTTTTCCACGTGCTGTGCGATAGCGCAACCCGAGGTCGAGAATCTCAATGGGCACACCGGAAAATTCCACGCCATCTTCTTCACCGATGATGTTGGAATCCTGCCAACGGTAACCACTGATAAAGGACCAGCCTTTGAGGAAACCTTCCTTGAAGTCGTAGGTTGAGAAGAGATTCACACGATAGGGACGAAGGCCCCAGCGTTTTTCAGCCGTTTCGATATTATCGTTCACGTTATCGACCAAGTCATAGATCTCACCGGCGATACTTCCGGAGCCCTCCTGTGGCGTATTACCCACAGTCTGACCTTCCCCAAGTTGGCTCTCCAAGGCGAGGAATTCGGCAATGACTTTACCTGATTCATAAGCACCCGGATTGGAAATCACGAATGTATCGATAGTATCCCCTTCTTCGGCATCGGGATCAGGATCAGGGATCTCCACTTCAGTTACACCTTGAACCAAGCGACCATCTTCCCCCCTAGTCAACCCAAGGAAATCAATAGCCTTACTAAAAGAATTGGATACGATCCGGTCGGTCTTAGAAGCATTTAATTGTAACCGCCAGTTGTTGGTGATATTAGCGGTTATGCGCATTTCATAGCCACTAGAGATATTGTCGCGGAAGCGTCCATTTACTTCAGGTCTTAATTCCTGGCGGCGGTTTAAGAGAGACTCCAAATCTGCTCCCCCAAGAGTATCTTCATATGCCTGGTATATTCTTTCCATTGGGGCGGACGCCTGACTTCCACCAACAACTTCTTGAATGGATTCTGTTTCATAATAGACCAAACGACCACTTACTCGATTATCGAGTATAGAGAAATCGATACCAAAATCCTGGCCATCACCATTGGGGGGAGGAGAAGTCGCACCACCTGGGAATACAGTACGGCGGAAGTCAGGAACGCCAATATTACTACCCGTATTGGCCACCAGAGAAATGTTATCCGTTAAGTGGAAGACGGCACCTGCTGTGCGTACGGTTCCATCAAAATCGGTCTGCGGAGCACCAGGAATAGTATTCTCATCCGACGGTGTATCTTTAGTGATAGAGAGATCAGGAATCCAACCAATCAATGGATCCCGATAGTGACCTGCACGATCGATGGTTACTTCATCTTCGCGATAACCATAAGTGATGACCAATCGATCGTCCCAGAAGTGACTCTGGATAACAGCCATTCTGGAATCCGTCACCTGATTGATTAAATAGTTGATGTTTCCTGGTTGTTGTTCAGCCCAGACAACTGGATAAGTAGTCATCACACCAGGTGAAAACTGATCCGGGCCAAAACGATCTGTGGTTACGGTAGCAGGAACGTTTCTCCAGCTACCCGCTTTCCAGGTAGATCGATCATTCCAATCAAAATAGTTTCGCACCGTGATACGATTATCGGCGTGGAGATAATTGGAATTTTCGTAACGATTACCCTGCGTATCCAAGAAAGTTCCGCGACGGGCAGGGTTGCCACCCAAAGCCAACCAAGTATTTCCTCGGCGTTGTGTTTCATCCACTTTGGATGCAGCTATAGCCATGCGGTGCCGCCCCAACCAGTTACTTCCGGTATCTAAGTTGTAAGAAGTAGAAGCACGAATTTCTTCGTATCGTGAGATGTTCTTATCCCTGCGATAGTCCCCATCAAAATAGGGCTGGCCTACCCATGGATTGGGTGGAGCATTGGGGTCCACCGTGTCCTGTACGGTATTTGGGTCAAAACGAAATTCTGGACGCGATCCTTGAATTTGAGGCACATCAATGTCGGCTGCCTGTTTACCAAACTGGACATTGAAAAACCAATTATCTGTGATTTGGACATCCAGGAAAGCAGAATACATATCAAAGTCTGTTTCACGATAAAAGTCCGGGCCACCAGGATTGTAATGGTAAGGAAGCACGCTTTGGTCGTTGATACGATTAACTCGTGAAGTATCGAAATCGTTATATCCAGGAGATCCATCCGGATGGAATACGCCCCTGTTATTGTAACCGACGGTATTAAAACTACCTGATAGGTTGTGAAAGGTGCCATCATTTTCAATGAAAGTAAATCGGTTCTGGGCACCTTGAATACTCCCATTATTTCGAAGTATGTCCACATTTCTTCTGGGATTTCCGTCTCTGGCACCTACACCCACCGCTCGGGTTGCATTAGTAACGCGAGCACCTTGGCCATTACCACGGTAAGGGTTGAAAGTTAGACCATCCAATCCATTTGCAATTAAGTGGTCATAATAGGGAAGGCCTCTATCTGTAATGGGGCTCTGCTGAATGGAAGTCTTATGGTGCATGCCGTCTTCATAATTGGCACGGAAGGTAATCTTTTCTGTAGGTCTCCATGTCATTGCAACATAAGCCCGTTCCTTGTCATCACTGATCCAATCGCGCCAGTGCCCATTTTCCTGATTCAAGGCAGCAACCACAACAGCCAACTTATCTTCAACAATGACCTTGTTGAAACGGAATTCAGCACGATTCCTGCTAGAAGTACCAAAGCTATAACGAACACGACCTGAGTCCTGGTAAGTATTCGCAACCAAGGACGTTTGGTTAATCAAACCACCTGCGTTGCTCACACCGAAAAGCACCCCATTGGGTCCACGAGAATCGTCGTAACGACCAATTTTGTAGGAGTCGTCAGGAATGATGCTTTTAAAGTAGTCGATACCGCGACTGGACTCAATACCACGTGTCCGGATCCGTTGGGTAACAGCGGTCGCATTGGTGAATACGTTGAAGTTACCTCCGGCTCCATCCTGATCATTGGTATCCAGAACAGTATTTAGAGAGTAATCGATGAGTTCGTCTATGTCGGTCAAACCGGTGTCATCGATGAATTCTTGAGTCCAGACTGATACGGACGCCGAGGTGTCACGCAAGCTGGAGTTAAAACGAGTACCCGAGAGGGTGTTCGTGGCGGAGTAACCTAAGTCAGAAGATTCATCTACTTCGAAAGGATTAAGGTCATAAACTTCATTATCCTCATTCGAAGTGTCCTGGGCAAATGCCAAAGGAGCGATGAGACCGGATAACAATGCGTACAGCAGAATTTGGAGTCGTTTATTCATTGAGTCTAAGCTATGGGTTTGAAATGCAATTTACCAAGTTGCTGATTGAGTAGTTTGTAGTGGGTTTCCCTAAAGATGTAACTGAAAGAGAAATTCTAGCATTTTCAGGTCTGAAAACGTTATCAATTTCATTTCAATCAATATTCATTCTGCACATACTAAATCCGGTTGGTCAATGCCAACCTGTCGCTAGACGGCATCTTATAATAATATAAGCGCAAAACACCCACCTGTACAGACCAGTTGCGGTAAAATCCCCCAGTTTCTTAGCGAGTTCTAAAAGAGTCGCTTGTGACGATTTCGACGATCAAATCCTGGAATCCTTGGCCATGCCTGGCAAATGTGCCCCCGAGGCTTTCAGCAAGGCGTTTATCACCGAAATTCGGCTCTCGTCCTGTTGAATAGATGAGCAATTTTTCGGTCAGGCAGCTCGCAAACAATTCGGGATTGTCCAAAAGGTACTGTTTTAAGTCAGTAACATCTCGTAACGGGGCACCATCGGGAAGTTCGGCCATCGAATCGATTTCCAGACCTTTTCGAGTTCCTTTCCCTTGATTGGCATAATACTCCGCGTCCAGCTCGACAGAGGCTCCCACGGTGTAGACAGGGTAAAATTCCCGCCACCGTCCTACGGGATCAAAATTTTCCATGACAAACCCTAGCGGATCGATCTTTTGGTGACAGCGAGCACAAGCCGGATCGGCCAGATGCGCCACCATCTGCTCACGCATGGTCGTTGTTCCAGTTGTATCGGGAGCCACCGCAGGAACATCAGGCGGTGGCGGCGGAGTTGACTGACCCAGTACATTCTCAAGCAACCAGACGCCGCGATGAACAGGATGCGTATCCACCCCGTTGGCGGTAGCCATCATGATGGAAGCCATGCCCAACAGACCGCCCTGAATATATCCTTTGGGAAATGTGACCCGCTCCATGTCCCGATCTTTAAGATCGCCTCCGTAAATCTTGTTCAGTCTCTCATTTCGATAACTGAATCCCGGATCGATAAAGGTATCTAAACTGTGGTTCTCAAGCAGGATCTCTTCAAAGAACATCTCAGTCTCTGCGATCATGGCATCCCGGTCCTGGTTTATGAATTTGAGCAAGCGCGGATCGGGCATAATATCCTTGAGAATGCGCGTGCCCAACCATTGTCCGGTGAAGTGGCGAATAAATTCCTGCCTCTCAGGTTTAGCCAACAAGCGCCGAACTTCTTTTCCCAAGGTTTCAGCGTTCGATAGTTCACCTCGCCTTGCCAAGTCTAGCAGCTCTGCGTCGGGTGGCCCACTAGTCAGGAAATAGCTCAAACGACTCGCCAGGTCCCAGTCATCCAAAGCTCCCGGCCTTAAACCCCGATAAAGAAAATGAGGAGAAACCAAGGCACGCCGGATGGCCAGGTGAAGGGCGTCTTCCACACGTTTTTCGGGAAACTCACGCCGATGGCTTCGAACCACAGCAAGGTAGTCCTCGAGCTGATCCGCCAACACCGGCCTTCGAAATACCCGGGTTAAGAATTTTTGCAGGAACTGCCTGGCAAATTCCATATCGGACAACTCGGATGGTCGCTCCCCCAGGAATCGCTCGGAGCGAGCCAAGCGCATGCGCGTTAACGGATCTGAAACCACCCGTGTAGGGCCCTTGATCGAAGCGTCTAGAATATCCAAAGCTGGGCCGAAGCGAAGCATTTCCTCGGATGCATATTTGATAGCCCAGTTGGAAAAGCCATTGGAGAAGCCTCCACCGTAACGCTCAGGCAGCGAATCCAATCGCGGATCGTCCAAGTCGAGATCGTCACTCTTCATCAGGTCTTGAATCGTTTCGTAAAACTCGGCTCCCGTTGTTCCTCTTGGACCGCCTTGAAATTTTAAATTGGCTGCGTGGAATTTGCGGCTCCTCAATAATCGCTCATCGATAAACGTGCGATCTAACCCTCCGTGAGCACCCGCGGGAGACCTCATCGGGCCATCGGCCCATCGAAATCCAACCACCTCTCCCACAAAGAGCTCCGCCTCCATATCGAAAGTACTTCCTTGTTTTTCATGCACAGGGACATCGAAAGCCCCTAGATACCTGAAGTTTTCGAAGGGGCCGTATATATCTTCGCCATTCTGTCGGGCATAGACTTCCAGCCGAAAGGGATTATCCCTCGGCGCGTAAAACATGTCTCCGGTCTGAAAAGGTCGGGCCTCAACCTGCACCTGATAGATGCCACTTACCGATACTTCAAAGGGAGCCGTCCAAGCAGCATCATTGGCTCTGTTCCTCGACGAAACGATCCGATAGACACCACGGCCTTCCGCAGAGTCACCACCCAAATTCGGGCTCACAGCATGCGGGTATTCGAGAGGCTCCGCTTCGGGAAGTGCAACTGGCGCCGGTAACACTTCATCGACGACAGCCGCCGCGTTTTCGAAATATTGAGCCAGCAACGGAGGAGACAGAATCAGTCCTGAAGCGACATTATCAAAGCCATGCGCCGTGTCATCCGTTGGGAATGATGCTGACACTTCAAAGTCGGGTAAATTGAACAGGCTCCGAATGGTGTTCTCATACTCCACGCGATTGAGCCGGCGCGGTGAAGTGCCCCCAACGGGCGCATGCTTCGTTAAATCGCGCCCAAGCCAGGCTAGAAAATCCTCACGCTCCTGAGAACTGGGGAATGACTCCGCATCTCGAGGAGGCATGTCACTTGAATGGACAACTTCGTACACCTGGCTCCAAAAATCAGTCGTTCCTTCCGCAGACCAATCCACAGAGGTCATTTCAAGATTCACATCGCCTTCGATAAAATCGTCATCACCCGCATGGCATTCAAAACAATGGTTCTTAAAAAATCCTAAGGCTAGTCTGGGTAACTCCTCACTCGCTAAGGCAAATCCCGAGATCAGAAAACAACAACTGCAGATAAAAGTCCTCATTAAAAACTTATGGAATTTCGCCCAAAAAAGTGACTCGAAGCGGCAGAGCGAGACGCTCTGGCCCTACCATCATAGAAAAACCAATATTGGTAGGGCAATTGCGCGTGCCTTGCCACAGTCTTTTGGCGACGGCTGGTCCCCGCTACCGAGGAACGAAGCTGACGACACCTCAACGAGCGAAGCAGGTTTCGAGTGCAACGACACCAAAATAACATGCCGTTCCCATAAAGAAAACCATTACTCGTGCAAGTCATGAGATGCATTTTATGATTCGCACTAGGATGAAAAACACTCGTTCAGATTGCGGCTCGCTCCAGCGAACTGGTCGACATCCATTCCGAGCTGTTGCATCACGGAAATGTACAAATCACCAAGCAGGCGTGGGTTGTTTGAATTGCGATCATGCGCCCAGTGGTTTCCATGGTTCAACCCGCCGCCAGCCACCAGCGTAGGAAGATTTGTATTATCATGCGTATTCGAATCTCCCATACCACTTCCATATACAATCGCGGTTGAATCGAGAAGCGATTTACCCTCCGCATCGCGGTGGGTATCGAGCGTTCTGACAAAGCGGGCAAAGCTTTTCACGTGCTCCTGCCCAATCCTGCTATATTCGGCGATCTTCTGGGGCTGATTGCCATGATGGGACAAAGCGTGGTAACCGGTACTCAGTCGTTCACCCTCAATCTCAAATACCTGAGTTCTTCCCGGTATCATAAAAGACATTACACGGGTAGAATCGGTCGTCAGCGCTAATCCCATAAGATCATACATGATCGTTTCACAATGCAGGGCCTGCTCCGGCGATACGGGATCGAATGGGGGCAATGGATAATCGGTCGTTGGGTAAGGGTTTTCCAACCACTTTTCCTGTTTCTGAAGCTTTTTCTCAACGTCTCTTAAAGAAGATAAATACTCATCGAGCTTTTCTTGATCGCTCTGGGAGACCTGCCTTTGAATCGACTTCGCTTCTTCGAGGACATCGTCGAGGATACTTGAGTTGCCTTTCAGGACATACTCGATCCGCGACTTGTCACTATCGGACCGGAAAAGCGTTTGGTAGAAAACACTCGGCCTGCCGATCATTGGAAGAGCCACCCCTTCCTTGGTGAAACTCATCTGAGCACCGCCTAATTCCGCACCGCAGGTAAGTTGCATGGAGGCGTAGCGAGTCTGGTGTCCCACATGATCGGCTACAAGCTGATCCAGTGAAACGGAGCCAGCTGCTGAACCTGTCATCCATGCCTTCCATCCTTCGTGCCCATTGCGACCCCGGTGATCCAAACCGCTGAATATCGAGAGTTTGTCCTGAAACGGTTTTAAAGGCTCAAGCACATGAGGCATTTCGAATGATTTGCCTACTTGCTTTGGGAAGAAATGCTCTCGATGAAAGCCCAGGTAAGTCCCTATACAGACCAATCGTTTTACCTGCCCAGATCCTACCGCAGCCTGCAAGACGGGCATTCTAAACGATTCCAACATAGGAAGCGCCAGACTCACACCTACCCCTTTAAGAAACTGTCTTCGATGCATCCCTGTTTTCATCGGTGGAGGAGAAAATGGCAAACGTGACTCGAAATCAACTGATATCGTGAAAATGCAGTGTGAAGCAGGTTTTCATGGGGTTCGATCATCGAACGAGTTATAAAAAATCCCCCACCGGTAACAACGCGATACCAGTGGAGGATAGTGCCAGTAAGCAGGACTTACCGGATTCCGTTTCTCTATAGTTCAGTACTTCTACTTTCGCCTATTTTATAGGACGATCTCTTCTTTAAATACTTTCTCAAAATTGGGCAGCTCGTGAGCGTGGTTCTTTGCAGCTGTCAGGATGATGTCCTCGAGTTCTCCGCGCAGTCTAACCAGCACCACTTCCCGCTCTGCCATGACCACAACAAATAACTCATTAGGAAATTTGTCTTCCTTGGTAGGCGCATAAACGCCAACGGTTTCCTTTTTTCCCGAACAATCACGACAGGTTCAAACCCGTGAGCTTCCATACTAGCTTGTACGCGTTGAGCCGCAGCGCTTCGTTTGGAATTAAGGGATCCCTGGACTTCATACACGCCCACATCGACGCGGCTAACACGATCAAGATACTGGCGGGTTTCCTGCACTTCTGGTTCATCGATGAAAGCCGTTACCGTTTTGGCCATTCTAAGTGGAATAAATCCCAGGCTAAGTTCGATGTTCTTGTTTAGCTTTTCCTGCCCATCGAACACGGCTTCGCGAACGTCTTGTAAGTGAGCGTTCTCGGCCCACAACCTACAAAGAGAAATGTGAGGGCGACAACCGCCCCCACGGTATAAATACATCGTTTCATTTTAGCTTTCCTCCAGCATCTGGCCGATCTTGTCGAGCTGCGGTATGTTGAGCTGTTTTCCAAGGTCAGCGAGGGCTTCGATGGCGACGTTTCCGACAATGTTGATGAAGACGGCTTCTTCGCCCGAGGCGACGCTGACTACGATGGCTTCATCAGATGGCATGTTTGCAAATACGGCGACGTTTTCAACACCGTCTTTTACAGTAACGAGCTGCTCCCAATTCTGATCGATGAGGTTGTCAGCTATGTTGGCAACGCTCTCTGCAAATTGCTCCCGGTTGTCTTCCGTCACTTCATAGACGTGAACCAGAACGAGCTCGACACTACTGATGAGGTTGGAGACGTCTTCGTTTTGAGCTTCAACGATCGAAGCAGCAAGGCGAAGCAAGGGTCCTTTGAGCTGAACTTCTACTTTAGATTCTTCAGCGTGCATTCCGACATACTTTTCAAAGTTGATGTAGCCGGGATTCGTTTCGAAGGAATCAGCTGCCATTAAGGGAACTGTTACCAAAACGATAGATGTGCCGAGTAAGGCGATTAGTTGTTTCATGTGCATGTTGGATTAAAGGTTTATGTGCTTGTGATAAACAAGTAACCCGGGAGACACCTCGGAAGTCGCAGAAAAATTAATTTCTCTTAACAAAATGGCGAAGACTCCGTCTACCCGACCAGATGCCGCCGCCCTACCGCGCCACATTTAAGGTAGGGACAGATCGCCGTTTCGAGGAACGAAGTGACGACACCAGCACTGTCCGCGTACAACGACGTTCGGCGTCCTCAGGCTTCGCACAAGGCTTCGACCCGACACGGTCGGCGAGGTCGCCCTACCAATGAATGCCTACCGCTCTAGAAAAAACATCACTGTTTCTCTGATCCCAAGCCTCGCCCCCTACCTTGCTTCCTTTGCTAAAACGAAAAAAGTATAATTGAAGCTCTCGTCTGAGCTTTTCCGGCATTCCAACTCCGCCGAAAAATAATCCTTCCATTCTGGGAAGGACGTATCTCCTTCAACTTCAGCATGCACAACAGTCAGATATAACTTTTCTGCCAAAGGCAGGCTCTCTTCATAAATGGACTCCCCTCCACAAATCCAGATCGGGCCGTCTCCTTCTAGCCCTTGGGCTAACTCCAGAGCGAGTGGCAAGGAAACCGCAGCCAGCACTCCCCGTGGGGAAAACAAAGGATCACGGCTCAGCACAATCGTATCGGAATCGGGAAAAGCTTCACCGGTTTCCTCAAAGCAGCAACGCCCCTCAATAACAATGCCGCCCTTAACCTTATTTCTGAAGTAATCGGTATCTTCTGGAATCGACCACGGCAATCCCCCGTCTTTGCCAATAATCCGGTTTTCGGAGCACGCCACGATGATGTAAATAGGTTTCACGCTCCAACTAGATCGATCTGTTCCAGGGAGATGAAGACCAAAAGTCAGAAATTGCAGATTCCTCCAAAAGTACGATTAATTTTGAATAATAGCCGCCAAACACTATCACCCTGAGGCGGAAGAATCGTACACCATGGTTTCAGGAACGGCACAGATGCTACTTGGCGAAGAACAGACCACCATCACCGCTGGAGATTGTGTCGTTATAAAAGCGAACACCCATCACAAGATCTGGAACGAGACCGAGGAGGATGTTGTATTCATCGCCACCTGCGTTCCGGCCTGGGTTGAGGGCAATTCTGTCTACCTCGAATGAGCCTCCCTATATTCGCGATTGAAGAAGCGTTAGTTGCCAGCGCTCACAGAACAAACCAGATCATTCTACAAGCCCCTACCGGATCGGGTAAGTCCACTCAGGTCCCCCAGATGCTGCTGGATAGTGGGTTGCTGAAAGATGGTCAGGCAGTTGTATTACAACCCAGGCGGTTGGCCACACGGTTGCTCGCAAAACGAATTGCGGAAGAACGCGGTGTATCGCTCGGCGAAGAAGTCGGCTACCAAATCCGATTTGAAAACCGGACCAGCCAATCCACTCGTCTGCGACTGGTCACTGAGGGTATTCTGATAAGGCAACTGCTGGGTGACAAGCAGCTCAACGGAATATCCGCCATCGTATTCGACGAGTTTCATGAACGCCATATTGAGGGCGACATCGCTTTGGCTCTGGCCAAGAAATTACAACAGGAGTCCAGGCCCGATCTATTAATCGTGGTGATGTCAGCGACCCTCGAAACAGATGTCCTTCAACATTACCTGCTTGATAGCGAGGTCATCACCACTGAAGATCGAACCTTCCCTGTTGAGATTTCTTACCAACCATTAGGAACAGGAAATCAAAGACCTGTCTGGGAAGCTGCTCGAGATGCGTTCCGTAAATGGAGCCAAGAGCATAGCCAGGGGGACGCATTGATCTTCATGCCCGGAGCCTTTGAAATTCGCAAAACTATCGCGGAGCTGGAACACGACCGCAGCACCCAAGGCTGGCAGGTGCTCCCTCTCTATGGCGACCTTCCTCCCGAGCAGCAGGACGCCGCGGTAAAAAAGTACCCTTCCCGAAAAGTGATCGTGGCTACCAATGTTGCCGAAACGTCCATCACCATCGATGGAATCACAGCCGTCATCGACAGTGGGCTGGTCAGGAGTGCCAACTATGATCCTCATCGTGGGATCAACACGCTCTTGATCAATAAAACGAGTAGAGCATCGGCAGATCAGAGAGCCGGTCGTGCCGGGCGCACCGCCCCAGGAGTTTGTCTTCGTTTATGGTCAAAATCAGACCATGAAGCCAGAACTGATCAGGACATACCCGAAATCCATCGCATTGATTTAGCTGAAACATTGCTCGTTTTAAAGACCGCCGGGATCGAGAACCTGGAATCGTTTAACTGGGTCGAAGCACCTGAACTAAATAGTTTTGAGAGAGCCATTGGGCTGCTGAAGGAACTTGGTGCCCTGGATACCAAGTCGGGAGAACTGACTCAAATGGGCGCGCGCATGGCAGCCTTCCCGTGCCACCCCCGACATGCCCGCATGCTGATTGAGGCAGATCAGTATGGAGCGGTGCCCTCTGTTTGCTTGGCAGTTGCCATTAGCCAGGAAAAAAGCCTTTTGCTTCCCATTCGAGATAAGCGAGTAGAAAAGGAACGGGAGAACATTTTTGGCGAGGAAACGAGCTCCGACTTATTCGCTGAAATACAAGCCTACCACTATGCCGAAGGCTACCGATTTCAGGTAGATGCTTGCAGAGCCTTGGCCATTCATGCGGGTTCTGCTCGTCAAGCTGGAAGGTCTTACATCCAACTGAGACAACTAGCGAAAAGCCAAGGGCTCCGAATGGAGCAAATCGACGAAGATGGGATCGGATTTCGAAAATCCATACTCACCGGCTTCAGCGATCAATTGGCTAAACGTCTGGACAAAGGAACGAAGCGGTGCGAACTGGTTCACCAAAGACGGGGTGAGTTGAACCGCAATTCAGTCGTTACAGACCACTCACTGATTGTCCCTTTGGAAATCAACGAAATCCAAGGCAAAGATGTTTCCGTGATTTTGGGCCAAGTATCGGCGGTAGAAGAATCGTGGCTGGAAGAATTGTTTCCTGAGGATCTCTCGGATACGGAGCAGGTTGTATTTAACCCATCGATACGACGTGTAGAGGCAGTTCGAGAAAGGCGCTTTCGCGATCTTACGCTTTCATCCGGACCCTTGCCGGAGCCATCGGCCGAAAAGGCAGCCCGGCTCTTGGCTGGCAAGGTGGCTGATGGAACTTTAAAACTAAAAAAGTGGGATACCTCGGTAGAAAACTGGATCACTCGTTTGAACTTTCTTGCGGATGCAATGCCAGATTTGGAGCTACCTACGATTTCGGAGGACGACCGAAGCGACCTTCTAGAACATATCTGCCATGGAGGATATGGCTACAAAGATATCAAGGACCGTGATCCCTGGCCGACGCTCAAGGCATGGCTCTCCACTGAACAACTTGCTGCTCTCGATTACTTTGCCCCGGAGCGTATCCAGCTGACCGAGTGGCGGCGCTGCAAGGTACGCTATTCTGAAAACGATCCTCCAGTAATCGCGGCCAAAATCCAGGATCTCTATGAGGTTAAAGGAACGCCTAGTTTGGCAGATGGAAAAATTCCATTAAGAATGGAAATCCTAGCACCCAATCAACGTCCCGTTCAAATAACCGACAATTTAGAAACCTTTTGGACCTCAGCCTATCCTTCCATCAAAAAGGAACTGGCAGGACGATACCCGAAACATGAATGGAGGTAATGCTTAGGCTCGTATTTTACCGAGCGTAATCCTCAGGAATCGTTTTCGATGAGGGAGGCAAATTCAAGCGCTCCGAAGACCAACGACTGAAACTCGGCGACTTCATTGGCGAGCTCGGGCGCGGTGGTTGCAGGCTCAATGGCGTCAAAAGCACGTACGGGCTCCTGAAATACCATGTAGGTCATGAATAAATCCCGATAATATTTAAACTCGTTCGGATTCAGCTCTACGGCGGTTTGGATCAGGTCGGCGGCAAGCCATCGAACATTTTTGCTTTCGGGACTGAGATCATCGATGGGGCCTGCAAATTGCAGTAATTGTGAAGCCAAACGATATTTCATTTCCGCCTCTTTAACCTGATCTTCAGAAACTTCTATGATGGCCTTAGCCATCTCCACAGGTTCACTTGCATCTTCAGGAGTGCTGGTATCTGGCGAATTCGAAGTTACCGAGCTGGAAGACTCGCATCCTACAAAGCCAATGAGCAGCGGTAGAAAAAATAAACTGAGGATGAGTTTAGACAAGCTACACAACTGCGTAACAACCCTGACGGAAAGCGCAACCCTGGAATGATAGAATGCAAGGGATTGACCCGTTTTATTTGATCGAGATACTAAAGGCTCTTTTTCAAATACCCTATGAAACAATCTCGTCGTCAATTTCTTCAATCCACCGGAGCAGCGGTCGGCAGTATGTCGCTGCCAAAAATACTATCTGGGGCTTCACACTCCGATGCTAAAAAGAAACCCATGAACATTCTCTACCTTTGCTCAGATCAGCAGCATTGGGAGGCTCAAGGGTTTGTAGATGCCTTCTTTGATACGCCGCACCAAGATGCACTGGCCGAAGAGTCCACTGTCTTCAAAAACGCCTTTTGCACGACTCCACAATGTTCTCCTAGTCGTTCATCGATGTTGACCGGGTTCTACCCGCACAAGACGGAGATGATGAACAACAGCAACGCCTCCGGAGGCACGGAACTCGCCTTACCGACAATTGGGAGCCTCCTGCAAAATGCGGGGTACAAAACTGCGCTCTTTGGAAAATGGCACCTCGGGGCTGACCCGATTGCCAATAAAGGCTGGGATGAAGATTATAAACAGGGCCCAGACCCCAAAGTCACCGAAAAGGGAATCGACTTTCTAGAACGCCATACGAATAGCGACCGTCCGTGGGCGATGTTTCTGATGTATCTGGATCCCCACGACATCTATCACTACAAACCTGGAAAGAGTGAGGTAAAGATTGACGATGTAGAACTTGGTGAATCCTGGAAGAAGAAGGATTTCGATTCGGTGCCGAAAGTACACCGTGAGTTTATGGAGCACAATCAAGGAGAGTTTATTGTCGATGCAGACGAAGACACTTGGAAAGGCTACCGCGACTTCTACCGCCAAAAGGTAAAACTCTACGATGACCACATTGGACGCGTGATCCAAAAACTGAAGGATGAAGGACTCTGGGAAAACACCATCGTGGTGAACACTTCGGATCACGGTGACATGGACACCTTTCACAGACTCGTTTTCAAAGGCCCGTTCATGTACGAGCACATGATGCGTATTCCCTTAAGCATACGCATACCCGGCGTAAAGGGGCCCAAAGAAACAGACCATCAGTGGGTCAACGTAGACACCGTACCTACCCTATTGGATCTCGCAGGAGCTAAGGCTATTGAAACCCACGGTCATTCGGCAGTGCCGCTACTCAAGGGCAAAAAAAATCAAAAAGAGAGAGAGTTCGTAATTGGCCAATACTATGGAAAACAAACCTGGGTGAACCCGATCCGAACAATTCGCACGAATGAGTGGAAATACAACCTCTACACCGATTGGGGAGAGGAGCTTTACCATTTAGAGGAGGACCCCAATGAGGTTTCCAATTTGGCTGACAATAACAGCTATTCGGACATCAAATCCGAATTGCGCGAGAAGCTGGACGAGTGGATGGAAGAGCACGATGATCCATTCTATTCCTTCACGACCACCAAGTTGGATCACAAGGAAGCGAGCGCCATCCTTCGAGGGAACGCCTCAAAAGGTTCTTAATCATGGCTTTACAGTCCTTCTAACAGAGAATCGTTAGGCTCGGACCTAGCTAAAAATTTAGTAAAGATTGACGATAATTACCCTCATTTCTGGGAGATTGATCCCGTAACCGATGAGATTAGAAATCATTGACTCTCTCAGTAGAAACACCTAATTCTGGCCTTAGCTTTTATACCAACCTACCGGAAAATGAGAAAAATCTTCCTATTCCTTTTGCCACTCATCGTTGCAATGCCCCCCCCTCTCCGGACAAGTTTCTGTGTTTCAATCCACAAACACCGTAACCGCCACAGGAACCATTGGTGCAGGCGAATGGGATGATGCGAGTGCAGCAATCAACATTGCTACACTGGGGAGCGGATTTACTGCTCCTACTGATAGCAGCGATCTATCGGGCACCGTAAGATTGAAATGGGATAGTATAAATCTCTACGCCCTCTTTCAGATAACGGATGATATTCGAGGAGAAAATTCCGCAGATGGGATTAGTACCAATCTGAACTCATTCAATGACGATTCGGTAGAGCTTAATTTTGAAGGTACATTTCCAGGTTCGGCGGTACCGAACCACACCTTAGATGGTTTAGATAGATTCCAATATAGGTTTAACCCAAATTCCAATGCATTGCTGCAGGAGATCGAATTTTCACCGATAGACACACCTAGTACAGGTATCGTTTGGGGAACTCAGGATACAGTGGGTAATAGCTATGTGGTGGAAGTTTCCAATCCTTGGTCTACTCTAAATGTTACCACTCCTACAATAGGAAATTCTTTCGCCTTTATGGGAGTTATCAATGACGATGATGG
The DNA here is from genome assembly GCA_014529675.2 of Opitutia bacterium ISCC 52. NCBI lineage: Bacteria > Pseudomonadati > Verrucomicrobiota > Opitutia > Opitutia bacterium ISCC 52. The sequence goes on from CP076040.1 coordinate 4,425,577, forward strand.
TAGTGAACGTGAAACACAATTGTTCTGGAACACATCTAATTCAAACGCTTGGGACGATGCAACCGAATGGTCAGAAATCCAGTTGGCAGCAGCCATCCCTGAGCCATCTACATACGCGATGATTTTTGGATTAGTAGGCTTCGTCGCATCTGTTATTGTTGTAAAGCGACGCAAAGCTACTGAATAATTAAGGCTGGCTTTGTCCAACTTAAGGCCGCTTAACCTTCGCGAAGGGCGTCCAGCACAATTCCAGGTGTAAGCACCTCTGGAAGCAATGTATCTTCTCCGCCAGGGCGGTATATGATATTCGTCGGAACACCATTCCGTTTGAAACGCTGAAGCTCCCGTGTGATTACAGGATCTCTTCGAGTCCAATCTCCTTTTAAAGCGACGATGTCATTCTCTTTAAAGTACTGGATAACTTCGTCACTTCCGAAGGCTACCTTCTTATTTACCTGGCAGGTGAGACACCAGGTGGCTGTAAAGTCTACATAGACCGTTTTGCCGTCTGCTACCATGGCACTGACCGTTTCCGGGGAATAAGCCTGCCAGTTTATAGCATCGGTTTTTTCAGAACCCATCGAGATGTGTGGAGGCTCTAAGCCTGAGGCCCAGTATTGGAGATAACCGCCTGTGCACAAAAGAGGTAAAGCGACAACAAAAGCAATCGTACGAACTGACTTACGTTTTGCGAGGCTGCCCCAATTCCCCCAGACCCAGGCAGCAATTCCCATGATGACTAAGCCCATGAGCAATGCTCCCATGCCGTTTACGCCGACTTGATTGCCAAAGACCCAAGCCAACCAAACCACGGTGCCGTATAGGAGAAAGGCCAAGGCTTTCTTAAAGGTTTCCATCCACGCTCCGGGCCGAGGCATGGCATTTAGAAAAGCCGGAAAAAACGAAAGGATCAGGTAAGGCAAAGCCACCCCAATCGCTAGGGCCGTAAAAATCGCCATGGACTGAACAGCCGATAAAGTGGCGATCACTCCAACAGCCGTTCCCATAAAGGGAGCTGTGCAAGGTGTAGCTACCAAGGTCGCTAAAACACCCGAGAAAAAGGATCCGGAATAACCAGACTTCCCTTGAAGTTCACTTCCGGCACCTGTGAGAGATTCTCCAATTTCAAAAACTCCAGAGAGGTTCAATCCAAAGAGAAACATGATACTCGCAAGCACCGCGACAAACCCAGGTGCCTGCAAATGGAACCCCCAGCCAATTTCCTGACCGGCTGACCGTAACGCTAAGAAGACTCCGGCAAGCAACCAAAAGGATACAATGACCCCAAGAGTGAATATCATACCGTGGATTTTGACCTTGGACTTATCTTCCCCAGCCTGCTGAACAAATCCCAAGACCTTAATAGACAGAACCGGAAAAACGCAGGGCATGAGATTCAAAAGCAACCCTCCGGTTACTGCGAACAGGAGAAGTGTGATAAAACCCTTAGACGCCCCCTCTGAACTGGCTACGCTGCCACTGCCCATGGAGATTCCAGCGTCTACTCCTCCCACTGAAGCAAGCCAGCTTACGACTTCTTCATTCACAGAATAGGTTAAATTGACTGCCAATGCCAGGTAATCTCCAGCAGCATCCCACGGCTTGTCAGAAACAAGTACTCCCCGAAACTGATCTTTGCCTTCTTCGGGAGCATACTCCGTCTTTGGCATTACGATCGTAAGCACCCTTCCTTCTGCTAAAGAAGTTCGTGGCTTAGAAGGAGCAATCCAACCATCGAGGGAGAAGTAAGTGACCTCTCTTCCATTAAAATCCTGTCCTTCTGGTGCTAGCACGCTCAAAGCGAAGGACTCACCATTGCCTACCACCCTCATTTCCCAATCGGGTAGTTCCGCAGGTAATTGTTTTCTCGTGGTCTGAATTTGAGCATGATGCGAGCCGGGACCAGGATTTGAAGAAACATCCAAACTCAACGTTAGATCAGCCCCACCAGGGATACAGGCCTCTTTGCAAACGAGAAAATCAACCCTGGCAGCCAAATCAACCTGGCCAGTCGCCTCAAAACCATCGGGCACCTCTAAATCAACCAACAAAAGGATCTCACCTTCGTATGCATAGGAAACCATTTCAAAATAGTCGATCCACTGAGGTGCTGGCCATTGAATGGGACCTGCTGTAATTCCCTCGGGAAGTGTCCATACAATCTCGGTGGGCAATCCAGAATCTCCAGGGTTTGCCCAATATGTATGCCAGTGATCTTCCATTGTCATACGAACCGCCACCGTGCTCTTCTGTCCGGGAATCAGAGCATTGTTTTCTGCAACCAACTCAAGCGCTACACGCTCAGTGACCACTTCCCGGCCCGATAAGCTGGGGCCTAGGCTAAAAAGGGCACATAATGCCAAGATCGAAATGGGTATTCGTTTCATAGTATATGAATGGGACTGACTCCCTATAGCATTTATTTCCACCAATTATCTTTGAATCATACAAATTTTAAATTTTCCCAGGCAATATCCATAAACAATCAGGCCGAAGCTACATTAGCTTCGGCCTGAATTATATCTCTTAGCTTGTCTCCTTACTTCACTTTAATGGCTCTTGGCTTGGTTTCCTCCGCCTTGGGAAAGGCAAGCTTTAGAACTCCGTCAACAAGATCAGCTGAAATGGCTGACTGGTTGACCTCCTTCCCCAGACTCAGGCGCAATTGATAAGATCCGTCATTCGTCTCGCGGTAGAGTGGCTTCCATGAATCCGGCTTTTGCTCACTGATTGCAGCTTCAAGCCGTAATTCATTGTCTTCTAAAGAAATTTGAAGGTCACCCTTTCCAATTCCAGGTAGTTCAACTCGCACAAAACTCACATCGTCCGTGTGCGATATTTCATAGTGCGGAGTTACAAACTGAGTGGACTGCTTTTGATCTGTAGATGAGGATGTACAATTAGTTAGTGATGAATTCATAATGATATTGGTAGCAATAGGTTAGCTGTTGATTTCAATTTTGCGGGGCTTGGCTGATTCCGCCTTAGGAATGGTCACCGTAAGCATGCCATTCTCGTAATGAGCCTCGATTCTCTTGGATTCAATCGTGCTGGGTAAATTTACAGACCGATGGAATGAAAGGGTACTTTTTTCACCTTCTCCTTTATTCTTCCGCTCCCCTTTGAGCATTAATCGATCTCTCTCCAAGTTTACTTCCAACTCCTTTTTCTTGAAGCCGGGAATCTCTGCTCTGACGAAGTAATTGGATTCGTCTTCGAAGAGGTCAACTGCAGGTCGGAAGGTGCCATTCGATTTATACTGCGGATAGCTTGAATTATAAAAGGGTGTACTGTTGAAGAAATTCTCAAAGTCCCTCCAAAGATCGCGATTATTGTTAGAATAACGACGAGTTAAGTATTTCATAATGATTTTGGTTAATGGTTATTGTTGCCACCGTTAATGCCTAAATCATGCCAGAGCTATATCTGGCCTCTATCAGTTGTTCTACAAGGACTTACAAAAACCCACTATATTCTATAATGCGCCACAGTGTCACACTATGGCCGCGAAGAATAGTTCAGTGATAAATTGAGTCACACTGACTCTAGTTGGCCTGCTCAGCGCTTGAGCTTCTAATTCCGGGCAGATCTTGCCGGACTTGTTCCATGGTCAAGTTGAAGCTATCCAATGGCAAATTGTAGTACCTCACTACATCTACGGGTGCCTTAACCACACGGGAGTCCACGAATCCTTTGATGTTCAATCTGACTCGCGTATCTTCCGCGTCCCCACTCGGAGGGAGAATGTCTATATCTAGAGAAGAATCCTGTAAATTGGAGAGCGCATCGTCCACCATACTGTAGCGATCATCTCTATTTAGATTTTCGGCTTCATCTTCTGGTCTAAAAATCCGCAGATTCATGGAACCGAGTTGCCCTTCTGGCGTATGCAGATGCCCATGCCCCAAGGAAAATATGCTGTTCTTCATATCCCACTGGAAAGGAATGATTCCATCTATGCTTCCCTCGGCGGCACCTATCACCTTGGGGATCCAATCAAGAATCTCCTCAGTCTGGAGGTTGTTTACCCCGATTTCGGAATCGATATACATTTCCTCCGGATTCATTGAAACATTGGCCAATTCAATCGAACCCCCAAATGCACTAAGCGATGTGCCTGAGATATTGATCCGGTTTCCAATTTCAAAGCTGGTGGTGAAATCGGAAGCGGTCCAGCCATTGACCTGAACGGTGGAAACCGTGAAAGGCTTTTCCGATGTCATATGGAAGGGCTCCAAGCTATGAATCTTTCCAGCATAGGAAACGTTGTCTAAAACAAGATTTCCCCCTGCATAAAGTAGGTTATCCAATTGATAAGAAATACTCGGGGCAACCGAGTCCGGAGTAACCTTCAATTCAAAATCAGCTGAAAGCAGCCCAGTAACGTCAAACTCCCCCGTGATCCATCGCTCCAGGTAGGGGTACTCCTCAATCGCATAATCCTCCAAGGCGACCAAGGCTTCCAAGCCAGAAGTAGGATCAAAAGTCATGTCGTACTCCAATTCAAAATTCCCAGGGCTCATCATAAGCGTTCCCTTTGATTGGCGGAGACTGGATTCTCCTTGAGGCTGAAACGCCAAGGTGGCCGCACCAATTCCATCAAAACCTCCTGAGACCTCGACAGAAGTTTCGGCTCCCGGGGTCCAATTAACGTTTATCCCTTCTCCAATTAAGTCGGAGTAGCGGAAGAGAGTCACGTCGCTCATATTTGCATAATGAACAAAATCACCGGGATTCATGACCAATTCGGCGAATAAATCACTATCGAGAGTCGTTGTCTCCAACTCAAAATTCAAAAGCCCCTCGCCCACCTCAGACTGGAACATAGGAGCCATAAATATCCCATCGCGAAACCACAGATCGACCGAAGCATTCGACAGCAACTGCTCATGCAAATGCCCGTTAAACATGATATCCAGTGTGCCACTACTCAGCTGATCCTGCATTTCGCTGCTGAGGAGCAGATCCAAACCGAGTACCTGAAAATCGAAACCTTCCTCGGATCCTAATACAGACACCTCTAGCGGGATCTCGTTACTTAAGGTATGAACCACCTGAACCGCTCCAAAGTCCCAATCGGGTGAGATGGAAGCTTCCATGAGCTCGAAATGGAGATTGGGTCCTTCTTCGACTGATAAAGTACCGCTCCAATTGAACGGAGCCTCGAGTAATCTGGAAAGCTGACCGTTACCGGTAAACTCGACCGTCATACGCCCAGGCGTCCAAAGCATAGAAGCAACATGGTCCGATGAAGAAACATCAACTCCTTCAAATCCAACACCGACATTGCTCAAAACCGTATGGACCTGCCCATTTTGGAAATTAAAATTATCTCCCTCGAAATGAAATGCGGTCTGAAAGCGGCCTTCATTCCAATCAAACATGGGCTCTTCATTGAGGATATCCCATATACCCTGACTAAGGTCGTGGCTTAGATCCATTTCTCCTGAAAGGTCCATCAGTCCACTATTCCAATCAAAAAATCCACGACCGACGACCGGATGTTCTTCCACATCGATGTCCAAGCTCCAATCCACTCGCGTTTGAACGACCGATAAATGACCATCCACCAGCCCCTCAATGGCTCGACCACGATTTTCATAGTGAACAATTCCGTCTTTGAAATGAATTTCCAACGGCAGCGGGGATTGAAATGGAGTTTTCTCCGGAAGCGCCAGAATAGCGTTGTTTACTGATAACAAGCCCTCAGGTACCTGCGCATTCACTCCAGCCCAAAGACCATTCACCGCTATCTTCAAGGGTCGGTCTTCACCATATCCATCAAAAAACGATCCAAACTCAATTGATTCAGCGACAAGATTGACCCCGGAAATTCGAAGGCTCAGATCGCGCACCACTGGCCGAGACATGCCCTCAATTCGAAATTCAATGGAATCTGTCTCGATTCCAACCTGCTGCATGCGTTCTTTGAATTGTTGTTCTGCGTACTCTGGAACATAAAACCAGGCTACACCGAATAACACGGCGAGGAGCACTAGGCTCGCGAGGGGAATCCAAATCCTTTTTCTTAGGGCCACTTATACTATCTTTAAAGAGTTTCCGACTTTGACTCTTTAAGTAAGTAGGAGTTTCAGATTCGGGTCAATACATCACAAATCAGGAGGTACATCTTTTATTCGAGAAGAGCGAAATGCATCGAATAAATAAAATGCGATCCCCGCCCAAATAAAGGCGAAGGTGATCATTCTACCCGAAGAAACTGGCTCGTCGTACAACCACACGGCCAAGCCAAATTTCATACAAGGGGCAATAAATTGAAGGATCCCAAGCGTGTTGAGCTGAATCCTTCTAGCACCATAAGAAAATAGAAGTAAGGGAATCGATGTCACAATGCCGGTAAGAAGAATGAGGGCCTGGAGAGACCAGGGTGCATGAAACAAAGCCCCTTGGTTTTGCGAGAACAGCCATACCAACCCGACCAAAGCGATCGGGAAAATAACCGTGTTTTCGAGAGCCAATCCTGTGACCGTTCCCAAGGAGGACTTCTTCTTTAACAGTCCGTACACTCCGAAAGAACCTGCAATGGCCAGGGCTAAACATGGAATTTCATCGACACCGAATACTTCGTTTAAAACACCGACACAGGCGAGCAAGACCGCTAATCCACGAAGCCGAGTGAGGCCTTCTTTTAACACAATAAAGCCAAAGCCAAGATTCACCAAAGGCACAATAAAATAGGCCAAACTTGCTTGAAGGATCTGCCCATTTGTCACTGCGTATATAAAGGCCAACCAGTTGATCGCTAGCATAACGCCGCCAAAAGCATAAATCAAAGCCAGGCGTTTATCTCGGAATACCAGAAAATACGCTTTCAGTTTTCCTCTATAACTTAGGATAAGAAGCAAAAAGAAAAACGACCAGGCGATTCGGTGAAGGACCAACTCGTATGCATTCACCGATTCCAACAACTTCCAGTACATGGGAATCAGTCCCCATATAATAAAGGAGGCCGCGGCAGCTATTCCACCCCTTAGAGAATCTCCAGATTTGTTGTCCATTGGTATCGAGCAGGGGGAATTTGGGCAAACCAACCCACAAGGCAATGGAAATAGTTTGCCACTAATCCTGGCGATTCATCGTTTTTGTAATCGCAACCCCCATCCTGTATCAACAACTCTTATACAAGTGAGGAAGCAATCCCTGAGGCTGAGAAAGCCATTGCAAATCTCAAAATCAGGTGATTCACCTTAGAAACCAAAATCTTTTGCTGCTCGCGTATCCTTACGAGCAATACCAACCCAACTGTAATGAAAAAATCCCTAATCCTGTGTACCTTGTTGGCTGTGTTCGGCCTACAAAATTTTGCATATGCCGAAATTGAGTTCCTGTATATCCTCAAGGAAGAGGAATACCGGCAAGTTGGCAACGTAGCTCCTACCGTTCCAAGTGGATGGGTCTTCGGAGCAGGTGTAGCTGGCGATGACCAAATATCGGCCGCTACGCTGACGCATTCCGGTCCTTCAAGTCCGGTGAACCTTAGCGATGGAGAGGGAAATTTTGAAATCGATGTCCAGGATTACACAGCTCAATCATTCTTGGATACCGACTACCCGAACGGAAATTTCAGCCTGAACATTACCGATGGAGTAGAAAGTGAAAGCTATCCTTTTACCATAACCGGAGACGCATATCCAACCGCCCCTCACTTATTAAATCCAATGGCTCTTCATTCCCATGATCTCGGCCAGGATTTTACACTATTGTGGGCTCCGTTCACGGGAGCCGACGCTTCCGATGAAGCCTTCGTGCAAATCTGGGATAATGTAAGCGATGATGAGGCGTTCTTTGCATTCGTGGATACCTCGGCAACCTCCTTTCTCATTCCAGAGGACAGTCTGTCTCCAAACAAGAGCTACGAGATTGGCCTGACTTTTATCAATGAAACCTCTGAACTGCAAAACGTAGACACAAAAGTTGGCTATTTCTCTTCCACCTATTTTGAATTGGATACCACTCCTCAGAATTTTGAAGATCCAAGTGTTCTGGTTTCCCGTGGCATTTCGACCAATCAAACCAGTGCGGCGGCACCCACGCCAAGTAACTACGGATTTCTCGTTGAGGCCAACGGAGTTGAATTTTCATCGGTAACGGCCATTAAGCCCGACACGTCCGAGGAGCCCGTGCCTGCAGACGGTTTTGGGGAATTCGATTTGGAAGCGGACTTTGTTTCAGAAGCAGCACGAAATTCCGCGTATCCGGAAGGCAACTACTCCGTGCGCGTCGTTGAGAATGGCCAAGAGATTGTACTCGGTCCATTCCCCATGGGAGGAGGAACGCTCCCAGTAATCCCTTACATCACAAACTGGGATGCGGCTCAGACCATCGATCCCAATCAAGACTTCGACCTTGCATGGAACTCTTTCTCCAATGCAGGGAGCAATGCCTTAATCGAAGTTGAGATCTGGAATGCAAACGACCAGGACAACGCAGTGGATTTTCTTCTAAGTAGTGGCGAGACAGGCGCATTACTAACTTTTGAGAACGCCAAGCTCCCACAACCCTTCTTCTAAGTCATAGTGGGCAAATTTTGAGAGGCCTTTGTAATTGCAATTTTACAGTGACTTGCTAAATTTTTTTATGAGCGGGGGGCCAATTCTCCATATGTAAAATCTAGTTTTACAACTCCCCTGCATTCTTTCGGCCTATAACAAAAAAAGCACCACCTCTGCAGGTGGTGCTTTTTCTAAAGTTGTCTAGCCTATCAGGCTTTGAAACTAGGGATTGATTTTCAACAATTCCACTTCAAATACGAGCGTAGATCCGGGACCAATAGGACCTCCAGAATCACGATCACCATAGGCAATGTCTGCGGGCATGTAGAGGCGGATTTTTCCACCTTCGCCAACGAGAGTAAGCCCTTCGCTGAATCCTTTGATGACTCCGTTCAAAGGAAAAGTCACAGGTTCGCCTCGATCAACTGAACTATCGAACACCGTACCGTCTACGAGTGTGCCGTGGTAGTGCACATTTACACTATCGCTGGCGGTAGCAAATTTGTCGGAGCCTTCGGTGAGAATTTCATAGCGTAATCCAGAATCGGTTTTCACAACACCTTCTTTCACATCGATCTTAGCCAAGAAAGCTTCTCCTGCGGCCTTATTGGCTGAGACGGCGCCTGCGCTTTGCTCTTGAGCCATACGATTTCTCTTCTCGCTGTGAATGCGGAAGGCTTGCTCTTGCAGTCCATCGACAAATTCTGGTTTATCTCCATTGGCGCTCAGCTCCAAGCCAGCCAAGATTTGGGCCAGTTCGTCAGCGGAGTAAGAATCCAACATTAAGTCAGTTCCAATGGAATATCCCAATGTTTGGTGAATCTTTTGCGTTTCTGTGAGTTCTTCGGACATGGTCGGTTCGTTGGTGGTTGCCTCAGTGGTAGAGGACTCGGTTTCGGTGGTGGCTGCCTGCGCCGAGGACGGCTCAGTTTCGGATTTAGGGCTACAAGCTACAGACCAAAGAAGGGTTCCGCAGATGGCCATGGATGCCAGTAATCTGGCTACATTTCTAGTAAACATGAAAGACGGGTTTAGATATTGATGCTTAAACAAAGGGATGCAGGAAAGACCTAGTCCAGCTCAGCGTAAAGGTATTTCTTCCTCGAGATGTAATAGAGGCAAAGTCCTCCCTGATAAATCAATACGACCAATATCAACGTGAAATAAGTAACGGGATAAGTAATACGAATCATGGCCTCCACCAAGTAAACGTCTGGATTGATAGATAATATCAGGTCCTTAAATTCCGATGAAAACATGGCCCAGGGATCTTCTGAGTCAAAGCGCAGTAATTGGTAAGTAGCATAAGCCCAAAGAACGGCTATTAAGTAGATTTGGCTCACACCCAACCACAAGAAGGCCTCCGCGTCTTTATTGGTTAGCAGTCGATTTCCTCGAAGTTCCATGACACCGGAACTGGATACCGCCACACCGACCACAAAGCCAAACAGGTCGCCCATCAACAAAACTACAATGCTGCAAAGTGCTGCGAAGCTAACAATACTCCATCCATTGATACGTGATAAGGCTAGAGCCCGCTGAATTTTTTTCAGAGATTGCTTCCGGATGCATGAAAACCAAGAATCCATCAAGCTCTCCAAATAGCAATTAAAGATCTTACAATGACTTCTTTCCGAGTACTCATTCTATTTTGTGCTGCCAGTATCGCTCCATTGATGCAGCTCTCGGCAAAGGTATTGGAAGGCAATTGCTCAAGGAGTCCCTGAAATATGCGGGTCCCCATGCCTGGACCGTTACCTTCGCTGAAAATAAAAGAGCTAGAAAACTCTACGAGAGCGAAGGATTCACAATAAAGGCCTCCTTTGCGTCTGATGACGACGGATTCCCCTGCGAAGTATTTAAAATGAGCCTGGATTAATCCTCAGGTAATCTCTCAGCGCGAACTCCCATAGTACCTGCCAGCATTCGGCGGCCTCTAATTCCGGTCAGTGCCCTTACTCCACTAGCACCACTCCCAATGATCATGTTGGAAGCATCCTGGGTATCAAGCTGCCCACCTACGATCACGCCTTGTCTGGTAGCGATCGTGTTCATCCCTATTTCAGAAATAGTTTCTCCTACGATGAGCCAGAGCACTTTTTCCACCGGATCTACACCGAGGAAAGTACGAGAATCGTAGACAATATTTCTATCCAAGGCGGCCACATTGATCTGCCCATTGTGGATACTTACGCTCTGCACACCGATTCCCCATTTCAGTTGAGCTAAAAACTCCGGTGAAGGCGGCTTAGAATTCTGGTATATAAAGTTTTCGGCCTCATCCCAACCAAACATATAGGAAAGCGGGTGGATGTGACTGACGGTGCCATCGCAAACCAAGGTTTCCAACGAGGTCACTGATCTCAATGGCCAACTTTTCCACCATTCCTCCGGGTAGTACCGGGTAGTATTGATCATGATATCCAAGTCTGCCGCCCAACGCAGGTAGTCGGCTGGTAAGAGGGTAAAGTGTCGTCCTTCTATATCGTCCTGACGAAACGGGCTGAAGTACAACTCTACTCCTGGCTCGTCCCAATGGATCTCAGCGATCATTACTTTTCCTTTACCGAACGCCTCGGAAATCTCTTCAACCGTAAGAAAGACGCCTCGATAAATTTCCAGCTTGGGAAGGTTTTTAGGCGAGAGTATAATGAAAAATACAAGTAATACGCAGAGCCCCAGACAAGCCAAGCCTGCCAAGGAGAAGAGTAGGAACCTTAATCCTACTCCGCTGAATCTACTTAGTCGGAAACCAATGTTCATGAGAATAAATCCATTTGTTCAGGTTTTGGAGCCTCCAGTTCATGGGGCCAATAAGGAGCCTCAAAAGGAGCACCCGCCTCAATGAGTAGCGATTGAAAACGACGAGCAAGTTGAGGGGCGAGCAGGTCATCTGGCATGTGACAAAAGAAGTGTGGCGTGAGGCCCTGTTCCATCCAATCCATAACCGGTTTCACCCAGTCCAATAAATGTGCCTGGGTTATTTTCTCATTCGGATGGCCCACAAACCTGATAAAAGGTCGAGATCCAGTGGCGATAAACTTTACAGGTAGGTTGGGTTTACGGCGTTGAGCATTCTCAGTGTCCTCATCGGAAGCATTGCCCTTAAATAGAGCTCGTGTATCAAAAATAACACGATCTACACCCTTTTCTGAAAGCAGATGGTTGAAATCAATTTCCTCCTGCCCCGCTTCAAAGAATCTTGGATTACGAACTTCGACGGAGTAATGATATTCCTTAGGTAAGCTATCTAAGAAGATACTTAAATTTTCAAGGTGCCTTGGCTCGAAATGAGAAGGTAATTGCAAAAAAAACTGTCCCAAGTTTTTGCCCAGAGGAGATAAGCGCCCAATAAATTCAACCGTCTCTCGTTCGGCATGTTTTAAAAGCAGATCGTGACTAACGATCCGCGGAAATTTGAAACAAAACTCAAACCCATCCGGCACTTCGTCCTTCCAGCGCTGAATAGTCGCAATCGAAGGTAACCCATAGAAGGAGGAATTTCCTTCAACCGTATTGAAAACGCTTCCGTATTGGGAAAGGAAATCGATTCGCCGCGCATCAGAAGTAAAGAAATTACCTATCCAAGGAGCATGAGCCCATACCGGGCAACCCATTCGGAGATTTTCTGGCAAACACGGTTTTAAGTCGGCAACCATGAGTTCGTAAGCTTTAGAGGATCAGAGGTCATTTTCCGCTGACTAAATTTGAAGGAATCACTGCGTTTATCTATTTTACTAATTCGTCCGAAACCCGGCTTTTTGAAAGTGTGGGAAGAAAGCCCGCTTCAGAGATGCGGACCAAACAAAAAATGAAAAATACGAGGTAGACCAAAGCCGTAAGAATCTCTGTAGGCCAACGCATACGGTCGGGTATCCAATGATAATTTTCTAGATGAAAATATAGCACGAGGCCAGTAGCCACTGAAAGTATCGCCATACAAGAATAGAACAACATGGATTGGTTTCTAGGTAGATAAGCATCCGTCTTTTTATAAACCATCACGAAATAGACAGCCCCTAAACCACTAAGAACAGTCGATGCTCCAAATCGAATGATGCCTTCTACGACCGGAACCGTGGAAGCAAGGATCGCCCACGTTAAGAAGTAAAATGTGAGAAGCCCAAATACAAAGCTGAAGAATGCCCGGAAAAATATATGCGAAAGCGGCGTCACCATACTTAAGACCCTTGGTTGTTTTGAGACACATTCCAAATCCAAAAATGAAAGCATCGGAAAGTATGAGAAAACTAGGTTTTACAGTGCTGGTCGCTTTCCCCAACACTGCAGCTCGTAACCATAACTTGGATTCAAAATGTCAGAGCAACCATATCGCGGTCGGATCGCCCCCTCTCCTACAGGTTACCTGCACCTTGGACACGCGAAAACATTCTGGACGGCTTTCGAACGATGCCAAAACGCCCATGGTTTTCTTATCTACAGAGACGAGGACATTGATTTTCATCGCTGTAAGGAAAACTTTTCACAAGCCGCGATAGAGGATCTGAAGCACTTGGGATTAATTTGGGACGAAGGCCCAATTAAACAGTCACAAAGATCTGCTATCTATATAGAGGCTTTGGAAAAACTAGTTTCACTAGGTCTGGCTTATCCGTGCGAGTCTTCTCGGAAGGACATCAGAGAACATCCCGAAACTATTCTATCACCAGAAAGTGAGTCCATCTTTCCAAAAGCACTTCGTCCGCAGCTCCCATCTGCTAGCTTTCCACTCAACCTGAAGACAAACTGGCGATTCAAAGTACCCGATCACCTCTGTGTTTCTTTCACAGATGGATGCCAGGGAATCAAATCTTACAACTGCCAAGCCGATTTTGGTGATTTCCTTCTCTGGCGAAAGGAAGGCATGCCTTCTTATGAACTCGCCGTAGTGGTCGATGATATTGAAATGCGTATTACGGAGGTAGTCCGCGGTGCAGACTTACTGGCATCTACTGCCAGACAGCTTCTTATATATGAAGCTCTTGAAGCTACGCCGCCTAAATTCTACCACGAGGACCTAGTGACCGACAAATCAGGAGAGCGACTTGCTAAGCGAAAAGACTCTTTGGCGCTCAGAACTTTATTTGCCGACGGACATTCCAGAGATTCCATAAAAAGGATGTGGATGGCTCGTTCGTAGGATCCGTACACGAAGAGACCCTCCGGATTTCTCCGGAGGGCCTAAAAGATCGGGAGGAGCTCGCAACACTCTCGTCCTTCACTGACATTTTGCACTCAACTTTCGTAGGTTGTCAGTTCCCCGACGCTATTCTTCCTGGCAGGGAAGCTATCGATCTCGTAGCAGGACCGCTTAATTGATTTCTCAACTAAGTTATTGAGCAAGGCCTCTCAGCCTAAATTTTGGAATCTGCCGATTCCGCCATTCAGACACGGTTAGGAATTTATCCGCGACGGTTTCATTCCTCTCCTTCTCCCTCAGGTCGGCCTCCACTTTTGATGGAGCGTTTGCCCTAGGGTACGGGTCTGGCCTTTTAACTCTCAGATCACTTTTTTATTCGCAGTCGTCCGCATTTTTACTGCCGACGCTTTGGATTTAGCGACTTGCCATGTCATTCAATCCCTTAGGTGATTTTCCGTTTTTCAGCCTCTACTTTATAATCGGCTGGAGCTTCGCTCGACTTCTTTTCACATCCTGACTAATGGTAGTCATCGTGTCCTTTCTCAGGACACCACTTTCCGGATTGGGTCAAAACGCCCCTCTCCTTCTAACTCGGTCGTCTTCTGTTTCTATGCTTCAGACTCCCGCCTAACTCCGATTCGCATTTACAGTTGGGTGCGAACCCTTCTGCCGGAGCTGGTGATATATGCCTTAATTCCACTTGCGTTTCCTCAAGGGGCAAGGCCCGTCAGGTTAACCTTACCTTTTTCGAAGTAATCTTCGTTTTTTATCCCAGAGGTTTGTTTCCTCACCTCTGTTCTATCAAAGAACTGACAACCATCGTAGAGACGGAATAGCATCCGTCAACTAAAATGGTACGTAAATCGTTGATTGGCAATACTATGTGAATATCTTGTTAATAAGTGCGTCTCAAAAATAGCAACAGCTTAGATTCATCGATTTTTCGGTCTCCATTTTACTTCTGAATGTGAATAACCGCGGTTCGGCAATGTGAATACCCACCGTTAACAACTCTACAGACAGAAAAAAGTGAAAAATAATTCTACATTTCTTCTATTTTTTAGAGGACAATTTCGACAAAACCTTTCCTCAGAATGGCTGTCCAAAGACTAGACCCAGAGAATACGATGGCATTCCTACCCAGCCTTACCTAGTAACTCTATATAACAACCGTATGAAATTAAGACTCCTATTCCTATCAGTCAGTATTATGTTATTCAGCCAACAAGCTAATGCAGCACCTCTAGATATCGGTGATAAGGTTCCAGCGACTCAAGCCACACTAGATTCAGGCGAAATTGTGGACCTTGCGGATTCTGCATCCACAGGCTACGCACTCATTTATTTCTACCCCAAAGCCAATACCCCAGGATGCACTAAACAGGCCTGTAGTCTTCGGGACGCATACGAAGTTCTCCTAGAGGAAAAAGTAACGATCTTTGGAGTGAGCAAAGACAGCATCAAATCACAACGTTCCTTCAAAGAGAAATACAACATTCCATTTTCGTTAGTGGCTGACAGAGACTCTGAAGTCATTAACGCATTTAGAGTTCCAAAGAAGGTGGGTTTTGCGAGTAGACAGGCGTTTCTTTTCAAAAATGGAGTTCTCGTTTGGAGAGACCTGGCAGCGTCCACTTCAAAACAAGCGGAAGATGTTCTGGAGTTTCTCAAAGAGTCATGATTCTCCTCTAGCCATACATCTATAAGAATTCTCATGGCAACAAGTACGGTAGAAAATTACATCAAAGCTATTTACCTGGAATGCAGGAAAACGAGCGAAGACATGTTGGCAATAGGGAAGCTAGCCCAGTCCTTGAGTGTCGTACCTGGCACGGCCACCACGATGGTCAAATCGCTCCATGCAGCTGGCTTGGTTGAATATGAGCCCCGAGTAGGAACCAAGCTGACCGAACAAGGAGAAGTACTCGCTCTTCATGTGCTGAGAAGGCACCGCCTGGTTGAGCTCTTTCTAGTCGAGATACTCAAAATGGATTGGTCGGAAATACACGATGAGGCAGAACAACTGGAGCACGTCATATCCGATCGTGTTCTTGAAAAAATCGACGACCTTCTCGGTCACCCTCAGTATGACCCCCACGGGGATCCTATTCCATCGCACTCAGGAAAGCTTCACGAACGAAACTTACAAAATCTGGTTAACTGCAGTGCGGGTCAGGAAACCATTGTCGCTAGAGTCCTTGATCAAGAACCAGAGTTTCTACAATTCGCAGAAAAAAACGGATTGGTGCCAGGCAAAGCTGTAAAAGTGATACAGCACGACGAAATCGCCAATGCCATCGAAGTAGAAACATCCCTTGGAACCAGCCTAACACTGGGGAAACAAGCAGCAGTAAAGATTGAAGTACAATGACCCGTCCGAAGCGGGGGATCCCTTTTCTTCCCATGCCCAAATCCATAACGGAATCGGGTACGAGTTCCCAACTTGGAGTAGATGTGTTTAGGAAGCTGACTCCTACTCGCGGGCAATTAAACCATCTACCACAGTCGGTATCTTTGATTACACAGGAGGACTTTCAGTCAGATCAGGCATACAGCTTAGAAATCTCATCATTGAGTATCAAGATTCAGGCTGCTGGACAGCTGGGTTGGCATTACGGCCTTCTGACGCTAAATCAAATCGCCTTGGCATCCGAAGACTACCTACCGGTAATAACGGTAGAAGATCATCCAGATTTTTCGCGACGGGGCATCATGCTCGATGTATCCAGAAATAAAGTTCCTAAGCTAGAAACACTGTTCTACCTGATAGACCTTTTCTCGTCCTGGAAGATAAACGAATTGCAGCTATACATCGAACACGCCTTCACCTTTGAAGGGCATGAGGCTGTATGGCGAAATGCATCTCCACTCACGCAGGATGATATTAAGCATTTAGATGCCTATTGCCAGGAGCGATTCATCGAGCTCGTCCCAAATCTAAATTGCTTTGGACACATGAGCCGTTGGCTCATTCATGAGCCATATAACCAGCTGGCCGAACAACCGGAAGGAGGAGAAACTGATTTTGGCTATAGACCCGAACCACAAGGTCTCTGTCCCATTGATCCAGGGTCAATTAAGCTGGCACAGGATCTTATCGAGCAAATCACTGCCTGCTTTGAAAGCAAGCAAGTCAATGTAGGCTGCGATGAAACCATAGATCTCGGTTTTGGAAGAAGCAAACAAGCCGTTAAGGAGAACGGGCGAGGACAAGTTTATTTAGACTATCTACAAAAAGTACATAGCCTTTGTGAAAATCATGGCTACCGGATGCAGTTTTGGGCCGACATATTGCTCAAGTATCCTGAGCTGATGGGAGAGGTCCCATCAGACAGCCTGGCTCTCAACTGGGGCTATGAAGCCATCCACCCGTTTGAAGAAGAGACCGCTCACCTAGGCTCGTCGGATTTACAATACTATGTCTGTCCCGGAACATCCTCATGGAACAGCATTGGCGGACGGACAGAAAACATGCTCGGAAATATTCGCAAGGCAGCTTCAATGGGAAAACGAAATGATGCTGTCGGCCTTTTGACAACAGATTGGGGAGACAATGGCCACCTTCAGCCATTAGTCGCTAGCTTTCCTGGTTTCGCATTTGGTTCTGCTTGTGCATGGAATCAGGACAAAGAGATAGATCTTTCTACCACACTCGACTTACACGTTTTCCAAAACGAAGGATGGGGCCAACTACTTCTAGACATTGGTAATCTGGACCAAGCGTTTGATATCTATATTCATAACCAATCCGTTCTCTTCCAAATTCTAAATGAGGATGAATCGTTCATCAGAAAAATCGAGAACCTGAATCTCGAGTCTCTTCAAGTTTCATTAACGAAGGCCATCCATCTGCAACAAGCATTTAAAGCTCTTAAGAAGGACCACCCAATTGAACGGACAATCATGGAAGAAGTTGGTTGGGTACTGAAAATGTTGATACATGCCTGCCACCGTGGTCAGGCGATTCTTCTAGGAGATACTCTAGATAATCTGCACAAAGAGGCACTTGAACTGCGCACACAACACAAAGAACTGTGGCACATTCGCAATAGGCCAGGAGAGTATGTGCTATCCAGAAAATCCTTTGATTCTATGATCGAATCATAGGAATCTGCCCACTGGCAGCCGTGGTCTGAATGGTGGGATTCTTAACGCGATTAAATACGTAGATTCCTTTGGTGGTAAAAGCGTTAAAATTCTTTGTATAAAAACTATAAAATCCCATAGGAATCAGGGATTAGATGTTCGGAGGAAGTTCTCTGTAAATGCTCTGAAAGATAGCTATCTGCTACCTTTCAAACTCTTCTTACCAACTCTTCATGCTCAAACGAGTATCGACACGCAATTTATTGATCATGTCCGCATTTTTGACGGGCATTGTCATCGTTTCCTTACTATACCTTCTCCACTCGTGGGAGCAGGAGCAGTTTGCACTGAAAATAAAAACTCAAAACGAGTTAAACTATCAGTCATTTCAGATAGCTCTCGATTCAGAGTTTCAGAAGAACCAAACACGAGCCCAGATACTTGGGAAAGAGCCAAGTGTGGCAGCGGAACTAGCTAAAATCTACGTCGAGTCACTATCAGGACAATCGCCTTCTATTGAACCCCTGCGAAAGCAACTGCTGCCCTATTGGCAAAAAATGGCTGCGAATGAGATTCAGCCTGAACTGAGTATCCACTTCCCAGGACAGGTGGATCCGCTGATAGAACTTCGGGAAGGTTGGAGTCACTCCAAGACCGAGGCTCCGGACCCAGCAATCCTAAATCAAGCTTTCGAAACTGATATGCTAGGCAAAGGGCTGGAGCATACAGTATCTGGCATTACCATTTCTATCGTTGAACCTCTTTACGCTCAACACCCAGAAAATAATCAAACATTCTTGGTCGGATTCCTTAGAATTGCTTCTTCGACTTCGCAAATTCTAGCAAGTGTATCGGGAACTCCCGAAAGTGGTGAATCTGCACTCATGGTCAAAGCCGATGGATCGATGGGGCATACAGCTGAGGAAATCGATCAGCTTATCCGCGTCCCGGGTCATCAATCATTATTGCAACTCAGTGATTCCACGGCTCCCACCATTCGATTTATCCTGAAAAACTTTGACCAAATCAACGATTACGAGGGCCAGGGCTGGCAAGCAGTTAGCTCTCGAAACCACTGGTTCTCTCTTTCCACATTCATGGTCGAAACCAATGGGACTAAAGACTCTCAATTTATTTACAGCACCTGGAGAGACATTACTCAGGAAGTTGCCAGGTCAAACCAGAATTTCCAGCGGATGTTATTTTATTCCATGGGAGGATTCATTATATCCGGAATCCTACTACTTATTCTTTATAACATCTTCAGGAAAAGAGTGGAAGATGCTGTGGAGATAAAAACACTCGATCTTGAGAATAAGAATAACGAACTCAAACAAGCACGGAAGCGGGCGGAAATTAATGCTCGAGAAGCGGCGTCCGCGAGTGAGGCCAAGAGTACCTTTCTGGCAACCATGAGTCATGAAATTCGGACACCCATGAATGCGGTTATTGGGATGACGAATATGCTTCTGGAAAGCGACCTCTCCGCGGAGCAGCGTGACTATGCAGAAACCATGCGTAGCAGCAGTGATTCACTGCTCACTCTAATCAACGATATTCTTGATTACTCCAAAATTGAAGCGGGAAAGCTCGACCTAGAGCAGCGCCCCTTTGAAATAGGCCAATGTCTTGAAGAGGCATTCGAACAAGTGGCCGGAAAAGCTCATGAGAAAGATCTCGAACTTGGCTACCTGGTAGATGAATCAGTTCCAGATACCATTCTGGGTGACATCTCACGTTTGAGACAGATTTTAGTAAATCTTCTTAGTAACGCTCTGAAATTTACACACGAAGGCGAAGTCCAAATCACGGTTCGAGCAATCAAGCGTGAACACAACCAGTATGAAATTCTATTCGCTGTATCTGATACCGGCATTGGAATTCCAGAACATCGACTGTACAAACTTTTCAAGTCATTCACCCAAGCAGACAATTCTACCACCCGTCAGTATGGTGACACTGGACTCGGACTAGCCATTTCAAAGCGATTGGCTGAAATCATGGGTGGGAAAATGACCGTTAGCAGTAAGGTGGATAAAGGTTCCACCTTCCGATTCTCCATTATTGGCAAACCATTCCCGACACAGAATCGTATGTATCTTCGGGAAAAGGATCCAAACCTTACCGGGAAACGTGTTCTGATCGTTGACGACAACGACATAAACCGAAAATTGCTTCTGGCTCAGACGAAGGCCTGGGGAATGGTTCCGGACGTATTTGAATCTGGACCAGACGCCCTTGCAGAAATCATTAAAGGACAAGTCTATGATCTTGCCCTCCTCGATTACAAGATGCCGGTCATGGATGGAAAAGAGCTGGCAATGAAGCTGCGCGAATTCCGAACAGAGAAAGAACTTCCTCTCGTTCTGCTGAGCTCAATCGGTGGCATTCTCGACGAGTCCATAACGCGCTATTTTACGGAGGTACTTTCCAAGCCCATCAAACCGGCCTCCCTACACAATTCCCTACTTTCAGTAGTTGATCATCGACCACGGCAAGTGGTTCCTGAGCCAAACCCCAAGACACCCAAGTCTTTTGCCAGTGATCATCCGATTAAAATTCTGATTACCGAGGATAATCCAGTAAACCAGAAGGTCGTGCTCCTCTTATTGAAAAAGCTTGGATTCACAGACCCAATCACGGTGGCCTGCAATGGCCAGGAGGCTCTGGATAGGCTAGAAGAAGACCGTTACGACGCCATCCTTATGGATATCCAAATGCCCGTTATGGACGGACTGGAAGCAACACGCAGAATTTGCGCAAAATACTCGGATGCTGAACGCCCCTGGATTATTGCTCTCACTGCAGCTGCGATGGGTGGAGATAAGGAACGGGCCTTGAAAACAGGTATGAACGACTTCATTACGAAACCCGTTCGCACTGAAAGGCTGACTGAGGCACTCTCAAAAGTCCCCATTCGTAGCCATATTCGCAAAAATAGCTAAATATAGTGCAACCTCACCGGTCTAGTTGGGGTAACTAAATAGACAGTTTGGGTTGATAGAAGGGAAACCTTGCGTTCTCTTCTCCCACGGCTGCTACCTCCATAGTACCTATTATGAGACGCTCTTTTTGCACTATCCTACTCTGCCTAAGCGCTATTTGCACAGCATCGAATGCTCAGACTCCTGAGTTTTTGGATGTTAACGAAGCCGTGGTCCGGGCCTTGGGACAAAATCTCTCCCTCCGTATTCAAGGAGAAGAAGTCATCCTTACCCGCCAAAATGTTATCATCGAGGAAGCTACCTTCGACACCCGGTTTTTTGCATCAGGAACGCAGCGAGGGAGCCGATCGCCCGGTTATGGAGGTTTTGAAGGTGACAGCGGGCACAGTACTCTAGCTCGGGCCGGTATCGCCAAGCGACTGAATACCGGTGCAGATTTACAGGTCAGTTCCAACTACACGCGCAAAAGTAGCAGTGGTTCCACTCAGATCCTAAATCCCTCTCATACGTCCGACCTATCTATGTCATTGAGGCAACCTCTCTTGAGAGAAGGAGGAACTGAGATGAATCTCCTGATGTTGCAAAACGCCGAGTTGCTTGCCGCGCAAACCGAACTCAATTTGCAGGACCAAGCATTGGTGCTCATGAGTGACACTGAAGTTGCTTATTGGGATCTCGCTTATGCACACGAAGTGAAGAAGGTCAGAGAAGCCAGTTTAGAGGTGGCTAAAAAACTGCTTGAAGAGAACGAAGCTCGCGAAGGGGTGGGCCTGGCCACCAACATTGACGTCATCCAATCCCAAGTATTCGTGGCGACCAGCCAAGAAGCAGTCATTACCGCAAGCGCTCTGATAGAAGACAGCCAGGATCAACTCTATCGGCAAATGGGTTCCAACGAATACCCTGAAGGCCTTGTATCCGTATGCCAACTACCTGATATTTCGACCGAAGACGTTGGGTCGCCTACTTCATTACCTGCAATTCTAGCCAACAATCCGAGATATCGGGCTCAGGAAATCAAGGTTACTTGGTTCGAGAATTTTGTGAGAGCCGGACGAAACTTGATGCTACCTACCGTTGACCTGGTTGCCGGTATGGGATTTTCAGGTTTGGATGATTCATTGGTCGACAGCTACGGGAACACCCTAGAACGGGATGGATACGATTGGACGGCCGGCATAGAATTCAGTATACCCTGGGGACAAAGAGAAGATAAGGCCCAATACCAACGTTCCCTTAGCCTGCTACGACAGGAAGAGCTCAGACTGGAAGATCAGGAACAGGAAGCGAAGGAAACCAATCGCTTCCTTTGGAGAAGATGGGTTTTAGGTCTCGAACGGGTCAGGGCCGCAAAATTATCGCTCGAACTCTCCATCGAGCAATTCGATCGCGAGCAATCGAAATACGAAAGCGGCTTGTCTACATTTCGAGAATTACTGGAAGCCCGGGAAGACCAAGACGATGCCAACCTAAGATACCTCAGCTTTATTCTTGAGGCGATTAAGGCTCAGATTATCAGCAAGGAGTTGGATGCTTCGCTACCTCAGCGCTACGGCCTGTCCTGGGATTCCACCAGCAGCCTGATTTATCCGGAGGAGCCCACAGAAGAATAGCTCGTTTGGATCATTGCCAAATCCTGATGAATTCCAAAACTCCGGAACATGAGGATATTCCTGCTACGCAGTGCTGAAGCAAATCAGAGCAAAAAGGATACACGTCGTAAACTGACGAGTAATGGCATCGAATCTCTGGCGGTCTTAGTAGATTTTCTCAAAAAGAAAGAGCTAGGGGACATCCAAGAAATTCGGCACAGCCCTTATGTTCGCACAACGCAAACAGCCAAACGATTCAAGAAACTCACGGGTATAAAAGCAAAGACACGTGAGACCCCCTTGCTTGAACCTACCGCAGATTTTCGAATCTTGGCTGATTTCATTGAATCATCCAACGAAACGCTTCTTTTGGTCGGGCACCAGGCTCAGCTTGCTCACTTAGGCTCTTACCTCCTTACACGCGAATCCGATTTGGCAATTTTGGACTTAAAACCGGGCGGAATGGCCTGCTTACAAGCCAACACTTCTGAGGAAGAACATGGAGCCTCGGGCTTGGCATGGCAGCTGAGCTGGCAGATTCGCCCTCGCATGCTTTAGTAAGTATGCACGGCCGGTTATTTAAGATCACATGAGGGAAAAACCGATTCTTCCAACTTTGTGTGGTTCATGACCCATTCGACCTCTGATTAAAGGCCTTAATGAATTACTTAAGCTCCTTTAATTTAATAACTTATATAGGTAAAAGGAGTTTCCAATTCGAAGAATCTAGCTAGGGTTAATCCTATAGCTTAACGGGACTTTTCAGGAGACACAAAGGCCCGTTGAGCATAGTTCGTTGAAACTATTGCGCTAATTAAAAAAGCGAACCAGGTAGATCAGTTAATGATTAGATCCTAGCATTGCTGTTGAACCGCTGTCGAGGAAGGCGTTGGAGATGATTGAGAAGACAGCAGGGAGATGATCAGCAGTAAGAGAATTTGGGAGCCTGGTTCGCTGCGCAATGTTTCTGAAAGCCTTCAAAGAATGCGCTATATAAGGTATTTACCCTAATTCCGCTTACACTTAGTAGAAAATCGCAATTTTTTTGGGGAAAATCCCTCTATTTCGTCGACCTGAGGTATTATCGGTTTACTTATTCACAAACTTGGTGCGTATCCTGCTTTAAAATCCTAATAGTCCTTTAACCTGCTAAGATGAATCTTTCTGAAGTTCAATCGAAAGACCTTCCGCGTGTACTCGTCATTGAAGATGAACTTGGCCCAAGGGAGAGTCTCCGTTACCTCCTAGGCGAAGAATTCAAAGTTGATGTGAGTGACCGCGTAGAAGGTGGCTTGGAGAAAATTAGCCAAACTAAATACGATACCATCATCATGGACATTCGACTGCCATCGATGAATGGCATCGAAGGCTTGGCCAAAGTACGCGAGATCGACCAAGAGGTCTCCATCATCATGCTTACCGGCTATGGTAATCTTGAAACAGCCCAAGAAGCTATAAAGCTGGGCGCAAACGAGTACGTTACCAAACCTTTCGATATTCACCGGATGCTGGAGACGGTGAAGAAACATGCCAAGGAGTCGGACCTACGCCGCAAGCGCGGCTTCATGCTGAAGGAAGTCCAAAAGATGAACGACATCCTGAAAGGCCAGTTGGAGGAACGTGAATCCATGGCTTCGTGGGGTAAGGCATCTGCAAGGCTTGTTCATGACCTCTCCTCCCCACTCACTGCCATACTTGGTTACAGCTCTCTTCTTTTACATGAAGTGCAAAACGCATAAGGCTCGGCCGATGTCTCCATGGACAATGCACTCGCTTATGCAGAGACCCTGGAACGAAATGCCAACTATTGCAGAGAACTGGCTCAATCATGGAAAGAGGTCTGTAAGGGAAACAACTCCACGGAGGTGTTCTCGGTTTTAGACGCAGTTCAGAAAGTAAAAGCAGATATCTTTTTTGACGACGAGAACATCATCGTTGAAGGAGACAGCTCTCTCTCCGTCTCTGGAAGCATCACCGAACTACCCCGACTCTTTCAAAACCTTATCCGTAATGGGCTGGAAGCGAAGAATGAGGACTATGTGGAAGAAGTATCGGTTCATGTGAAAATAGAAGCCGCAGATGGCGAGGCCATTGTTTCAGTTACCGACAACGGCTGCGGAATGAGCCAGGAAGTCTGCCAACAAATGCAACAAGGCAACTTTACTACGAAGGGCGACAAAGGCACAGGATTAGGATTTATCATTTGCAGACGTATAGTAGAAGCCCACGACGGAACCATATCAGTTAATTCGGAGGAAGGAACGGGAACTACGATTACCTTTTCCTTGAAGACATGGACACCCAATTAATGAGTCAGCTCCACGTTTGGGATAAAGTTGATGATTTAGAAGTAATCCCAGGAGACCACATCGAGCCGGCCATGAGTAGGACGACTCGTGAAGTCCCGTGCCTTCTGAAACCGGCTACTCGTGAGAGCTTGATTGAGGTGGTCTCCATCGCCAGGGAACGAAAGATCCGCATCTACCCTGTCAGCTTAGGGAAGAACTGGGGCTATGGTGCTCACTTACCCGTGGAAAACGATTGCGTCATCGTTAGCCTGGAAAAGTGGAAAAAGATAGGGCCCTGCGATCCCGAATCCGGAAAGATCTATATAAAACCGGGTGTTTCCCAGATCGAACTCTACAATTACCTGGAAGAACACCATCCAGAATTCACTTACAATGTGACGGGTGCAGGAAGCGATACCAGGATCATCGGCGGCTATGAAAACGTTACGGATCGTCTAAAGTCAGACTATCAGGAACGAGTCGATGAGCTGGACACTATTTTTAATACCCTCGGACTGATTCTCTCCCACGAGCTTCGCAATCCGCTCGTTTCGTTAAAGACCTTTGCTCAACTCCTTGGAGTCAAAGACAAGGATGCTCCTCTACCAGCCGACTTTGTTTCCACCATCCAAACGGAAGTGGAACGCCTAGAAGGTGTTGCCGACGATCTCTTTGGCCTCAACGACATGGGGAAGCAAACCATCGAGTCCACCGACATACGGATGATCATCAATCGTATCGTCCAGGATCTCGACCACAACATCGTCACCGTCAAGTTTGGCAAAAACGTAAACCCTTTCCAGGGTGATGCCATCAAGCTGGAAGAGGGACTCAAGGACATGATTCTTCACATGTATGAATCGCTCAAGGAGGACGGGAGTTTAGTTATCCTCGTAGAAGGAAAGCAGACCAAAGGCACCCAAATCACCGTACGGGGTGGTGGCATCGAAGAAGAGAAGACCTTTCCCAATTCAAAAACCAAATCCCAGCCGGAAGCGATCAGCCTCAAGTTCTTCAAAGCTTGCCAGACCATTAAAAAACACCGCGGTCTCGTTAAAATACGTAAAAGCAAAAACGGCTACGACCTCCAGATCCTCATCCGCGAACCCTCCTAGAGAGCCTTGCCCGCCTATTTTTCTTTGACTCACCGTCGGAACCCCTTTCGCTAGGCAGGTTTTTCAAATCATGGCAGAAATTTCCAAAGCTTACGATCCTTCCTCCGTCGAATCCAAGTGGTACGAGCGTTGGGAAACGCAAGGAGCCTTCAAAGGGCAACGCGACGAATCACGCGATCCTTACGCGATCATGATTCCTCCACCCAATGTAACCGGCATGCTGCACATGGGGCATATCCTGAACAATACCTTGCAGGATATGCTCATCCGTCGAGCTCGGCTGGAAGGGAAAGCAGCCCTCTGGCAACCAGGCATGGACCACGCCGGAATCGCCACCCAAACCAAGGTCGAAAAAGAGATTCGCAAAGACGGACTCCATCGTCGCGACCTGGGCCGCGAGAAATTCGTAGAAAAGGTCTGGGAGTGGAAGGACAAACACGGTGGCATTATCCTCAACCAGCTACGCAAACTCGGTGCTTCCTGCGATTGGGATAGAACTGCTTTTACCCTCGATGAAGGTTACCAAAAAGCTGTCCTCACCGCTTTTGTAAAGCTCTACCAAAGAGGTTATATATATAGAGGGCTGAGAATGAGTAACTGGTGTCCTGCCAGTCAGACTGCACTGAGCAATGAAGAGGTCATCATGAAGCCTCAGAAGAGTAAGCTCTGGAAAATGCGCTATGAACTGGTGGAACCAGCCACTTCAGCCGACGGCAGCCCACTCACGCACCTAGACATTTCGACCACCCGTCCAGAAACAATCATGGGGGACTCAGCCGTCGCCGTTCACCCGGAAGACGACCGTTACAAACACCTCGTCGGCAAGATGATCTACCGGCCGTTTCCGAAGGAGCCCATTCCCATTGTTGGAGACGAAGCAGTTGAGAGAGAGTTTGGCACAGGTTGCCTGAAGGTGACGCCAGCGCACGACGCCGTCGACTTTGAGATTGGTAAACGACACGACCTGCCAGTCATCGATGTATTTAATCCCGATGCTACTTTAAACGAGCTGGCCGGAGAACCGTTCGTCGGCATGGATCGATTTAAGGCACGAAAAGTCGCCATCCAATTGCTCGAGGAGCAGGGACTCTTGGTAGCGACAGAAGACTACGAAAACAACGTAGGCTTTTCAGAACGAGCCGATGTTCCCATCGAACCGCGCCTGACTGAACAATGGTGGTTACGCTATCCAAAAGTCGACGAAGCCAAGCGAGTCGTTGAAGCAGGTATTATAAAGTTCCACCCCAAACGCTGGGAGAATGTTTACCTTCACTGGCTGAACCATGGTCAGGACAACAATATCGACTGGTGTCTAAGTCGCCAACTCTGGTGGGGTCACCGTATTCCTGTATGGTATAAGAAAGGCATCGATCGCAAAGAAATCGACCTCAGTAATCCCGACCACATTCACGTTTCAGTCGAAGGTCCAGAGGATCCGGAAAACTGGGAACAGGAAGAAGACGTTCTCGATACCTGGGCCTCTTCCTGGCTCTGGCCTTTTGCCACTCTCGGTTGGCCCAATACTTCAGAAGATCTGCAAAAGGATCTCGAATTCTTCTATCCGACCAGTGTGCTTTGCACGGGCTTTGATATCATCTTCCTCTGGGTCGCACGCATGATCATGGCGGGCCTCGAGTTTATAGGTGATGAAGAGAAGACACTCACGGATGAACAGTTGCGTGAGCGTATCCCTTTCAAGGACGTCTACATCACCGGACTGATTCGGGATGAGAAAGGTCGGAAAATGTCCAAGTCTCTTGGCAATTCGCCGGACCCACTGGATCTCATTGCCAAGTATGGCGCCGATGGCGTTCGCTTCGGTATCGTAAATATCGCACCGAGTGGCCAAGACATTCTCTTTAGCGAGCAACGCATTGAGATTGGTCGTAATTTCTGTAATAAGTTGTGGAACGCCTGCCGCTTCCGCCAAATGAGTGGTGAGAGTTTCGACAACTCCTCCATCGAGGCGATTCTCCAACGAATCGATGGCAGTCTGTTTGATGACTACGATCACTGGATTCTCCATCGACTTCTGGAAACCAATCAGCGCTTGGCCGATTCTTTTGACGCCTTCGAGTGCAACCAGGTTACTCACCTGCTCTACGAATTCTTCTGGAGTGATTTCTGCGACACCTATGTGGAAGTCTCCAAGTCGAAGCTCATTCAGGACGGGTTGAAAAACAATGTTCTGGCCATCCAGGACCTGGTTATTCGCCAGCTACTTCTAATGCTGCAGCCACTCACTCCGCATATCGCCGAAGAGCTGTGGGGGCAACTCGGCTACAGCAAGGAAAGCGCGCTCCTTCAGCACAATCAGATTGAATCGACTGATCAATTGGAAGGTCTTCTTAAGGACCAGTCTGTTTCTCTAGACAAGGAAGCAGCAGGCAAGGTCGATCGCCTGGCAGAAATCATTTCCAAGACTCGTGCCTTAAAAGCTGAATACA
Organism: Opitutia bacterium ISCC 52; assembly: GCA_014529675.2. Classification (NCBI taxonomy): domain Bacteria; kingdom Pseudomonadati; phylum Verrucomicrobiota; class Opitutia; species Opitutia bacterium ISCC 52. The sequence continues at coordinate 4,453,703 of CP076040.1, forward strand.
ACTTGGCTAGCAAAAGGGATGTTTCGTTCTTCTACAAAGCAAGTGAATCAGCAGCTGCTCTGATTGAAGGGCACATGGACTCTCTATTGAAGCAGATCGGGGCTGAAAAAATGGAAGCCACTGCCGAGGACAAAGACCTCCCGGCCAGCGTCTCCGAGCTTGGAACCGTCTATATCGACTTGAGTAGCAGTATCGATGCGGATGCCGAAAAAGATCGTTTAAACAAGGAGTTGCAAAAGCTGCAAAAGGCCATCGCTGCAGGTGAAGGCAAGCTGAAGAACGAAAAGTTCATCAGCAATGCTCCGCCCAATATTGTGGAAGGTGCCAAAGCACAACTCGCTGAATCTGTTGCCAAGAAAGAAGAACTGGAAAAGCTCTTGGCCCGCCTTGGATAATCGGTCGGACATTCCGCACCCTTGGTAAAGATTACTGGGAATCTCGCTTGCTAAAAAATCCGGAGGCGCGGCTTTACCCTTCAAGCTTCTTTGATCTAGCATCTTGTATATGAATAGAAACCGTCTTGGAAGTAGTCCTATTGTGGTGTCTGAACTCTGCCTCGGCACCATGACCTTTGGAGGCAGTTGCGACGAGGCAACCGCTCATAAGATTATGGATCGAAGTGTGGATGCCGGTATCGACTTCTTCGATACCGCCGAGATGTACCCTGTCCCACCGAAGAAGGAATGGGTCTATCGCACCGAGGAAATTATTGGGCGCTGGCTCAAAGGAAAACCCAGAGACTCTCTGATTATCGCCAGTAAGGTAACAGGAGCAGGGCATGCCTGGTTTCGCCCTCCCGTGCGCAACGGGATGACCGCCCTCGACCGGCGCCATATCCGCACAGCGATAGAAGGTAGTCTTAAGCGCTTACAAACTGACTACATAGATCTCTATCAAACCCATTGGCCCGACCACGACGCTGGCTATGAGGAAACGCTCGAAGTACTCACTGAGCTGATCAGGGAAGGAAAAGTCCGAACCATTGGTAGTAGCAACGAAAACGAGTGGGGAACCATGAAGGCTCTCGAAGTTGCAAAGTCTAAAGGGTTCAATCGCTACCAAACCATCCAAAACAATTTTAGCATCAACAATCGCCGTTTCGAAGATGCGCTGGCAGATATCTGCACACGGGAAAAGATCGGTCTCTTACCTTACTCCCCACTCGCAGGCGGTGTGCTGAGTGGTAAATACCAGGATGGAGCTCGTCCGGAAGGGCGCAGGTTCACTTTCTATCTGACGGAAGGAGATGAACGGCAGAAAGTTATGGCTGCACGGTTTGTAAATGACCGCAGTCTAGCCACCACAGCTGAACTTGTGCACGTAGCACAGAAGGAAGGCATCACCCTTCCGCAACTCGCCTTAACCTGGTCTAAACAACACGATTTTGTTCCATCGACTATATTTGGTGTCAATAACCTCGAACAATTAGAAGAGAACCTGAAGACTGCTGAGATGGTCCTATCCGATGACGCTCTCAAAGCAATCGACGAGATCTCACACAAATATCCCTACCCAATGGGCTGATTTTTCATCGCACTACCCAAAAATTATGAAAGCTCTTTCACTTCTTTTTTGTCTCTGCTTCTGCGCATTAGCGATGGGCGCAGACAAACCCAATATTCTCTGGATATCAGCAGAGGACCATGGTCCACACCTCGGCGCCTACGGCGATGAGTATGCAACTACCCTCAATCTGGATGCCTTTGCCAAGAAAGCTTACCGTTACAACAAGGCCAGCTCAAATGTCCCTGTATGCGCGCCGGCCCGCACGACCATTATCTCTGGCATGTACCCGCCATCCACTGGCAGTCACCACATGCGATCCAGAGTGCCAGCTCCAGAATGGTTAACATTTTACCCTGTTTACCTTCAAGAAGCGGGCTACTACACGAGCAACAATTCGAAGGAAGACTACAACCTAGTCACCGACGACAAGGGATGGGATGAATCCTCGAACAAGGCACATTGGAAAAATGCTCCAGAGGGGAAACCGTTTTTCTCCATTTTCAACTACACGAAAACACACGAGAGCCAGATTCGTAACGACAACGCGAATCCGCACCACGATCCAGCCAAAGCTCCGCTACCACCCTATCATCCCGATCGAATCGAAGTCCGGAAGGATTGGGCTCAGTACTACGATCGCCTGACCGAAGCGGACAACTTCTTCGCCATGCGAATGAAGGAATTGGAAGAGGCCGGCTTGGCCGAGGACACCATTGTCTGGTACTGGGCTGACCATGGCTCCGGAATGCCGCGCAGCAAACGCTATGCGGGCTGGAGCGGACTGCATGTCCCGCTCATCGTCTATTTCCCTGAAAAATGGAAACACCTCGCCCCCAAAGGTTATGCTAAAGGTGGAGACACAGATCGCTTGGTCGGATTCATCGATTTTCCAGCCACCCTGCTATCATTGGCTGGGGTAACGATTCCCGATTATTATCACGGCCATGCATTTGCCGGTGATCAACAAACAGCCAACCCAAGATACTCTTATGGATTTAGAGGCAGGATGGATGAGCGCCCTGACTCCAGTCGGATGATCACCGACGGACGCTACTATCTGATTCGTAACCACTACACCCATATACCTCACGGACAGTATGTCCTCTACCAACAACGCACGCCCACTACGGCCGTGTGGAACCAGATGTTTAAGGATGGGCAGTTAAACGAAATTCAATCCCAGTTCTGGAAACCGCATCCCCGAGAAGAATTGTTCGACCTGGAAAATGACTACCACGGCATCAACAATCTCGCAGATTCCAAGAAGCACCAGTCCATAAAGAATCGCCTAAACAAAGCATTGGATGATCACCTGACTCGAACTGCAGATCTTGGATTCATTCCCGAACCGTTTATTCAAGCACAAGCCAAGGGTGGCGAGGGCGTCTCACCCGTTTCATCCGGAAGAGAGATGCTGAAGAATGCACCCGGCTTTGGAGTGTCCATTCTAAAAGAGATCAACCTCAGCCAAGATTTTGCCGCAAAGCTCAAACATCCCTATTCACCAGTCAGGTATTGGGCTCTCATGCAAATGTTGGGGACAAGCGATCAGCCCGTTTATGCTTATAACGAACACTTGGTGGTGAACGCTTTGAAGGACCCGGAACCTATCGTAGCCGTTGCAGCTGCTGAATGTTTGGGAACCCATGCTACAAGAAAAGCACACCAAGAATCAGCTGTTAGCACTTTGATGCAGTATGCCCAATTTCCCGGCAATGAGCTCTTCCTGACTGTGCACGCTCTAAATGCCTTGGAGCACTTAAGAAACCAGGGAGTAGAACTTCCTAAAGAAGCTGCTGAGCTCACACAGAAGCATCCGGATATTCCACGGATTTTTGACTACTACCGTCCGCAGATTATTGAGCGTTTCTAGAAATCACTGTCTCGCCAGTTTCCGGTGAGCGCCTTCCAGGTGTTAGCCAAGTTTTTCTTCCCGTAGTAGATCCATCGCACCCGGAGTTTTACTTCCAAGTCATCTTTATCAGAGTCAATCGGTAAGCGCTCGATGCCATGAGCGAACAACAAACCGAAATCAAAATCCCCTGGGATGTTTCTTAGAAAATTGTTCTTCCGGGGAAACCAACCGATACCCGGTGAAATGAGAAAGGCATCACTGATCCCTCCGTCAAAGCGGTCTGTCTGATATTCAAACTCCAAGGAGTAACGCCACTCACCTCTGGGCGTATAAACAAACGCCGGACTGAAAGAAAACGTTGAGAGCGGTTCGGGAGCCACATCCGCGTCGTGAATGGGATTTTCAGCAATCCAATCATACTTGATCTGATTGATAAATTGCCAGCGAGGTAGGGATGGCGGTGAGTAAACCGTTACGAGGAAAGGTTCGACTCTCAGATACTGGTCACGCAAATCATCGGTAGGAATTTCCTCGAGAGATACTTTTGCTTTCGCCCCAAACGCAAAGGCCCATTGATCATCGATAAAAGAATTCAACCGTTGCTTAAATCCAAGTCCGAGGAATCCCAGACTGCTTTCCGAAGGCGACTCAAAGGGGTTGGGCAGGAAAGTGGTACTCGATAGGGAGACTTCTGTGGTTGGGGTCAGTCCGTAACGGGCTTCTAAAGGCATCCTCATGTAGGACTCATCCAGCAAGTCTCACGCTTTGATGTTATAGCGAAATGACCAGCGATTGGGTTTCGCCGTAATAGGGAGCTCACTGTCAAACAGGGTCGTGAAAAAGCGTGTCGCCTTTTCCTCTTCATAGGTGTGATACAACGCCGGTAATTCGTAGGCCTCCACTTTGTCCCTACCAACCAGGCAGCTTGAAACAAGCAACATTCCGGCAAAAAACAAATAGATGGACGAAACTTGCTTCCAAGCGAGTCTCTTCTTTCCCCAAACGCCAAGTGATGTAAATCGAGGTATCACAGCTTCGAACTCTTAGAGTCCTATGACTGTAGCTGAACTCGATTGGGAGAATTCAGAGTCTTTTTACAACGCCGCTTAAGAAGGCTACCGATCTTCCAAAGCTCTGAAAGCCGCTTTCTGAAAGGCTTTGCGCACGGGTGAGTTATCTCCATTATTGAATCCACGCCTCTGGATCATCAGGATGTATATCGTTTGGTTTACGGGATCAGCCCAGCTCTGTGTACCGTAAGCACCCCCGTGACCAAAGGTGCCAGGCGACAACATAGCAGTGACTCCCTGCGGCTCCTTAACCACCTGAAAAGCTAGCCCCCAACTCATCCCTTCCGTAAAGCCAGTCTTGATGTCACCGGTCTGAGTACGGGTCAGTTCCGCTACCGATTCTTCAGATAAAATCCGACGTCCTTCATAGATGCCTCCATTCAGCATCATTTGATAAAACCGCAGGAGATCATCCGCTGTGGAAAACAATCCACCCCCTGGTTTCACCGTTCGCTGGGTATCCGACAGATCCCCTTTCACGAAGTGCACCTGGACCTCGGTCAGTTTTGGAACCTCATCATTTTTCAGGTAGGACTTGGCCAGCTGCTTCACCTGGTGCTCTGAAGGAAAAAAAGTAGAGTTGGCCATGCCCAGTGGATTAAAAAACCGCTCCTGCAAAAAGTCCTCAAACCGCTGGCCTGATACCACTTCAACAACCCGACCTACCACATTCGTTCCAGCCGTACTATACTTCCAACGACTACCTGGTTCAAACTCCAGCGGTCGTTGCGAAATCTGAGCCACCAACTCAGCCAGTGAACTCCGGCTTCTTGGCTCATCTACATTCGGCACTCCCGCAGTATGAGTCAGAATATCCAATAAGGTAATCTGTCTAGCAGGTCTTTTTAGAGTCATCGCATCCTTAGATTTCTCATCAATCATCCAAAGGTCTTTAAACTCCGGTAGATTCGTCTCCACCAAATCATCTAAGTTCAACTTACCTTCCTCAACCAACAACATCAGCGCTGCGCCAGCCATCGGCTTGGTCATGGATGCGATCCAGAACATATCTCCGGTATCCATCGACCTACCCGATGCCAGATCCGCACCCATCGCTTCAAAACTGATGACCTCCCCTTCCCTGGCAACCAAAGTGACTGCTCCGGAAATTTCTCCAGACTCGATGAACGGTTCCACCGCCTGCTTGATGGCAGACGAAACCATGTCTCCTTTGGAGATCAGGCCAGATGCAATAAAGACTAAAATGAATGATAATGTACGCATGATTATTTGGAATAGTTGCTCCAGGCTTTTTCGATTCGCTCCTTCACCGGTTTTCCATCGTGAACGAAGATTCTAAATTTCATCTCTGAAGGAACCCCGGGTTCAAGGCTCCAGGCGTGTTCCTGAACGGGTACCCAATTATAAAAGATTCTGCCATCGTTGCTCGTCTCGGGCCAAATACGTTGGCGTTGCGGCGCGTCAAGATTGTCGGGATGCCCCATGATAACAATGGTGGCATCTCCGGAATCTACAGGACCATACATGGCACACCAGCGAGCCCGGGTTTCGTGGCCGTTGTTACGATCTTTGCCTTCAGAGGTCAGATAATTACTATTGGTTTTATCCCAATGATAGGGAGCACGGTAAGCAAGCGGTCCACCATAACGGTAAGCAGGCAATTCAAGGGCGTGGTCACTAACATTGGTTTGTACTGTTTTGTGATCGATGCTATATAAGCGCGGTGTCGCCCTAACCAGGATACTGAAGTCTTCCTCCAGGATGACTTCTTCAGGATGACCATCTTTTGCCAATGCGACGTGGTGCTGACGAACCGTAAAACCTGCGCGTTTATCATTGTTGAGGATCTTCAACGTTTTGACGTAGCGAATCGTGGCGGTCTCTTCCTTCAAATTCCAGAAGTCTAGATTGCGTCCATTATGGTAGGTTTCTACCCAGGCATGCCAAAGACCCATATGGTGGATGTGATCAGCTGGATGAATTCCAGTGACCGCTCCACCCGAAGGAGCATTTATGGGATGGATAAAACCATTGCGTTCAAAGTACTTGGGCTGCCCGTCAGGAGGAGGCATATGCGCTTTATGGTATACCAATACTGTTCCCCCATCATTGGTGATTTCAATATGGGTATCCGTTTCCTCAATACTTAGTTCAGCGAGAAGAAAACAGGGGAAACAAAGAAGAATGAGTAAGCTTACTTTTTTCATGGGACAATTTTAGAGGCGATCTAGTGACCGAATAAATAGCACCAAGGATTCAACATCCTCGTCGGATAAAATACCTTTGTACGGAGGCATGCCTGCTTCGGTGCCATCGAATCCTTCAAGCATTTTTGCTGTGGGATCTAAAATGGATTCCCGGAGATATTCCTCCATGGCTCTGACTTTCGTTCCATCGATCAGTTTGCGGTTACTTCGATAAAGTCCCTTCCAAGTAGGGCCGCTTTTACCTTCGGTACTCCCGTCCAATGAGTGACATCCGATACAACCATACAAAGTCGCTAGCTCTACGCCGCGAGCCTCAGAAACAATGGCCTTCTGCGTCGTGAGATCCCTCGGTGTCGGCTCGCTCGCAAACAGTTGACTGAATGCTACCGGTTTAAAGCTATGGTCTCTTAGAGAAACCTGAGGAAGTTCATTCGCAGTAAAGTAAACCGAGGCCCAATCTCCAAATAAGGTGTGCTGAACTTCCAGCTGCATGGTCTTGGTCATAGCGTCTATAGCTATAAACACGGATTTTCTGTCTTCTGATAAAAGAATCGAATGCACATAGCGCGAGTCTGCACCCGGGGTGCCATCTGCCTTATATTGAGCTGAACCGTAACTTTTTGCCCGCTGATACTCCCAAGAGCTCACATTATAATTGGCGGGATCTTGAGCGACCTGTGGATCCAACTCCTCCGAGAACGACAACAAGACGCCTTCCTTAAACAATTCGGCATTCACGGGCAACTCATCGCTTTTCTCTATAACCCGTAATCGGCACAAGCCTTCAAGACGAGCTGCGAAACTATCCCAGATTTGAAACCCAACCATATAGACCATACCATCGGCCGGGTTTATTGCTCCTTTGAGGAGAGGTACTTCAAATTCAAGATCCAAAGGCACGCCTGCTGTTTGAACTACGTCTCCAGACTCCGGGATGAAAATCTTAAAAACACTCGGTTTCTTGTACTCTATATAGAGTATAGAATTTGCCAATGCACCCATCCGTTCGTCTCCCATCCAAAGGGGATCGATGCCGGATTGGGCCACACGATGAGGAATCCACAAGGCAGCCTCTTCTGGAGGGGTATCGTCAAAAGGAGCTCCTGGCTGGTAACCTAAGAAACTCCCTTCATTGACTACATGAAACGGGGTCGTCGGAACATAATTGCCTTGCTGGTCGCTAGCCACGATCAAGTTTCGGCCTGGGATCGAATTTACAAAACCATTCCGAAACCCATAGGCAAAATAATCGACCTTCTTGCCATTGGCAGAGATTCGTAAGACACGACCACTGTGCGGCGAAGGATACTGAGACTGCTGACCACCTTTACTGATGACCCACCCACCGTCATCCAAAGGAGCCAAGCTATGGGCGTAGTCCCGCGTTTCAGCACTTTGTAGGAAACGATTGCAGAACATCCGGTAAAAATCCGTCTCCCCATCACCATCGTTGTCTTCCAAGACTGTGATTCCCAAACGACTATAGATGTAGATTTCCTCTCCCTTTATTCGTACGCTACACGGCTCGTGGAATCCTGCTGCAATTTTCTTCCAGATGACCTCATCATCAGACGACCCCATACCGGATATCCGATACACATCACCGTCATAAGTAACAGCGACCGCATCCCCATTCGGATAAAAATCAATTCCGTAGGGCCGTATACGACGTTCCCAGGGGTTTGGATAAGGAATAGGCAAATGATCTACCGCGTAAGCCCCTTGTGCATCTCCGAGATCAAATTCGGTAGTTGCCGGTTCAGGCCAGCGAGGATCCGATTTTGTCTGATTGAACAAAAAAGGTGAAAAAACGGGGTACTCATCGACTATCTGCTCAGTAGGATAAGCAGACATTAACAACTGTAGGGCATCATTACCTGGAGACGATTGTACCAAATGAGGACCGGCCGATCCTTCAGAGACAACCATACTCACCTGTTGTTTTACACCTTCCAATAGGACGGTTCGAAGAATGACAGGCTCCCCCGCAACCTGCTCCACCCTAAAGTGCTCTCTCACGGTTCCACCAAACAAGGAGTAGTGTAAGACGGCGGAGTCACCTAAATCTTCTATCCCTACCCATTCTCCGTATTCCGGAGGAAGTGGTCCACGCCCCAACTCATTTTCATCCTGCCATCGTGGCCGGGGGTCTTCATAGCGTTCCTCTCCAGTCTTAAACCAACCGGGATAGAGTCCAGTGGAAGCAATCACTTTGCCTTCCGGCTTGGGCAGCTGCTTTTGTCCTGACCCCATTTTTTTCAATGGCACTGGATAGGAACGTATCGCCAATCCATCGTGAGTCAGGAAGTCGCCTTTCCAAATTCCAGCCACCCTCAGCAGCTCCGTATCAAAGCACACAAAGAGGTCGTCTTCCAATGGCAGAACCACCGCGCGAGGACTTAAATTATCGGAAGTTCCTTCAGGAGCAATCCCACGTAAATCCACCGTCGCTTCCTGAAAAGGAAAATTCTTATCCAGAAATTCCGTGTAGAGAGGACTGTCATCACGAAGGTGGTAGGTTGTCTGGGCCAAAAGACCCAGAGGAAGAAAACAAATCAGTAATAAGGTGCGCATCGCCTATAAAGAAATCAGTGCTTTGACGGAGTTGTTCCGACAAACGAAGTGAGGACAAGACCGGGCTGGGAACCAGAACCGGACCAGTGTCGACATTGACGACGATTGGACGCGGGAGCGCACATGCGTGCGTGACCAAGTTCAAGAGGAGGTTCCGAGGAACGAAGTGGCGACAAGACCGGCTGCTCTGCTGACCGGAACACATTCGGCAGATCAGCCCGAGTATGTGTGGAATAGGCAAACCCTGGAGTTCGGCCAATTCCATCAATTTGATAGTCGGAATACATTTACGTTCTTATTTCACACATTCGGTCAAAGTGCTGATCTTAGGATTCAGCGCTTTTCTGCCAAAGATCCTTGAGCACCTGCAGATCTTTCCGAAGCGCTTTATAGACCTGCCTCTTCGAAATCTTGAGCTCTCGCTTACCGTGATTGGCACCCCCTAATTCATATTCGGCATGCATCGTTGCGACAGGATGGAGGTTCAATTTTCGAAGTAATTTAAAATAGCCTACAAAATCGACCATTCCTTCTCCCAGTGGAGTATTCATAGCGCCCCATTTGCCGGTTTTGGGGTGCTTGGCCCAGGTAAAATCTTTGATGACAATGGTAGACAAATAATCTTTCAACCACTCAACACCTTGAGGCCATGCTTTCCCGCCTTCAACTGTCGCGTGCCGGATGTCAAACTGGCAGCCAGCCCATTTAGAATCTAATCCCTCCAACAAATAAATGATGTCAGGAATGTAGGCTCCTACGTATTTCCCAGCGTGGTTTTGATAAGCACCATGGAGCCCATGCTCTTTATTCAAATCCGCAAGGGCCTGCATGTCCTCCCGGTGATCATCCAAGTTTTGTTTCCAACCCTTCGTATCATCGAATTTATAATACCCCATTCGGTAAAACTGCATCCCTTGATCCGCCGCTGTATTTAGCACACGTCGGTTGACTTCATCCGAAGCATTGTTGACTGCCGTCGTCATCATGATGGAAAGCAAGCCAGCATTGGCCATCGCTTCGACTGCCCGGGGCAAATCGCTTTCCACGTTCTCTGGCTCTACATGGCCACCTGGACGAACAGTAAGATCTAGACCGTCGAATCCCAAATCAGCAGCCACCTTGGCCATATTCTTATAGTCAAGAAACTGGAGGTGCTTGGAAAACAGATGAACCGAGAGTGGACGCGTCCAGGTAGGACTTTTATTGGCTGCTGGTAGTTTTTTCGAGCCGAAGCTTAGCGACGACAAGGCCGCCAGTTTTGCAAAATTTCTTCTATCCATAGGGTAAAGGTGGAGCACTTTATAGAACCCAACAGTTCCCTGTAAATGAAGGAAAATCGGGCCTATTTCAGCAAATGCTGAGAATATGAAAGGTATCCATAAAATAGATTACTCTCATCTACCAAGCCCTCTTTTTTAAAAAGTGCATGCACCTTGGGCAGGTTGGCAAAGGAAACGCTGGGAAAATAGTGATGGTATATATGGTAGTTGAAGTTCAACCGCGGAAGTAACATGCGTTCCCACCACGACAAAATAATGGTGGCGGTCGATTCCTCCATCTTGTCTGTCATTACATTATACTTGTGCTCACAGATGGCGCTGAAGCGAACAATGACGGGCATTACAAACAACAAAGGCAAGAGCCATAGAAGCAGTAACAGTTTCCAAAACCCGAGCCAGATCGACAGACACACAATGACTGCGTAATAAAGAAGTTGCACCCACCCCGGCAACACAGCTGGTCGACTAATCAACTCATCGGTCGGCTCCTTGTTTCCCAGCACCAGGGCGAGGAAGGTTCCACCGAGTGCATCTTTAAAAAACAGCCATAACAAAAACTTCACCTTCATGGGAAAAGTCCATTCCTTGCCCTTCTTACGGATGAAGTCCGGATCGTTCTCTGTGAAGAAGTAGCTGTGGTGCGCAAGATGGATTTTCGCATACCCTTCTACGGATACAACGACGATCGGCTAGGCAGCAAACAGGTTGGTCAGGGCGTCACCCCAAGACTTTCTCGAGCACATGTAGTGGGTCTGATCGTGGATGAGCAGCCCAAGCACATTCTGACGCGTGCCGATAAAGAAAATGGCCAGGACATAGCACCATACTTGGTCGACATAGGATGCCGCCCAGATCGTCCCCATGATGATCAACCAATTCAGTGCGAGTTCAAAAAAAAATCGACCAGGCCGTGGACCGGACAGGCGTTTCAGCTCTCGTTTACCTTCATCCGTTAAAGCTTCCCGTCCTCCCCTCATAGGATTCGGCAATGGCTCACCTGCTTTAAATTCGGCAGGCAATCCGGGAATGGTATAAGTAGTTTCGCTCACAGTTGTACCTCCAATAGGGAATCGTGATAGGATGGTTAAATTACCGACTCTTTTCTGCGGCGCGGTTCTCCATGAGTCAAGCCAGTGACAAAAGGCCCGAGGTCATCGTTTCCAAAAAGGATAGATCAGCCGTTTGAGAACTCCTTTGGGATATTTCTTAATGCCTGTAAATCCCAGCCGTTTGGGTTGCTCCTCATCTTTCGGCCAGTAGGCCGTTTTGAACAACCAATCCCATACGCTCAAAACCTGCCCGAAATTCTGTCCGCCTTTACCATGCAGCTCATAATCGTGATGCCACACATGCATCGCCGAAGAATTGAAAATATACCGTAAAGGGCCCCAACTGAATCGAACGTTCGAGTGGTTCAGATCGAGCATCACTGTCCAGAGCACTGCAATGATCAGCAACACCGTGCCATCGATTCCCAGAATCACTAATGGAAGATAAGCCAAGGTTTTGTAGATGATGATTTCGCCCCAATGAAAACGAAAATTTCCCACCCAATCCAGTTCCTCAATACTATGGTGCAATTTATGAAACTCCCACAGCCAGGGAACATTGTGTAGTAAGCGATGGATGTTCCACTCCACAAAATCCTTCAGCACCAAGAATACGACAAACTGCACCCACAAAGGAGCACTGGCGAGCAGGCGAATATCCTGTGGCACTGGCCACCCCAGGTTATACAGCGCTCCATTCATCCAAAATACCAATTTGCCAGTGATCACTGCCATCATCAGGCCCAAGAAGTGCCCATTAAACGCCAACCAAAACAAGTCCTGCCAGATCCCCTTACGCAAGACGCGTTGCTCCTTCCGCCACGGCCGTACCCTTTCTACTAACAGGCACAGCAGTGAAGCTGCGATCAACCAGAAATAGTACTCTAAGTAGATAGGCATGAAACTAATAAGAACCAGTTGGCTCCATCATAGTGCCAATCCAAGGTTTAAACTAAAGCGCTTTCACCTTTGCCTGGAATTCCAGTGAGCCGACTTCAGGGACTACTTTCTTCAGGAGGCCGGTAACCATCTTTTGTTTTTCGGGGCTACCACGGCGTATGGCAATGTAGAGTTTGTAGAGATCCTCTTCGTCCGCTACCGTGGAAATGACTTTCAAGGCTTCGCGCATTAGAACTGGGTCTTCACCATTGATAAACTTGAATAGCTTGGATTTGGCATTGTCTTGATGACGATGAAACAACACCTGAAGCCCAAGGAGGATTTCTTCCTCCAATTCAGAGTTGAGTAGACGGTTTACCCGACCTGTCATGTATGAATCCGATGCTCTGGCGATGGCATATGCTGCCGCCACTTGGAGTTCTTTGTCTTTATGGTTTATGTAATTGAGGACCATGTTCGCTGTTTTGGCGGAGCCAAAAGTTCCTAAGGCACGAAGACCCGTTGCACGAACAGAAATGTCGCTGTGCTTCATTGCTTGCTGAGCCAGGTTCTCTGCCACGGCTGGATCAAAGGCGTCTAATTCCGCCAAAACGATCAGCCAGTCGTTTACGGTGAAGTTCTTTCCCTGACTTTCCACGAGCGCCGGTTTTCCATTTTCGAGAGCCAGACGAATGGCCGTTGAACGTAGCCGGGCATCCGCTCCGGTAATCGCTGATTCGAGCAACGTATTCGAGTTTCCATGACCCGATTCCACTAGGCGTGTCAACGCAGCTTGTTTGTTAGCGGAACTCACTCCTCCAGTTGCAATTTTGAGGAGCGTACTATCGTCCGTCACAACCTGAGCTACCACGGCTCGTTCTAAATCAAGTAAGATCGCTTTGGATGGGTTGCGATTATAGGCATCTTGCAAGGCGTGACCCGCCCGGGAAGTGCCTTGGCGTTCCAACGCGTAGACTGATTCTTTTGCCATGATGCCATCACTGGAAGAAAGTCCTTCAACAAAGTAATTCAGCATTCCCGGATCGTTACGATTAGCCAGAGCACGAATATTGAGTTGGCGTTTAGCGTCGTCTCGAGTGCGATCAACTGCTCGCTTTATATAGTCCGTTGCCTTTTGGCCTGGAATTTGGCTCAGCGCTTGGCGTGCCAGTTCTGCCATATCTTCATCCCGGGACATCACCAGGCGATACATGCGCTCCGCTGCTGCTTCGGTCCCGACTCTGGCAAGGTCACGAAGGATATACTTCTTGGCCTCTTGAGGAACTTCACGATCCGTCAAATACCTGAGAAGTTCTTTGGTTACCTTCTCTGCGCCTCCTTTTTCGGTGGGTGCTGTGGCGCTCGCAACATAAGCGGCCAACTCGCGGCGAGCTTCATACTGCACTGCCGGATCAGAATCTTCAAATCGATCAATAATGTCTGACAATCGGTAGTGGTGGTGCATGGACCACACGGGTGTCTGCAATCCAATGGCTAATAATAGAAATAGAAAAAAGCAATTCGTACGTTTCATGATAGAAAACAGGAGCTGAAAGTTAAACGAGTTGATCGTAAGGAGCACGACGTGGACGAGATTCCCACATAGCCGCTCGATCATCGCCGACAATATGTTCTTCCTTCGGGTCCCAATCGATAGGTCTGCCAAGACGCTCTGAAATGCCACACAGATGACAGATCGTGGCGGTCCGGTGCCCTACCCCAACATGACAGAGCGTCTGCTGTCGGCTTCGAATACCATTCAGCCAATCACGGCGGTGATCATTGGATACATAGAGTCTTTGATCGGTAGATTTCAAAACGAGATTCTTAAGCGTACCTGGAACCGTATCAATTCTTCCTCCGCGGCTCACACGCACTTCACCTTCCTCACCCATGAAGCGTATCATATGCCCCATGCCTTCGTATCCGCGAATAACCTTGGTGCCATCCTTGTAAGTGTAATACTGATACGGCTCTCCTTTATAACCCTTGGGGACAAAGTGAGTCGGGCCGGAATCGTCCTTGCCGAGGGCCCACTGAATGATGTCGTAATGGTGTGCTCCCCAATCGCCGTTCTTTCTGGAACCATAATCCCAGAATCGGCGCCAACCTCCTCCATAGTCACCTTTGATACGAAGCTCATTGTAAGGTTCCATAGGTGCAGGCCCCAGCCAACGATCGTAGTTCAGACCGGGAGGAATGGGTGTTGCGGGAAATTGAGTTGGTGGAGGAAAATTTCCTAAGCGCGCAGCGATGGTCTTCACTTTTCCGATGTAGCCATTGCGCACTAGCTCGGCTGCCTTGCGGAACGCCCATTCGGAACGCTGCTGACTTCCCACCTGAAGGATACGTCCATAACGTGCGCAGGTGTCGCGCATGATTTTACCTTCTTCAATCGTCAGGGTCATTGGCTTTTCCACATAGACATCTTTTCCAGCCTTGAAGGCATCGATGGATATTTTCGCGTGCCAATGATCGGGGGTTCCTACTACGACCGCATCAATATCATCTCTTGCGAGAAGATCTTCATACATTTCGTAGGTGTCTACCTTGTCGCCCTGGAGTTTTTCTACTTCTCCATTCGCTTCTTCAAGCATCCAAGTCTTTACATCGCTCAATGCAACCACTTGGACATCGTCAGCGCCAGAGTGGTAAGCCCGGTGACCTTTCATAATCTTACCATTTCCGATAAGACCTACGTTGATGCGATTGCTGGGAGCGGTTTGACCATTCAATCCCAACACGGAGGAAGGGAGTATCATGGGGGCCGATATAGCAGCCGCTCCGGCTAAGGATGTTTTAAGGGCGGTCCGACGGGATATTTTCTTCATAATAGGACGGAGTTTGGAAAGGGGGTTGTCTGATTCGATAGATTACTGAGATAGACTCGCCGCAAGGCGAATTTGAGCCCTCCATAAGCGCAAATTTTGCTCACTTTGTAAAGCACCCAAGCAGAGGATCCTAAACCTTTCCTTTTGCTTTATGGCTCAAGGCTCATCCTTGGTACCCTATTAGGCGTTCCACCTTTTGGCGTATAATTTACCCTTGACTATCTCCCAAAAGGTGGAACGCTAAAAAGGGTACTAACAGCTTATATCATGAAAAATCCCTTTGCATATGGCCGTGTGGTCGAAGGACAGGAGTTCTGCCCTCGTCCAAAGCTGGAAAAGCTCATTCACAGCATGCTGGAGTCTGGGCAGAATATGGTCCTGCACGGAGAACGCCGCGTTGGGAAAACCTCATTGGTCGTTCACGCAGCGGGTAAGATGAAGCAAAGCCGTCTCCTCTATGTGGACTTCATGGCGGTGAACACAGCAGTCGATGTTGCGGAACGCATTGCCCGGGCGGCACTCAAACTCTCCCACAAAGGCAATTTTATAGCCCAGGTGCTGAAGCTTCTCTCATCACTTAGCCCTGTGATCAGCATGGATCCACAAACGGGCACACCGTCGCTGAGTTTAAACAGAAACAGCATCCAACAAGATGTCATTCGGGTCATTGAAGACGTACTGGAACGATTGGCTGACCTACATAAGGAGAAACCCTTGGTCGTTGTATTCGATGAGTTCCAGGAAATCCTCAAAATTGAAAACAGCCAGGAAGCGCTGGCTCGAATGCGCAGCAAGATTCAGTTTCAGGGAGACCTTCCATATGTATTTTCAGGAAGTTCTCGCAGCAAGATGGAGCACATCTTCTCAGACCCCGAAAGCCCGTTTTATAAATCGGCCATTTCCGTACAGGTAGGCTCACTAAGCAGTGACGCATTTAAGAGTTTCCTCTCAGAGAAATTCGCTGAAAGTGATAGAAAGATCAGCAATGAACTGTGGGAAGCGATAACAGAGCTTGGGATACATGTAACCGGAGACGTTCAACAAATGTGTTGGGCGCTCTGGCAATCCAGTGAATCAGGAGACGAGCTCACCGAAGTTTCTTTGACGGAAGGCGTGGAGATCATCTTCGAAATAGAAAGCTCCAAGTATGGAGATACCGTGTCGACCATAGCACCCTCTCAATTGAAATGTCTCCTGGCATTGGCAAGCGTTGGAGGAAAAGCCGTATACTCGAAAGAGTTTAAACAGGTATCAGGTATCACAACTAACAGCTCCATTACCAAAGCTCTCGGAAGGCTTGAAGATCTCTGGCATATCAATCACATCGGCAAGGAATACAGCTTTGCAAATCCGTTCTTTGCGATCTGGCTGAAGCAAAAATTCTCAGGTGCAGTCGTGGTCACCTGAATCGAGAAGAAGGCTACTTCCCGATCCAACCCTTGCGTTTGAAATAGATCAGCAGCGAAACGGTAGTAAGAGAGCAAACCCCAAGGAATACCGGATACGAGTATTTCCACCCGAGTTCAGGGATGTGCTCGAAATTCATACCATAGAGACCAGCGAAAAAAGTAATGGGCATGAACAAGCTGGCCATGATGGTCAGGGCCTTCATCACCTCATTCATTCGGTTGGCATTGGCATTCATTAAGAGGTCCTGCAATCCATTCGAATTGTCCAAATACATTTCCACCGCGTCTATGGCCTGGATGCAGTGATCATGCACATCGCGAAAGTATGGGACGACTTTCTTAGGTAGCAGCTCAAAGTCATTCTTATAGAGCGAAGCCGAGATATCGCGCATAGGCCAGAGAGTCTGGCGCAAGTAGGCCAGCTCACGCTTGATCCGATGAATACGCATCTGAGCATCTTTCTTGGGCTGCACCAGAATTTCCTGCTCCATTTGGTCAATGATATCGAAGTAGGTGTCGAGGATGGGGAATACATTGTCGATGATGGCATCAATCAAAGCGTAGAGCAGGTAGGGAGTTCCATGCTCGCGAAGGCGAGAACCTTCACGCTTAATTCGCTCGCGAACCGGATCCCAAATGTCTCCCTCCTTCTCCTGCAGCGTAATCAGGGTATGACCAAGAAAGAAAAACGAAACCTGCTCATTCACGAGCTGATCCTCTTCGATCCGCAACATTCGCAAGATAATGAAGAGCATGTCCTCGTACTCCTCCATTTTTTGTCGTTGAGGAATGTTCAAGGCATCTTCAGCGGCCAGGGTATGAAAATTAAATTTTTGCTTTAGCCCGTTAATGGCATAGGGATGAACCCCCTGGATGTCTATCCAACGACAGGCAGCCCAATCGGGCTTTTCAGATTCGAGGAAATCATCCACGGACTCAAACGTTTGGTGGTCGATACCCTCTTCAGAAAAATCAAGAGTCTTGACAGAAAGCACCCCTAACTCGGGAGGTGTTTCCAAATCGGTTAACCCTTCCAGTCCTGGGGATGTACCCAGGTTTTCCTTACCCAGCCTAAGGATGGAATCGAGAGATGATTTCAAAAACTCCATAGTGGGATTAGCCTTCGCTGGCAGGTGGGGATCCTTTGCTGACTACATTCACTTCAAGGGGAGATAAGGTATCCAGATGCACATCCCGCTGTGGGAAAGCGATACAGATATCAGCTTCCTTAAAGCTAGCATCGATATGGAAGCGAATCTCGGAATTGATCCTATCAATATCTAGTGGGGCATTCACGCGTGCCCAGTAGTAAAGACGAAAGCCAAGCGCATTGTCTCCGAAATCTTCAAACAATGCAAAAGGAGCCGGGTCATCGTGAATCTTTACATTCGTCTGAGCCGCTTCGAGCATTAAGTCATGTGTTCTCTCGACATCGGATCCGTAGGCCACACCGACCAAGACTTCTCCGCGGATGTCATTATCGGACAAAGTCCAATTGATGACTTCCTGTTCTAAAAAATGACTGTTGGGAATGAGGACATCCACTCCGTTACCGCGCCGGATACGGGTGCATCGATTTCCAATCTCCTCTACCCGACCTTCTTCGCCGCTTATAAAAACAACGTCGCCGATCCGAATGGGTTTTTCAATCATCAGGATCAACCCGGAAATCAGATTGTTGAAGAGGTTCTGCATGCCG
This sequence comes from Opitutia bacterium ISCC 52, assembly GCA_014529675.2. Classification (NCBI taxonomy): domain Bacteria; kingdom Pseudomonadati; phylum Verrucomicrobiota; class Opitutia; species Opitutia bacterium ISCC 52. Next base: position 4,472,023 of record CP076040.1, read on the forward strand.
AACCCGATTCCAATGGCCACTGCGCCTCCCAGGACCGTGAAGATCGTAATCGGAATTCCGGCAATAGGCAAGGCAACGAGTACGATGACAACTACGAACACCAGGTGGAAAAGACGCTGCAGTGCATGGGTCGTATTTTCGTTGAGCCGGCCCATATTCGACAAGCGTCGACCGATGCTACTGGATATCCATTTGCTAACAATGAATCCAATCAGGACCACCAAAAGGGCGATCACTACCTGGTTAAAATAGATAGTGCTATCACCACTTTTAAATAGTTCGAAGTGCCAGACGGTGGTGACAACTTCCCAGATCTTGTCAAAGAGCTCCTGGGTATCTTTAGAAAACATAGTAACGGGCTAACCCATCACCAAAATTTTGGCTATACGAAAATACCCTGAGTAACTCGATCAAGGAAGGATGAGGATAAAACCAACACATGGATGGCTGTTGGGTTGTTTCTTTTCAGAAACCCATGTTTCAAAGTTTGAAATCTAGATCCGCATACCATTGGATCGGGTATGGTGATGCGTAGTGCACAAGAACTCCTCGAATTTTTAGAATCCCGACAGGGAAAAATGTCCCCTCTGCTCATCCTTACCCATGACTATCCAGACCCAGATGCTTTGGGGAGCGCCTACGGTCTAAAGACACTCTTGCAAAAGGGTTTTCATATGTCCTCCAGGATTGCCTACCAGGGGGTAATAGGTCGCATGGAAAATAGAACCATGGTCAACATCCTCAAGCTACCCGTTTATAAACTGAAGCCTGAGGATTTACCCAAATACAAGTACGTGGCATTGGTGGATACTCAGCCCACCTTTGAGAATAACCCCTTCCCGAAAAGACGGAAAGCAACTCTGGTTATCGATCAGCACCATTCTGAGGTGCCGCCTTTAGCAGAATGCGCCATTGTTGATACCGAGTGCGGTGCGACGGCAGTCATCGTAGCTCAAGCCCTGTTGTTGAAAAAGATAGAGATACCGACACGACTGGCAACGGCCCTGGCCTACGGAATCATCTCTGATACGATGAATTTATATCGCGCGAGCCGTCCCGATGTCATCCAAACCTACCTGCAGATCATTCCCAACGCCGATATGAAGGCCCTGGCGGAGATTCAAAATCCTCCTCGGTCACGTAGGTTCTTTGCCACCTTAGGAAAAGGAATCGAAGAAGCGGTTGCTCGTTCAGGACTCATCACCGCTCACTTAGGCGAAGTTGAAAACCCTGACCTGGTTTCTCTGGTAGCCGATTTTCTCCTCACGTATAAAACCTCGAAAAAATCGTTTTGCACCGGACGGTTCAACGGTCGGCTACACGTTTCGTTGAGGTTGGAAAAACCAACCGTGAATGCAGGGAATATTCTGCGCGATATATTCACCAATCGCGGCGAAGCGGGTGGCCACGGAGTGATCGCTGGGGGAAGTTTTAAAGTCGGTGAGGATGCCTCTGAAGAGGAGTGGAAAAATGCTGAAGAAACTGTAACAAAAAGAATTTTAAAACGTTTTCGTATACGAACGACCGGCGATGCCTATTATCCCTTTAGACAAGTTGTTTCGAAATCGTAATTTCTTAATAATGCCTTTCTACTGTAGATCACCCTTTTCATGACGATCCAAAGTTTCATCTCACCACTTCAGACCATTGGATTATCCGGACTCCTGGATATACTCTTCATGGCCGTGCTTATCTATACCTTGATTGTATGGTCGAAACGCACAAAGGCAGCCTCCGTTCTTACAGGTATTTTGATCGTTGCGGGCGTTTACCTGTTAGCCCGGCAATTCAATCTCAGTCTGACTGCGGCTATCTTTGAGAAGTTCTTTGCCATCATCCTCATAGCCTTGGTGGTTATCTTCCAAGAAGACCTTCGTTACTTTTTCGAGCGAGTGGCCACCTGGAGCTTTAGCAGAACCTTTCTTAGAAAAGAAGATTCCCGGTTGGACCGCGAGGAAGTCGAAACTCTGGCTCGAACACTGCATGATCTCGCCAGAGAAAAAGTAGGAGCATTGGTGGTGATTCGGGGTCGAGATCTCATCGTCCGCCACTTGCAAGGTGGTCAGGAGTGCAATGGCCGGCTGAGCGAAAGCTTACTTCATAGTATTTTTGACACCCATTCCATGGGGCATGATGGCGCTGTGGTCATTGAAGGGCATTTGGTCTCCCAATTTTCAGTACACCTACCACTTTCTAAAAACCTAAAGAAGTTAGGAGAAGGAGGAACGCGACATGCAGCGGCCCTGGGACTTTCCGAACGCTGTGATGCGCTCTGCCTAGTCGTATCAGAAGAACGAGGCACTATGTCAGTAGCCAGTAACGGCGAATTAAGGATTGTGCGCGATGCCGACCACCTGACTCGGCTTCTCAGGAGTTTTTACCACACCGTAAATCCGCAAAGCCAGACCAGGACCTTGGATGACCACATCAAGAAAAATTGGCGCGACAAATTGGTAGCCCTGGCACTGGCGGGAGCTCTTTGGTTCGTGTTGGTGAATGGATCTAAAACTGCCTATCGCACTTTATCGATCCCCGTTACCTATGGAGATCTACCTGAGACTTGGGCGGTAGAAGAAATTACCCCTGAAGAAGTTTCAGTTACTTTCCGGGGCGTCCGCCGGTCTTTTTACTTCGTCAAAAAGAACGATATCGAGCTCAACTTGCCGCTCAGGCTTGAATCAGGCACACAACGTTTTCGATTGGGTCCCAGCCAAATGGCGTTCCCAAAAAATTTGGTTTTAGAAACCATAGAACCTAACCTTATTGAAATAAAGGTGAAGGAAATTGCCGAGACCCCAGAGGAGTAATCCGATATCAGCCATCGCGGCCGCCGTTATTCTCAGCGAATGAGGAAGGCTTCCAATCGAGCAAACGGGTCTTGACGGATTCTAACTCCGGATCATCTGCCAGATTATCCCACTCATGTGGATCGTTGTCGTGGTCGTAAAGCTCTTCCGATCCGTCTGGGTACCGGATATATCGATACCGAGCACTTCGAGCCGAGTAAATTTCCTCTCCATACGTCGTGATGGAAGGGCGCTCCCATTGAGCAAACGACTTTTTCTCAAGCCAGCGGAGATAATCTGCATACCGTCCTGCCTGTGCTAAGTTGGGTCGCACTCCTTCTCTCAAAGCACGGTAGCACTCTTGGAATTCCTGAATCAGAATCAAACGCGCCCGCCCGTCGAAAAGACTGTGGTGCGAAGTCCAAACCAATTGGAATTTAGAGGGGCCTAATTGAAGCAGCGTTAAACGACAAAGATACTTCAAGCCTGCAAATCCTCGACGAAAGTCCTCTCGCTTGAACGTTTGCAAGAAGGTGGAGCGCTCCGTTCCTGCCTTGGCGCTTAAATCCAGATGTCGAATGTGCACTCGCAGCTGCTTCCCACTTGAAGCTTCCATCTGCCCGCTCGCAGAAGCGTTAAATTGATGGCGAAAGATATCGTGTCTGTTGAACACCGCCCCCCAGGCTTTCTTGAACAAACCCACGTCCAAGGGCTCATTAAAACTCCACGTCAGTTGCTGTACATACAAGGGCAACGGCGTTTCACGAATACCTGCAACCAACATGGCTGTTTGCATGGAGCTTGCCTTTAACGGAGAATGAGAAGTTGGTGGCATCAATCAAAAGATAAGAACTTCTGAGAAAGTAGATTGGACCAGAAAACCCGAAACCTACAATCTTTCAAAATGAAGATTTCGCATTTAGCTTACGGAAATTCGATTATCAGGCCTCCCAGATGTCATTTTTTGAACAACAATCCAGACTGTTTCTATATTGCCATCACTCATACGCTTAGTCTGTGATCTCCATCTCAATCCGTTCAAACACCCTTTTTGGTGATGTTTTACCCTTTAAAATTTGATTCCCAGGACCGAAACTGGTTATGCATTTCACACACGTGTTAGAAATTAAAGGCGAGGAACAACTGCCAAACACTGCGACTCCACATTTATAGGACCATGAAACTAAAATATATAAACCCCACTTCCATCATCACCCTTTTACTACTCAGCCTGAGTGCGATAACCGCTAGGTCAGAGTGGGTCAGCCTCTTTGACGGAAAGTCACTGGATGGCTGGACCAAGAAGAACGGCTATGCCGAATACCGCATCGCAGATGAAGCGATTGTCGGTAAATCCGTGCCGAAGTCACCCAACACCTTTCTCACAACGGATAAGAGTTACGGGGATTTTCTATTAATCCTGGAAGTAAAAGTAGACAATGGGTTGAACTCAGGGATTCAGTTCCGCAGCCAAAGCTTTCCTGAATACAGGGAAGGTCGTGTGCATGGATATCAATATGAATTAGATACCGCTGAAAGACGCTGGACAGGCGGAATCTATGATGAGGCTCGCCGAGGCTGGCTCTACCCCGTTGATCTCAATCCAGAGGCTAAATTACTTTATAAACAGAACGATTGGAATGAGGTACGAATTGAATGTATTGGGAATTCTATTCGCACATGGTTAAATGGAAGCCCCGTATCTCACTTGATTGACGACCTTACTCCAGAGGGCTTTATCGCTCTCCAAGTTCATGGCGTTGGAAAAAATGAAGACATTATCGGAAAGGAAGTTGCGTGGCGTAACATAAGAATAAATGAAGACGTCAAGAGCCCTACCGAAAACCAGGGCTTATACATTCGTAATATAATTCCCAACAACATGTCTCGAGATGAAAGGCGACAAGGCTGGGAGCTCCTTTGGAATGCCAAGAATCTAAATGGCTGGCGCAATGTAGCCTCCGACAAAGCCCCTGAAAAAGGCTGGGAAATCAAAGACGGAGTCCTCACCGTTCTTCCAACGCCCAAAGGAGAAGAGAAGCTGGGCGGTGACATCGTAACCTCAAAAAAGTATGGAGCCTTTGAAATGGATTTTGAGTTCCTCATGACCAAGGGAGCCAATAGCGGTGTGAAGTATTTTGTGACAGAACCTGGCAAAGCAGCACTCGGCCTAGAGTACCAGGTGCTCGACGACAAAGTACACCCCGATGCGAAGATGGGTGCTGCCGGAAACCGCACCTGTGCTTCTCTTTATGATCTGATTCCTGCCTATAGAGAGGTATCCACACGCAAAGTCCCGGTAAACATCGGTAACTGGAACCATGGACGAATAATCGTTCGCCCCAACGGCCAAGTGGAACACTGGCTCAATGGGTTCAAAGTCGTTTCCTACGAACGCGGAAGTAACATTTTCCATGCCTTGGTCGCCCGCAGTAAGTACGCCGAAAAGGAAGGCTTTGGCCTCCACGAATCAGGAGGCATCTCCCTGCAAGACCACAATGACAAGGTCAGCTACCGCAGCATTAAGATTCGCGAACTTTAAGAACCACTTCACTCAGGATTATTTTACCACCCATTACCCATGTCTAAAATCTACAATCAGTTAAACCGCCGTTCATTCATCGCATCCTCAGCAGCAGCATCCTCCATGATGTTCCTGCCCAACCTGACAGTCGCCCAATCGAAAGGTTCGAAGAATGTAGCCGTCGCCCCGAGTGAAAAGTTGAATATGGCCGTAATTGGAATCGGTGGTCGCGGTCGCAACGTGATGGATTCCTTAGATGCCACGGGTGTTGTAAATATCGTCGCCATTTGCGACATCGATATTGGTTCAGACTGGACGGCAGAAATGCGTCAGAAGTTTCCTCACCCAGCGGCATACCAGGACTACCGTGAACTCTTCGACAAAGAAGGCGATAACTTCGATGCAGTGGCGGTCGTAGTACCTGACCACGCACACTTCCCCATCACCATGCATGCCATGGCACATGGGAAGCATGTCTACGTAGAAAAGCCTCTCGCTCACACCTTTGAAGAGTGCGAATTGCTGATGGCTATGGAAAAGAAGACGGACCTCGTGACCCAAATGGGCAACCAAGGTCACTCCGGCGGCAATTACTTCCAGTTCAAAGCCTGGTATGAAGCAGGAATCATAAAGGATGTGGATCGCGTCGTTGCCTATATGAACAGCCCTCGCCGCTGGCATGGCTGGGATATCAAGGGTTACGAAAAGCAGGATGCTCCCGACACCATCGACTGGGATCTCTGGAACATGACTCGCCCGGAAAAACCCTTTAATGAAAAATTACACCCAGGAAACTGGCGCAGCTGGTTTAATTACGGGAATGGAGCCTTCGGTGATTGGGGTCCCCATATTCTGGATACTTGCCATCGCTTTCTGAAACTTGGCCTTCCACATACAATCGAAGCCGAAAAAAGGGATGGTCCCAACGACTACATCTTCCCTCAAGCATCGACCATTCGTTTTGATTTTGCGAAGCGCGAGAAAATGCCTCCGGTTAAAGTCTGGTGGTACGATGGGGTTGAAAACATCCCGGATGCGCCCAAGGAAATGGGACCTAATCCAAAGGTCGCCAGGAATGGAAAATACATTTATAGTAAGGACCTCACCTTCCTTGGAGGAACCCACAGCGATGTGCTGCGTATCATTCCCGAAGACAAGTATCGTGAGATGGCTCCGAGCTTACCCAAGTTCCCATTGAAGAATTCCGATCACTTTAAGAATTTTGCCTTAGCCTGTATGGGAAAAGAAAAGTCCCGTTCGCCTTTCCACATATCTGCACCACTGACACAGGTATTTCTCTTGGGCGTAATCGCACAGCACCTAGGTGGAAGCTTGGAATTCGACACGAAGAAAAAGCGGTTCAAAAACAACAAAATAGGCAACCAGCTATTGAAGGGCCCACCTGTAAGAAAAGGTTGGGAACAGTACTATAAAGTATAGGCCAGCTTCATATGCCTACCGTAGTCATTACCGGAGCCAACCGAGGACTCGGGTTGGAATTTGCCAGGCAATACCAAGCTGAAGGATGGAAAGTCTTTGCAGGCTGCAGAAATCCGGATGCGGCTGAAGAACTGCAAAAGCTTGGGGTATCGGTATGCTCCTTGGACCTAGTTGACTCAGGAGCCATTGAAGCATTCGCCAGATCCATCCACCAAGAACCGGTGGACCTGCTTATAAATAATGCCGGGGTCAACGATGTTTCAAAGTCAGAAGGCTTTTCTGGGATTGAAGAAAATCGATGGCTGGATGCGTTTAAAGTGAATGTGATGGCACCGGTTCTTTTGACTATTGCTTTGATCGAAAACCTGGCTGCCTCAAAAAGTCCCGTCGCATCGGTCATCGGGAGCCAACAAGGCTGCCTGGAAACCTATGAAGGAGGCGGCTACTATTTGTATCGCACAACGAAGGCAGCCGCCCACGCAGCAGCCGTCATTCTGGCGACAGATCTGAAGGAAAGGAAAATTCCTTATGTCTGCTTGCGCCCTGGTCATACGAAAACGGACATGGGTGGCGCAGATGCTCCTTATGAAATCGAGGATTCAGTCCGCCTGATGCGAGATGTGTTGGCAAATGCGACCATGGAACAATCCGGTCAGTTTCTTGATCGCAGCGGTGCGCTAATTCCCTGGAACCTGGATAAAGACCTGAACGAATAGCTATGGCATAAAAACCCCGAGACTTTCACCTCGGTCTTTTTGGAAAAATGAATGATCTGTCTGCTTACTCAGGCTGATACGGATCCAGCAAACGGAAGATCCGAGTCTTTCCAAGGGCAGCAAATTTAGGCAGACCATTTTCGAACGGCACATCGATTTCACCTTGTATGAGCGGCAGCGCATACTTCACGAATTGGAAGCTCATGCTCGTGCCATCTTCGTTGATCCAATCAGCTGGCAACGTCTTCACGCCATTAGCCACTTCACTTAGATCGGTAAGTCCCGTTTCACAAACATACTGATCAGCTTCACCACGGATCAAAGTGACCATTTTGTCGGTCACTCCATCGATAGCTGCTTTTACAGCGGCTTCTCCAGCGAGAAACGCTTCATCACTATCTGTTTTAGAAGCGTGAGTGGCAGCTGTGCGTTGGCTTATACCGAATTTCGCAGTACGAGCTTTAATTCCCAAATTGGATTCAACCAAATCGCGCAAATAATCCCCTGCTCCACCGAGCTGGCTATGGCCAAACGCATCAGTAGCGGATGAGCTTGCGTGGACGTAGTTGCCGGCGGCATCCACCAGACCTTCACCCACAACGATCATGCAGTAACGCTCTTTGGAAAGAGTGCGTCGCACATCGCTTAGAAATTTCTCCGCACTGAATGGCACCTCTGGAAGGTAGATCAAATGGGGCGGGTCATTGGGCTTGTCCCGGCGTTTTGCCAAGGCAGCGCCTGCGGCTATCCAGCCTGCATTGCGACCCATAACCTCAAGGATGGAGACGAGATCGCCTTGCCCCATCGCTTCATGATCGCAGGCCATTTCGCGAACCGTAGTAGAAATATGCTTAATCACGCTGCCGTAACCTGGGCAGTGATCCGTCGCAACGAGGTCATTGTCGATGGTCTTGGGAATACCAATCACACGAAGCTCGTAGCCTTTTTCCTTGGCCAATTTGGAAATCTTGTTCGCTGTATCCTGGGAATCATTTCCACCCGCGTAAAAGAAGTAGCGAATGTTATGCGCCTCAAATACTTGAAGCACGCGCTCATAATCTGAATCTTTTTTCAGCTTGTAGCGACAAGTCCCCAATGCTGCTCCCGGAGTATGTTGCAAACCACGGATGGCTTGCTGCGATTCTCCGGCTAGATCTATCAAATCCTCATTGAGAATCCCCAAAATCCCGTTCAGACCCCCATAGATCTCCTCGATACATTCGTGGTTGAGAGCTTCATTTACAACTCCTGCAACACTCGCATTGATCACTGCTGTGGGGCCTCCCGATTGGGCCACCAGACAATTTCCAGTTAATTCAGACATTGGCTATTTCAAAGATTAAACCGGGGAAAGTAGATTTCCCGCTTCACCCTTGGCAATCTTTTAGACGCGCTACTGGAAAATAAACGCTTAAGGCACTAAATAGGCCCCAAATTAGAGAATCTGACCGGGTTGATATTGTAAGGCCTCTGGATAAACAGAAGCTAACTGCTCTGCCCGTTCAGATAAAGCCATGACCTGGTGCTTGGCCATGCCAGAGAGACGTGCCTCGTCTTCAAAGATCGCGTCGAGCTGCTCTTGATTTAAGGAGATACGATCATCGTTGGCTAAACGGGTAACCAGGTCGTTAGTCTGGATGGCACCGGAACGAATGTCACGGATAGTCGCTACCGCGTGCTCCTTGATTGCTTCGTGAGCCGACTCACGTCCAGCGCCGGCTTTGACTGCTTCCATCATAATGGTGGTCGTACCAAGGAAGGGGAAATACTTTTCGTTTTCAAGGCGGATGACCTCCGGATACGGTTCCATGTTACCGAGGACGGTGAGGAAGGTTTCCAATTGTCCATCGAGGCAGTAAACCGCATCGGGCAACGCCACACGGCGCACCACAGAGCAGGATACATCGCCTTCGTTCCACTGATCGCCGGCCAAACCGGCGGTCATGTTCAAGTAGCCATTGAGAATGGTATGGAAACCGTTGATACGCTCGCAGCTGCGACTATTCATCTTGTGCGGCATGGCGGAGCTACCCACCTGCCCTTTGGCAAATCCTTCACCGGCCAGTTCGTGACCAGCCATTAAACGGATCTGTTTGGCGAAGTCGCTCATTCCGGAGCTGATCTGGAAGAAGGTCGAAACCGTTTCAAAGTCCAAGCTGCGTGGATACACCTGCCCTACGTTGGTGAACACTTTGCTGATACCCAAGTGCTTCACCACCTTTTGCTCCAGCTGGGCAACTTTGTCCTGATCACCTTCGAAGAGGGTCAGGCTATCAAGTTGGGTGCCAACCGCACCCTTCAAGCCACGCACTGGATAATTGGCAGCCAAGGATTCGAGTCGCTCCAAACCCAGGGTGAGCTCCTCAGCATACATGGCCAGACGTTTGCCGAAAGTTGTAGGCTGAGCAGCTACATTGTGAGTGCGACCGGAAATCAAAATGTCCTTGTATTCAACCGCTTTACCAGTCAGCCGGATAACACCTGACGCCACCTTGGTCTGTAAGATTTGAAGGGAACGAAAGGCCTGAAGCTGTTCAACATTCTCAGTCAGGTCACGGCTAGTCATGCCCTTGTGGATGTGCTCGTGCCCAGCCAGGTCATTGAATTCCTCAATGCGGCTCTTCACGTCGTGAAGCAATTTACGCTCACGCTCGTCAATCGACTTCAGGTCGACCTGATCCTTGACCTTCTCGTAGTCGGCGATCGCGTCGGCCGGAATATCCAGACCAAGATCGGCCTGTGCCTTCATCACGGCAATCCACAGCTCGCGTTCGAGGACGATGCGGCCCTCTCCGGACCAAATATCTTTTATGGCCGCAGAAGCGTACCGTTCAGCTAAAACATTGGCGATCATGGCAGTTTCAAAAAACGGCGCATTGCAGCCCCTTCATTTCCAAATGGCAATGCCAGAAATGATGCTTGGAGAGAATCTCCTCTTGCTCGGGTTTAATTCCCGCTGTCCGGCTTTCTGGAAGCCGCAACTTGATCCAGTAGAAGCAAGGTCTCCGGCTTGTCCCCTGCCCGCTTCAATTTATCGATCATGTCGGACACCGTTTTCTCTTCTTCCACCTGCTCATCGATGAACCACTTCAGAAACGAAACCGTTGCGTAATCGTCGGATTCCAGCGCTAGTTTGTAGAGCCGATTGATCGTCGAGGTCACATGCTGCTCCTGATTTAGGCTCGCTTCGAAAACGGATAAAACCGAATCAAACTCAACCGTGGGCGCCTTGATCGCCGGAAGGGATACATCCCGGCCCCGGTCGAGCAGGTAGTTGTAAAACTTCATGGCGTGCTCGCGTTCCTCATCGCTCTGCGTATGCATCCAGCTGGCAAAGCCGTCCCAGGAATTCGCCTCAAAATAGGCTGCCATGGACAGGTAATTATAGAACGACTCAAACTCGATACCGATTTGATCGTTTAGTGCAGTTTCTAAGGATTCAGAAATGGACATGGTAACACTTAATACCCAAGCCCTTGTAATTGTCTAGGCCGTCCTTGGATATTTTCTTGAGCTTAGCTTAGTCAAGGGAGGTTCAAAGCCTCCGCAACATCCTCGAGAGAGAAGGCCGAAGCATTGCCATCATCATGGATGGCGTAGAACATCCCGCCAGGGAATCGCTCACTGGGAGTCGGATCCAGCCACACACCATCCGTATTCATGGTTACCTCGCCCTGAAAAGTCCCCACGTGTTCCAGCGAGGCGCGATCAAAGACATGATACAGGTTCAGGCGCTTACCCTGGTCAGTGAAGAACCAGTAACCCGATTTAGGTCCTGTCTTCCACAAGGCAATACCTTCAGGCTGGTTTATAAAAGTCCCGCGACCCAGGATCTGCCCGGTAAAACCTCCATCAGGCGAATAGACTTTGATGGCTTGGCCTTCTGAGGAGATCTCTTCGTCACCCACCATCAAGTGGTTGAATGCCGGATCACCGAAAATACTCTCTACGATATTCAGGATCCCCGGGCCCGACGTATCACCAAACGCATTCAGCCACTCGGCTTCCACGCTGTCCACTTCGATCGTGGTTACATCGTAGACGTGCACTCGACGATTCAGTTCACTAAGCGGGGGTTTTTCTTCCCGTTCTGTTTCGTAGTTGTCGGTCGCATACACCGTCATCTCGTGTTCGTTTTTCGGCCAGACGAACAATCCGTAAGGATGCAGTAGTTGGTCCATGCCAAATGAACCCAGTTGAAAGAAATCGGGTAAGGTGAGTACCTGAACACGCTGGTTGTCTCGCTCGACCACGAAGACTTTGTCACCCACCACGCTGATTCCGTTCGGTCGATTGAACTGACCCAGCTCAGGCCCCAATTCCCCTACCCGCTTGATAAAGCTTCCATCGAAGGCGTCATAAATAAGCAGGGCATGCCCTTCCTTCGCCGTAACGATCAGCCAATGCTCACCATTCGGGCCATGCCATGATGCCAGAGAATCCACATTGTTAGCTTCATCCCGCTCCGTAAAGAAGGCTTCCTTTAGAGTGACCGTTCCTGGAGGAGCCACGTGAACACATCCTGAAAAGGCTGCGATGAATATCAGTGCGGATGCTACTTTGCTTTTCATATCAAAATTTAAAAAAGGAGACCGCTAAACTATGAGCGGCCTCCCTAACTATTGCTACCGTTGATTACCCGAACTCCAACTAAACGTTACACTATAAATTCCACTTTACGCCGAAATTTGCGAACCAGGAGTACTCTTCCATCTGGCGCATCCGTGAATCGCTTCCGTAGTAGGCTTGAAATGGCTCATCATTGAAATTCACAACTTCGAGGAAAAGAGTCCAATTGTCGTTGAAGGTGTAGGAGGTAGATAGATCCCACTGAAAGTGATCCCGGATAAACTCATCTTCGGTCGTATCGCCACCGATAGCCTGCAGGTAATCGTCGCGGTAGGTTCCCGCCACCCGGATAAAGAATCCGCTCTTTTCATAGGTCAGCGCAAGCGTGCCCAGGGTATCGGAGGTGCCTGGAAACGGAATGGTGAGCGAACCGTCGCGATCCGCATCGGACCCGAAATCAGCTTCGCTGTCTACGAAGGTCAGGTTGGTATAAACGCTCACCCCATCGATGGCTTGGATAGGCTGAATGTAAGAGAACTCGACACCCAGTACATCGGCCGTTTCACCATTGCGGAAATTAATAAAATCCACTTCCGAACTCGGATCATCCGGATTGGCTATCTCGGACTTGGAGACGTAGACAAAGTCATCAATTTTCTTGGCGAATCCGGATACTGAGAAGATTCCCAGGTTCGGCAGGTAATGCTCATAACTTAGATCCAGGTTCCACGCCTGGTAGGGATCCAGATCAGGATTGCCCTGCACGATTTCTTCACCGTCGGTCAAGTCGACGATCCGGCGGTTCGCAGAATCTGAAAACTTTGGACGCGCGAGACTTTTGTTAAGTGACAAGCGAATCATACGCTCATCATCCGGCTGAAACTTACCATGAATACCAGGAAGAATGTCGGTGTAGTCTTTGGAAGCAGTGATAGTCTGAGAGGCTCCTGAATCGTAGTCACCTTCATCGTCGAAAACCGCTTCCAGGCCCGTGGAGGAAAATTCAGTGCGCTCAACCCGAACACCAGCGGTCCAGTCCCAATTGCCTTGGGTCACACCCGCCATGAAGTATCCAGCAAGAATATCTTCGTCAGACTGATAGTCCTCGATGTCTGAATCTTCATCATTCAACTCCATCTCAAAGCCACTGCGGTTAGACTCAAAGAAACGGCGGAATCCAGGTCCGTCGCCCCGCAAATAACCTCCCTGATTTCCGTTGAAATAAGGATAGCGACTGAAGTCGACAAAATCGAACAAGGTAAAATCAGACGGCTCGCTGTCGTTTTCGAAGAGTGTTAAATCGCTTTCTTTGGACTTTTCGCGGTACTTCGCACCGAACTTGAAGAAACCGGGGTTTCCGCCGAAATCCATTTCCTTCCGGGCGTTGTACTGCAGGGCAAACTCCGTCTCGTCTGTGATGTTGTCCTCTACTGCCAATCCATCGAACAAAAAGGAGGTCGCCTCAAACGGATCTGCTCCGGCATCACCTCCATCGTAAGTCACGATCGGGTTGTATGGATCCCGCAGGTCGTAGGAGTAATTTTGGCCGAGGTCCTCGTTGCTGCGGAAGTCGGTGTCGAGGCGATTAGGCTCTGCCTCTTCAGCAAATGAATAGGCAATCTGGAAATCGTGTGTCCAATCACCGGACTCTACTTCACCTCCAGCAGAGAGAGAGTAAATAGTTTGCTCTTCGTAACGATCTTTGATGTCGCGATCGGTTTCGGCGGTGCCTTCAACTGAGGCCGTCCGGTCACCCAGCGCAACAATGTCGCCATCTTCGAATTTTACCTCTGAGCGGTAACGATACTCCTGGTCACTAAACTCATTGAAGATTCCGCGGATGTAAAAGAACTGATCTTCTGAAGGCTGAAACTCCAGAGCGGAAGAGATTCCCAAACGCTCACGAGTCACCAGGTATTCGCGAAACTCAATTTCAGGAGCGAAGAAAAACTCTCCATTAGGTCCGTCCTCCAGGCTCCAAGGTCCATCGACTTCTCTATTATCAGAACCAAACTCACGCTCCTGATAACTGATCGAGGTGATCCAACCAACCGTGCCATCTGAAAATACGTCACCGTAAGTCGCATTCACCTTATAGGAGTACTCGTCGATCAGGTCACTGTATTGGCCTTGCACGGTTCCTTGTAGCACTTGGTCACCGTAGTCGAAGGCACTTTTGGTTTTAATGTTCACATTTCCACCGATCGTATCGCCATCCATATCAGGCGTTACTGACTTGGTTACCTCAAGGGTATCCAGAATGTCAGATGGCACAACGTCCATAGCTACTCGGCGTGTGTTACTCTCTGGAGACGGGAGGGAAACTCCGTTGATTGAGATGTTGTTCAAATCTGGGTCGATACCGCGAATAATGACGTAGCGTCCCTCACCCTGGTCCAGTTCCACCGACACGCCCGGAAGGCGCCCGAGAATCTCCGCAGCATTCTGATCGGGAAACCTTCCGAAGGCATCGGATGCGACTACATTTTTCAAGGTGGCGGATGTCTTTTGTAAATTGATCGCACGGGATTGGCCAATGAGGCTGCCGTATATCTGCATCTCGGATAAATCAACCACCTCCTGGGCCATATCCAGATTCAGGAAGGTACGGTCACTCGAGCTTACATTTACTGTGCGCGAAATTGAATCCAGACCGACATAACTAAAATCTACTGTTTGGTTTCCCACTGGAACATTGCGCAGTGTATACCGTCCCGAACCATCTGTAACATCATCAATGGATGTACCAGAGACAGAGACGATCACGCCTTCCAAATTCAGATTTGCGGAACTGTCGCTGACCGTTCCTGAGATAGTACCTGTTTGTTGAGCGAATAGGCCCACAGGCATGAGTAAGAGTCCCATCAACAAGGCAGGACGAAGTAGTTTGTTCACGTTAGGTTTCATAGATCCAATGAGTAAGTTTCAAAGTGACCCTTAAACGCGTCCGTCACACCCCAAGTCAACTAGCCAAACGGCCTGTCACAGCATTATCACACGCCCGTCACGGAGTCGACACGTCGTCACCTCAATGACATCCCATTTAGGGGAAACTCACATCCAAAACTTACCGACTCAGGCAGCGCACCATCATCTCACGCATCACTTCCTGCTGCTCTGTCGGTCTCGCCAGGATATCGCGGAATCCGCGGAGAAATTCCTTTTGGAAATCGACTAGATTCTTGAGGGACAGTTTGCCTAGTGGCGCAGCGAGACGTCCTAGATACCAAGGATTTTGAGTAAAGACATTGAAAGCGGATTTACCGTTCTCACCAGCGAAGGCTTGGGTATGCATGGCAGCCGCTCGCTCCAAGCTGCCTTTATCGATGCCACGAGGTCCCTGACGAAGTTGACCTGACATAAGCAGGGCCTTCATCTGAATCATCAGGCGATTTCGATTTTGCAGACTGGTGAGCAATGGGCGCGAATCTTTCGCGATAAAGAAATAGCGACGCAGCGAATCGAGTGTCCACTCCAGGTTCATTGAGTAGAAGGCTTCCACGGGTTCGAAGAAATCACCTTCACCAAAATTCGGCACGAGCTCGTTGAGCAGCTCCTCGGTAACGTTTTTCTCAGTTTCACCAATATACGTGGCAATCTTGCGAACCTCTATCATGGCCAGGCGTGCGTTGCCGTTGAGTTTACCCAATAAGATGGTGACCAGATTGAATGGAATTTCGATGCCCATGGCCTGGGCCTCTTTCTGTACGAGCTCTCGGAGGTGGGCTTCCTGCTCAGCTGGTTTGCCCGAGTCAGCCAAGGTATAATTAGAGTTTTTCTCACACCACTTTTGAAACGCCCGACGACGATCAATGGGTGAGGCAGACATGATGACGGTAACAGCACTTGGGTCCAATGTGCTGAGCAAATCCTTTAAGCGCTCGACCTGGGTGATGGTGCCTTCGGCTCTTCCTGTCACCGAGTCAGCCAGAAAGGTGATGTCTTTAAACCATACTACTTTTTTGTCACCGAATAAGGATAAGGTCTGCACCGCAGAGGCAAAGCGATTCACCGCATCCTCAACTTCAGAGACATTGCCAGCAGCCCCATTGACGATTTCCAATCCGAACTCCGGATCGGCCACATCTTTAGAGGCATCTTCGAACACAGCCTTTGCCTCCCGAGTGACCCAAAAGTCATCGGCGCCGCAAATGAAGGTGAAGTTGAAATCTGCCATAGTGATACGAAGTACTAACTAGGGATTAGTTGCCCACCCTTTTCAATAACCGTCTACGCAAAATATCCTGAGCAACGCTCACGGTTCGTTCACGAACGATGCCACGGTTGCCACGTAAGTCCAACTGCTTGGCAAAAGATCCATCCGGACCAGCCATACCGACGAAAACCATGCCAACGGGTTTTTCGGGAGTTCCACCTCCCGGCCCAGCGATGCCCGTGGTGGAAAGTGCCCAGGTGCTGTGGAGTTTTTCGCGAACGCCTTCAGCCATGGCCCGGGCAACCTGTTCACTGACAGCTCCGTATTCATCAAGATCAGATTGAGACACGCCAAGGATTTCGTGTTTTGCCTGATTGGTATAAGTTAATATGCCGCCTTGAAAGACGTCGGAGGATCCAGCGACGGAAGTAAGGGCCGCTCCGAGCAATCCGCCTGTGCAAGACTCGGCCACCGAAATGGTTTCGTTGCGATCACGCAGCAAATCAAGAATCACCGGCGTAATGCCGCGGATACCATGGGTTAAAAAATGGGTGCCTAGTTTCTGAATGCAGGTCTGTGCGAGCTCCTGAACAACTTCCAATGGCGTGTTACCCGAGATGGATGAGAGTCGCACATCAACCGTTCCGTAATGAGCGCAAAAGGCCACATTGATATCTTCATGCGGGTTGAAAATCGGATCTAATTCAAGTTCGAGGGAGGACTCCCCTATTCCTGAAGTTTGGAAGCTGATGATCTGTGCGGCATCGGCCAACCGACCTTCTTCACTCAAGCGCGGAAGGATTTGGTTTTCAAACATAGGATTCAGCTCTCGCGGCGGACCAGGCAACATGATCAGAAGCTTCCCATCTTTTTCCAGCCAGAGGCCAGGAGCTGTTCCCTGGGCATTCATGATAATGTCAGCTCCTTCAGGATAATAGGCCTGCTTCTTGTTGTTTACCCCCATAGTGCTGTTGAAGGAGCGGAAGCGCTCGCGAATCGCATCTTCCACAGCCTGGCTGTAAAGAAGCTCGAGCCCCAACACTTCGGCAATAATGTCGCGAGTGCGGTCGTCCGAGGTCGGGCCTAAACCACCCGTGGTGACGACGATGTCGGATTCGTTCCAAGCCAGCTCGAAGTTTGCTCGGATCTCGCCCGCTTCGTCGCGGCAGACGATGTTGCGATTGGGTGGAGCTCCACGAAAAGCAAGCTGTTCACCTAAGTAGGTAAGATGGCCATTTCGAGTGAGCCCCAGGAGTAGCTCGTCTCCGATGGTTATAAGATCAATAGTAGGTGCCGTTTTCAAAGTATGGTCTGGTCTTGTAAATTATAGGAACGTCGCGGACATTGATGAGAAGCTCTATTCCTCTATGGCCACGCCGGACCAGTCAAAGTTAAAGGAGATGGTGCGGCAACTTCCGCACAAGCCGGGTGTGTACATGATGAAAGACCGTTTGGGCACCATCATTTATGTGGGGAAAGCCAAGGACCTGAAGAAACGGGTATCGACTTATTTCCAAGCATCTCGGAAACGGATTACACACCCCAAGATTCGCAGTCTGGTCAAAGTGATCCACGATTTTGAAGTGCTCCAAGTGAAATCGGAGACCGAAGCGCTCTTGTTGGAAGGAAAGCTGATCAAGCAGTGGCGCCCTAAATACAACACGGACTTCATCGACGATAAACGCTTCCTGCTTATACGGCTGGATGGAAAGGCGAAGTTTCCAAAATTCCAGTTGGTACGAAATCAACGCGATGACACGGCTCGCTATTTTGGTCCTTTCGCTTACTCGGGTCTTCTACGAAAGACGCTGGCGGAAATGAGGTTGAAATTCGGGATACTCCTCAATGATACCACGCCGCAGCTGCAGGAGGATGGAAGCTATCGCCTCTATGACGATGTGCGGGGTGAAATTTACGGACACTCAAACTTCGTAACAACGGAGAGTTATGCGGAGCGGGTGGAGGAAGCCTGCCAATTCCTCGAAGGGAAGGCAAAGGAATGGTTGGGTGAACTGAAAGAGGCCATGCAGAAGGCGGCCGAGAATCAGCAATACGAAAAGGCGGCAGAGCTGAGGGACGTGGTAGCTGCTTTGGAAAAAACAATCACCAAAGACCGGCGGTTTAAACGAGCCCCTGTAATCGTATCCGATAGTGGGTACGGGATGAAGCAATTGAAGAAAGCGCTAGAACTCCCTACCCTGCCCCGTCGCATGGAGTCCTTCGATATTTCACATATCTCCGGGACGTTCGTTGTGGCATCCATGGTACACTTCGTCGATGGCAAGCCGGCGAACAACCAATATCGGAGATTCAAAATAAAGAGCTTTGTGGGGAATGATGACTTTCGGGCCATGGAAGAAGTGGTGGGTCGACGCTACCGCCGATTGCACGAAAAGAAAAAACCGTTTCCCGACTTGGTCGTAATCGATGGAGGAGCCGGCCAGGTAGGAGCAGCCATCAAGGCATTCATGATTCTGGGGATCGAACCTCCACCGCTCATAGGTCTGGCCAAACGAAAGGAAACGATCATATTTCCGGACGAGCGGAAGCCAATGAACCTGATGCCCCAATCCCCGGCCCTCAAACTCCTGCAGCGCATTCGTGATGAAGCTCACCGTTTTGCCAATACTTTCAATGCCAACCTTCGCTCGAAAAAAATTAAGGAATCCATCCTGGATGAATTTCCAGGACTCGGAAAAGTCAGGCGAGCTGATCTGATGAAACACTTTCGTTCCTTGGACCGATTGCGTAAGGCCTCGGTGGAGGATATTCAAGGAGTCGATGGGTTTGGCCCCAAGCTTTCGCAACGGCTTTGGGAATTCTTGCAACGGTCGTTTGAACACAGAAAAGGCGGTGAGGGAGAGTAGCACTTTACGGTAGCTGAATTTATAATCCTAGAAGATTGCTCTCCAAGAATTAGAGGCTCACAGTGCAGCTTTTGAATAACATGCTGCCATCGAGTTCAGCCGAAGAGGTTGAATTCTTATTATTGGATGCAAAGCCACAAACGAACAAAATTAGCCAGAAGGGCATGGGTCGCCAGCAACGCCGTTAAGGACAGTTTTAAGCGCAATGCCCTGGATCTGTTTCCCATTCGCAAAGAGCTAAAGGGGTACACTGCCGGAACTGGCTTGGCAGATCTGAGAGCAGGTTTTAATGCAGCCCTACTCGCCTTTCCGCAAGGCATGGCCTACGCTTTGATTGGTGGTCTGCCGGTACAATACGGTATCTATTGTGCAGCGTTAGCCAGTATTTTCGGGCCTTTGTTTTCAGGAAGTCGCTTTATCGCACTCGGTCCTACTAATGCGACCTCCGTTATGCTGATGAGTACCATCGGTGGCATGGTCCTGGTGTCGGAGAAGCTCGCTGCGATGCCTACTCTACTCTTGTTGGTAGCGCTGTTTTTGATCCTGGGGGCTATTCTCGGAGTTGCGAATCTGATCCAATACATTTCGCGAAGCGTGGTGACAGGCTATATCTCCGCTGCGGCCATCCTGATCATTGCCAATCAATTGGACAGTGTCATGGGATTTGAGATTCAGGGGGCCAGCACGTTTATCGCCGTACTGGAACGAACGTTCTCCTCTCTCGATCAAGTGCACTGGCCTTCGCTTGGCCTGGGAGTCATGACCTTGGTGGTCTATTTTGGACTGATCAAAAAACTGCCGATGTTACCCAATGTGGCGCTGACTCTGGTCGTAATGTCTGTGGTTGGAATTTTCTTCAACCGCAATGGTTACGAGCTAGTGATGTTGGATGAAGTACCATTGGGTATGTTGCCAGCAAGTTTGCCGATCCCGGATTTTGGACTGATCAATCAATTGGCTCCGGGAGCTCTGGCCATTGCATTCCTGGCGATTCTTGAAGGCTCGTCTATTGGAAAATCTCTGGCCGCTCGAACAGGTGCACGCATCAACAGCAATCAGGAAATGCTTGGTATGGGGGCAGCCAACTTGGCGAGTGCTTTCGTATCGGGAATGCCAGCGTCGGGATCTCTCACGAGGTCTGTGCTTAATTTCACCAGCGGAAGCCGGACTGCGATGTCGCATCTCTTTGCCGGGTTGTTGTGTTTGACCGGAGTGCTTACACTTGGCCCCTTTATTGGATACATTCCTCGGGCCGCATTGGCGGTAGTTGTTATCGGAGTGGGTATCTCGCTCATCAATCGGCATCAGATCCGTATTGTTTCCAAATCAACAACCACGGACGCTATAGTATTCTACCTCACCCTCATTGCTGGGCTGCTTTTCAAATTGGACTTCGCGATCTACCTAGGGACAGGGACTTCGATTGTGCTGTTTCTTAGGAAGGCGAGCACCCCTGAGTTAATCGAATACACCTTCAATGAGCAAGGTGACCTGACCGAGCTGAAGAAAAAGCAGGACCGGACAGATGAACATATATCGATTGTTCACGTGGAAGGCGAATTATTCTTTGGTGCGGCAGAACTGTTTCGTGACCAAATTCGCATCGTGAGTGAAGAGCCAAACTTGAAGGTGATCATTCTGAAGATGCGAAATGCACACCATTTGGACGCCACCACCATGATGGCTTTGGAGGAGTTAATTCTATATATCCGTGAACGGGGTCGGCGATTGATCGTAAGCGGAGCAAGAAGGGACGTCTATAAAGTCTTTAAAGGCTCAGGCATCCTGGCCGCAGTTGGGCGTCGAAATTTCTTCATGGATACGCCCTCAAACCCGAACCTCTCAACCGCTAAAGCGCTCAAGCGTGCACAGGAGATTCTTGGCAAGAAGTCTGCAAAAGTAAGAATTTACGTGGATCCTAAAAACGAACCATAAATGTAATTTCACCTCAGACTAAATCAGGAATTTCACAGAGTTTAGATGTCGAGCTTGACGAGGACAGAATGATGAAGCGCATGTGGGTGCGTGACTGAATGATAGACGACGGAACACTCGGCCTGTCAGTCGGAGGATGGATGCAATCATCAATCCAAGAGTATAATACACATGAAAAAGCTGAACTTCTGACCATACTACTCGCCCCAAGCATCCATCCGCGGAAATTTCTCATCTAGAGCTCAGTATACTTGTCTGCCCTACCCTTGGCTTTCTCAACCGGGTATTTTTCAGCATTGGCCTTCATTTTTGCCTGAATGATGGTAGCAACATCCAACTTGGTGATGTTCGCAAATTCGAGGGCGTAGATGATGATATCAGCAAGCTCTTCCGCTATTGCCTGGTGTTTTTTCGGATTATCAAGCGCATCAAAGGATTGTTGGCCATCATGCCAAAGAAAATGCTCCATCAATTCCGCAGCTTCAGCAGCAATAGCCATCGAGAGATTCTTCGGCGTGTGGAATTGCTCCCAATCGCGCTCAGAGGCAAAGGACTGAATTGCATCCTTTACTTTTTGTAGGGTTATTTCCTGATCTTGTCGGTCACTCATGGTTAATTCTGGAGGAGATAAAAATAATTGTGGACATCCAGTGAAACTATGTTCACTAATCATAAAATTCCTCAGAAATCAAAGAATCTCCATGGAATGACGGTGGAAATTCCTTTTAAGACAACCCTTTTTCTCGTCAAACATTATGGCAAAAGCAGCAAAACCAAAAACTAATTTCGGCGACGACCGGAAAAAGAACCTCGATCTGGCTATCTCAGCCATCAACAAGCAATTCGGCGAAAACGCCATCATGCGCCTAGGTGAGTCACCCAGGCTGAATGTTGCAAGTATTTCAACGGGCTCCGTGGCAATTGACCTTGCACTCGGTATTGGCGGTCTTCCCCGCGGACGCATTTGCGAAATTTACGGTCCGGAGTCATCTGGTAAAACCACCATGTGTCTCAGTCTCATAGCTGAAGCACAGAAAAACGGCGGAACCGCTGCATTCATTGACGTTGAACACGCTCTTGATCCCAAATATGCCCGTGTACTTGGCGTAGATTTGAGTGAATTGATGATTTCCCAACCAGAAAGTGGTGAAGATGCCCTGAATATTACGGAAACTCTGATTCGGTCAGGTGCTGTGGACGTGGTAGTCCTCGACTCTGTCGCTGCCTTGGTTTCACGCACAGAATTAGACGGACAAATGGGTGATGCCACGGTTGGCCTGCAAGCACGTATGATGAGTCAGGCCATGCGCCGCCTCACCGGTGCAATCAACAAAAGTAAATGCATCTGCCTCTTTACCAACCAGATCCGTGAAAAAATCGGTGTCATGTTTGGTAGCCCAGAAACCACACCCGGTGGTCGTGCGCTAAAGTTTTTTGCTTCAATACGCATGGATATTCGTCGGATTGGGCAAATCAAAGATCCTTCAGGGACGGTCATGGGAAATAGAACCCGACTCAAAGTTGTTAAAAACAAAGTCGCCGCCCCATTCACAGAATGTGAGTTCGACATCATGTATAACGAAGGAATCTCCAAAACAGGGTCTTTAATCGATCTTGGAGTGGAGCATGGTATCCTTGAAAAGAAGGGTGCATGGATTTCCTATAAGGGAGACCTTATTGGCCAAGGCCGTGAAGCCGCCAAGCAGCACCTCATGGAAAACGTTGATCAGCAGGTTGAAATAAAGGCTGCGATAATGGAGAAAGTTAATCCAAGTGTAGGAAAAGTGATTGCGTCCGCGGAAGAGGATGGGGATGAAGGATAGTTTTCCTTCATTCAATGGAGCCACAGGACACTTTTACAGCCTTATCAACACCACACGGTGAATCCGCTTTAGGGGTAATTCGCTGCAGCGGTTCCTTATGTACGGATCTGATTCATTCCATATTTGGTAAAGAGTCCCCCACCCCTAGACATGCCTACTACGCAAATTACACTGATTTAGAGGGAAACTTTCTCGATCAGGTTGTTTATTCCTATTTTGAAAAGGATGCTTCATACACGGGTGATCCCATGCTTGAAATATCATGCCACGGTAATCCATTTATCCTGCAACATGTCCTAAAAGATCTAGTTACACGAGGATGCAGACATGCGCTTCCGGGAGAATTTACCCAAACCGCATTTATGAATGGCAAACTGGACCTCAGCCAAGCTGAGGCAGTCATTGACCTTATAAAGGCTAGAACGGAGTTGTCCTTTAAAGCCGCATCCAATCAGCTACAAGGAAGCTTAAGCAGACGAATAAACAATTTAGTCGAAGATCTCCTTCAAATTGTAGCCGAAATCGAAGCTTATATTGATTTTCCCGAAGAAGACCTACCGGCCGAAGGAGAAAATGCACCTAAGCAAAAAATTGAAAGTTTGATCGATCAAATTACATCTCTATCTGAAACAGCCCAAACCGGGATTTATTTAAGAGAGGGTGTTAAGGCAATTATCATTGGAGAACCCAATGCAGGTAAGAGCAGCTTGATGAATTGTTTATTGAATGAATCAAGAGCCATTGTTAGTGATCGGCCAGGAACAACTCGTGATTATATTGAAGCTTCGTTTTTCGTAAAACCCTATCGTATTAACATTATTGATACGGCAGGTATCCATGAGACAGAAGACAGCATCGAACAAGAAGGCATTCATAAAACCCTGGAGCAGATAGCTTTAAGCGACATCATTCTACTAACTATCGATTCATCGGCTCCCCCACCCTCTTTCGACTTGGATGTATTCAACCTTTTGATACCTGGAAAAACAATAGTCATTAAGAACAAATCCGATTTGCCAGAACACACCTGTCAGGACGATCAATTTGAATCCTTCAGAAACGTGAGTGTATCAGCCACTGAACAAACTGGTACCGAAAATCTCCGTAATGCTATTGCAGATCTGTTAGGTGAGCCAAAAATATCAAACCAGGGAGATGTAGTTGCGGTGAGCGCTCGTCACAACGCAGCACTTGAAATAGCAAAAAGCGAATTAAAAACTGCCTCCAATTTACTCCAGCTAGAGGAACCAGCTGAACTGGTGGCCAATCATCTGCGGGAAGCGATGACAAATCTTGAAGCTATTGTTGGCCGGATCGACAATGAACGCATGTTGGATAAACTTTTTGCCAGCTTTTGTATTGGTAAGTAGATGGTCATCAGCAATAAGAAACCTTTTGATGTCATAGTGTGCGGTGCTGGCCATGCAGGCGTTGAAGCTGGCCTGGCTGCGGCAAGAATGGGTGCCTCTACCCTACTCCTTAGTGGTAATATCGATACCATTGGTGCCATGAGTTGTAACCCAGCTATTGGTGGCCAGGCTAAAGGACACATTGTCAGGGAAATCGATGCCTTGGGTGGTGAGATGGGCGTGAATGCAGACACAACTGGAATTCAATTTCGATTACTCAACGCATCTAAAGGCGTTTCTGTTCAAGCGCCAAGAGTCCAATCAGATAAGAAAGCTTACCAATTCAGGTTAAAGCACACCCTAGAACACCAGCAAAACCTAACTTTATTTCAGGCCACCGTTACCGGTCTCATATTTAAAGGTGATCGCGTGGTTGGTTGTAATACCAATCTAGGAATAGAGTTTTTCGCTCACAGTGTGGTGGTCACAACCGGAACTTTCCTTCGTGGACTCATGCATGTTGGCAAAAAAACCAACAAAGGCGGCCGTATGGGCGACTTTAGCGCGGAATCGCTTTCAGATAGCTTTATTCAAGCAGGTATTGAGCTAGAGCGCTTAAAAACGGGAACTCCGCCTAGAATACTTGGCAGATCCATTGATTTTTCAGTATTGGACGAACAACCTGGTGATCCCGTACCCACTTTGTTTGGATTTTATGATACTCGTGACGAAACTGATATGTTCCACGTGGAACATCCAGGTGAAACAAAACTCGGATGGGCACCCGGCAAAGATCAAATATCGTGCTGGATCACCTATACATCGGAGAAAACACATGACCTAATACGCGATAACTTGCATCAATCAGCCATGTATTCAGGCGCAATTGAGGGCACGGGCCCAAGGTATTGCCCAAGCATTGAGGACAAAATTGTTAGATTTTGTGATCGGGATCGCCATAGACTGTTTCTTGAGCCTGAAGGCAGAAACACCAACGAATTCTATATAAATGGCCTTTCTACCAGTTTGCCGTTTACGATTCAGGAGGAAATGCTTGAAACCATTCCGGGATTAGAAAACGCCCAACTACTAAGGCCTGCATATGCCGTAGAATATGATTTTGCTCCTCCAACTCAACTTTATCCGTCATTAGAATCTAAACAGGTAGAAAATTTGTTTTTCGCTGGGCAAATTAACGGAACCTCCGGATATGAAGAGGCTGCTGGCCAAGGATTATTGGCTGGGGTAAATGCAGTAAAAAAGAGTAGGGGAGAAGAGGCTCTTATACTCGAACGCCATGAATCCTATATAGGAGTATTGATAGATGACCTGGTCACCAAGGGCACTTCCGAGCCCTATCGGATGTTTACAAGTCGTGCAGAACACAGGCTCCTGTTAAACCACGGCAGCGCTGAGATTCGATTGTCAAAGAAAGCAAAAGACTCAAATCTTATACCTGCAACACGTTGGGCCAAAATCAATTATAAAATCTCATCAATTGATGATTGGTCACATAAACTCGAAGCTCAAAAGACCAAGGGTGGTACTTTTGCAGAAGCAATACGCAGAAACGAGGCCGAGATTGAATTTCCAAAAGAGTTTTTAAGTGAGACACCGGAGATTCAATCTGAAGTACTCTACAGGCTCCGGTACAAGGGCTATCTCGAAAGAGAACTTCGATTGGTTGAACGCATGGCTTCGGTAGATAAAATCAAACTGCCAACCCCATATGATTATGTTAAGGTCCGAGGGCTGAGGAACGAAAGCGCGACAAAGCTAAATTCGATTCAACCGGTTACAATGGGCCAGGCAAAACGGATCAGTGGAGTAAATCCGTCAGACATTAGCATCCTTATGGTTTTACTGGAAGCGGGCAAACTGAAGTAATCACCAAATGTTATTGCCTCGCGCGCTTTCCTGATTTTTAGCCTATGGGTAAAAATAGGGAGTTAAGTCATGAACTACAGTAATAGTAGAATTTTAGTGGTTGACGATGAGGAGGATGTGACCGAGTTGATAAGTTATCACCTTGGTGCTGAAGGGCTTACAGTCCAAACTATCAACGACCCCACATTAATAATTGGGATTGGAAGAGACTTTCGCCCTGATCTGTTTATCCTCGATATAATGATGCCAGGCATAGACGGGATTCAGATCTGCCGTATGATTCGAGCAGATAGTAAGCTAAAGGACGTACCAGTTGTGTTCTTGACTGCAAAATCCGAGGATGAAGATAAAATTGTCGGCTGGGAGACAGGAGCGGATGATTACATATGCAAACCCTTTAACATTAAGGAGTTAGTTCTACGAGTAAAAGCCATCCTCAAACGGACCCAAAGGAAAGATCCTGCTCCTTCCACCAAAACTTTCAATATTCGTGGAGTATCCCTGGATGAAGAGCAATTCCTACTGACCGTTGACGGTAAGCCAGTAGAACTCACAGCTACGGAATTTAAGCTACTCAAAATTTTAATTGATAGGAAGGGTAAGGTTCAAACCCGAGAGAATCTCCTTACGAGTGTTTGGAATTACGAAAGTGACACCGAAACCCGAACAGTGGATACCCATATTCGAAGATTGCGGGAAAAGCTTGGTAACCAAGCAGATATAATAGAAACAATTCGTGGGATAGGCTACAAGGTCGCTGAAGTTTAAACAATGGATGTGTTTGTCATCCTAGCCTTGTCTGCAGCGCTCATCTATTTTCTTAGACAATACCTGCTCTACAGAAATTACGTAAAGCACCTTGAGGCCTCTCTGAAGGCCCGTCAAAGTTACTTGCATGAAGGCGAAAACGAGACTCGCAAATCCAAATACATGCGGCGCCTCACAAAGAGACTGAACAAGCTGATCTTAGAGAATTCAAATCTCAATAGGGCCAGAACCAGTCACAGTGAACAACTTGAAGCTACTCTTGAAAACATGGGAGAGGGAGTAGTCATTCTTGACGGTAGTAATCGCATCCTAATGGCTAACAAGGCCTTAAGAACCTCCTTTAATAGCTGGATTGGTTCTCAAGAAATTACAGGTCAGCGACTCGAGGTATTGTTCTCCAACTCAGGTCTTCTAACAATCATTGACCAAATAAAGGCAAACGGGTCAATCGAACCTGCCGAAATTGAATTTATTCAATCCAACGAAAAACGCTGGGTGCGAGTATCAGGGGCCAAGGCCAAAGCTGATAGGCCGGACGCTGAAGACCTAATCTTGCTGGTTTTCTACGAGATCACACAAGGCAAAGAGCAAGACACTATCCGACGAGAATTTGTAGCCAACGTTTCTCACGAGCTTCGAACACCTGTAACGATCATAAAGGGATATGCTGATACCCTTAATAAGGATAGCGAAACGATGCCCGCAGAGCTTAGGATGAGGTTCTTGGGCAAACTTCAGAAAAATGCCGATCGCATGAACGATCTATTGGAAGATTTACTATCGCTAGCCAAGATTGAATCGGCAGAAGCTGGTGCTGTAAAAGAGCCAGTAGGTCTTAATGCTCTGATCAACCATGTTTTATCCATATACAGCGACCGATTCCAGAACCACGGGATGCAAGTGGCGCTCGAACTGCCTGAAGAAGAGATTGAAGTGCAAGCTGATCCTAGCAAATTGGAACAAGTGCTGGAAAATCTTCTAAACAATGCGACCAAATACACGCCCCATGGCACCGCCCTGAAAATCGGAACTCAACTTGATAACAACACAGCACTCATTTGGGTCGAAGACGATGGGAATGGCGTACCAGAAGAAGACCTGCCCAGAATATTTGAACGATTCTACCGAGTTGAAAAGGGAAGATCCCGGAACCAAGGCGGAACAGGCCTTGGGCTTAGTATTGTAAAACGAATCGCCGCTCTTTACCGTGGAACGGTTGAGGCTGAAAACGTGAAGGGTGGGGGACTGCGAATTCAGATCAGCCTGCCGATCAATGATGAATGACAAAACTATTTATACACTCCACCGATCCTGAGCTGGCCAAGCGAATGAAACCAGAGGTCTACCAAAAGATTCTGGAGAAGCGTGAAGCCCTGAAGAAGACCTTAGACGAGAAGCTGGCAAACACAGATACAATTACTCTGGAGATCGGGTGCGGGCACGGACATTTCCTGAGCGCTTACGGAGAAGCTTTTCACAATGAAACTTGTATCGGGATCGATGTAAACAAGGGCAGAATCTACAAAGCTCTAAGAAAGGCTGATCGCGCGATGCTGGAAAATGTAGCGTTTTATGACTGCGACAGCATGGAATTTCTAGCGCTTTTGCCAGAACATGTGCGAATCGCTAAAACCTGGATCTTGTACCCGGATCCTTGGCCAAAAAAAAGGCACTTCAAGAATCGCATCGTCCAAACAGACTTCCTGAACCAACTCGCCGACAAAGCCGCGAAAGCCTGCCAACTATTTCTACGATCTGACTACCAGCCCTATCTTGAGTGGACTCAAGAGTTGATCGGGGAATCCAAACGTTGGCAGCTGGAGGAAAATTTTAATTGGCCCGAAGTAGCCGTAACCGTTTTTCAGGAGCTCACAAAAAACAAGCACTACTCGCTTGCAGCTGTATTAAACCCAGCGAAATAAGGTCATCAGGGCAAACTGCCCCAGGATCGCGATCGCGATGAGCAACCCCACCGAGAAGGAAAAAGTGCTGAAGCGAAGTCCTCTGGAACCTGGCTCCGCTTTAAACAAAGTACCTCTTTTGGACTCTGCCTTTTGGACAGAGGCAGTCGATTTCAGCTTCTTGCTCTTGTAAATCGAGCCGGTCAGATCACGTGGTTGGGGCATGCATGGGTTAAGAAATACTAATATTTACAATAGGATTAATCGTCAGAATGCTTCGATGCAGTCAAGATTCTCTGATTTTTAAATGCAGATTCTCATTTTTTGGAAATGGGGGTTGACGCCGATTCAGAGATTCTTCAATTCAGGTGACTTTTTAAGCTGTCTGATATGACACTTATGAGACTTTATCCGCACCTTACCACCCAAAGACTCCTTCAAACTGGAGCCATCCTAGGAGCCTTTTCACTGGCCACGACCAACGTTCAGGCCGCAGTGAGCCCAAAGGCAACTGAGATCACCAGTTTGTTTGGACTCCCGATCACCAACGCGATGATTACCAGCTGGGTTTTATCCGTGCTGTTTATTCTCGTTATCCGAGCTATGGTGAAAAAGCCTCAACTGATTCCCACGAAAGGACAGTATGTGGTAGAGACCTTAGTGGAAGGAGTACAAGGGCTCATTGAACCCATCGTCGGCAAACACCTCGTAAAACCTACCTTTCCACTGCTCGTGGGTTTTTTCACATTTATTCTGCTGCACAACTGGAGTGGGTTACTTCCGGGAGTCGGTACGATCGGCACGGTAGCAGACGACGGCCACTTCAACTATTTCATTCGACCCGCGAACGCGGATCTCAATATGACCCTGGCACTCGCCCTGGTTCACTTTGCCGCCTGGATCTATTTTGTCATGCGCTATGCCGGCCCGAAGGTGCTAATCTTCGACTTGTTCGGCAACAAGGCTGAACGCAAGGAGACACCCACCATCTTATTCTACTTTCTGACACTCGTGTTCCTGATGGTCGGAGTGATCGAAGTCATCTCCATTGTATTCAGAAACGTGTCTCTTCCCTTCCGTTTGTTCGGAAATGTATTTGGGGGAGAAAACTTGCTGCACAGCATGACCGGACTGGTTGGCTGGGTCGTTCCCGTACCTTTCTATTTCCTGGAGCTCCTGATCGGTTTTGTCCAGGCACTCGTTTTCACACTACTCGTGTCCGTCTATATTGGATTGATCTGCAACCATGATTCGGAGGAACACGCTCATTAAATTCTAAACCCTTTCTTGGTCTTACCAGCCAGTCGCAAGACGCCGATGTTGGGAGCCACGAACACAGTTAAAAACAAATCCAAAGAAATATGATCGAAGTAATCGCTGAAATAACAGGAAGTATTCAAGGAGCCCTGGGATGCCTAGGTGCAGCAATCGGGGTAGGCCTCGTAGGTGCAAAAGCAGCTGAGAGCGTTGGGCGCAATCCTGGCGCATCCGGTAAAATTCTGGTTCAGGCCATTATCGGTATGGCTCTCGCAGAAGCGGTAGCCTTCTACGCTATCTTCCTATAATAAACTCTTTAGAGGTGTGGCTCCTCTGAGCCACACCTTATCCTGAAAATGTTGGACAACCTTTTATATATAGCTGCAACAGAGGCCTCCACCGGAGGCGAATCGGGCATCGTCGTACTGTTCGACAAATTCGGGCTCGACGCCAGGTTCCTCATCGCCCAGATCATCAACTTCGTCATCGTTGCAGCGATCCTTTATAAATTTGCCTTCAAGCCTGTCTTGGCGACCATCGAGGAGCGTCAGAAGACCATCGCAGACGGGCTAGAATTTTCCGAAGAAGCCAAAGCGAAACTGGCAGACTCCGAGCAGCAACACGCAGCAACACTACAAAAAGCTCAGCAAGAAGCCCAGGCGATCCTCGCTGAAGCTCGCAACAATGCAAAGGCGCTAACCGACAAGCAGGCTGAAGAAACATCAGCTCGTACTGAGGAGATGATCAACAAGGCCAAGCAGGCCATCGACCTCGAGCGCAAGAAAATGCTCACCGAGGTTCGCGAAGAAGTCACCCGCCTGGTAGTGGATACAACTTCAAAAATCCTCAGTAAGGAACTTTCAGAGGATGAAAAATCGCGTTTCAGCAAATCAGCAACTGAAGAGCTCACAAGCGTAGGTTCATAAAGTGGATAAAGACGCATCACTCAAACAGTTTGCCAAGAAGCTTGCAGAGTTGTCTCAAGACAACGGTCTCGTTTCATCTGAGAAGGTGGCCGCAGTACTCGAAGCGCTGCGAAACAAACCACCACGCAAACCAAAAACAGTTCTCAAGCACTACCTCTTTTATATAAAGCAGGCCGCAAACCGTAGTAATGCGGTTATTGAGTATGCAGGACAAATCAACGAGGCAGGCATTGCATCCATCCAACAGCACCTTTCCCAGAATTATAATCGCACCATCACTACTAGCACAGTAGAAAACGCAGACCTCATCGCAGGTTTCCGAATTTCCATCGGAGACGATATCTTCGATGCCTCTGTGGCTGGTCGCCTCGACAACCTCGCACAATCAGTACGATAACATTTTAGAAGACCCATGAGCTCGATAATAGAACAAATCGAACAGGAGATCGCCAAACTCGAAACGGCGACCATTAAAAAGAACACCGGAAATATCGTCATGGTAGGGGACGGTGTTGCAAAAGTAGATGGCCTTTCCGAGGTCATGTACAACGAGATGATTGAGTTTCCCGGTGGCCTGACCGGAATCGCGCTTAACCTCGAAGAAGAGGAAGTCGGTTGCGTGGTTCTCGGAGACACCAGTCACTTGAAAGAGGGAGACGAGGTAAACACTACCGGACGACTACTCTCGGTGCCAGTCGGTAAAGGATTACTCGGACGTGTCGTTGACGCACTGGGTGAGCCCGTGGACGGCAAAGGCCCCATCGAAGCGACTGAATTTAATCCTCTCGAAAAAATTGCTCCCGGTATTCTACCACGTCAATCGGTAGACCAACCGCTTCAAACAGGAATCATGCCTATCGATGCGATGATTCCTATCGGCCGTGGTCAACGTGAGCTTATCATTGGTGACCGCCAAACGGGTAAGACAACGATCGCTATTGATACCATTATCAATCAGTCGAAGATCAACAACCAGCACAAGAATGAGGACGGCACCTTCCCAGAAGACTTCCGCCCCGTTTATAGCATCTATGTTGCGGTTGGTCAGAAGAATTCAAATATCGCGCGGACCATCGGTGTCTTGGAAAAAGCAGGCGCGATGGAGTATACCATCCTGGTAACAGCACCTGCAGCCGATAATCCCGCCAACCAATACCTGGCTCCTTACGGTGGAACCGCTATGGGCGAGTGGTTCATGCAAAACGGCATGGATGCGTTGATCATATATGATGATCTTTCCAAACAAGCCGTTGCATACCGCCAAATCTCCTTGGTTCTAAAACGTCCTTCTGGTCGTGAAGCATATCCCGGTGATGTTTTCTACCTTCACTCACGTTTGCTCGAGCGTTCTGCTCGTTTGAACAAAGAGAACGGAGGAGGATCACTTACAGCATTGCCCATTATTGAGACCCAGGCCGGTGACGTATCTGCCTACATTCCGACCAACGTGATTTCTATCACCGACGGACAGATCTTCCTGGAAACCGATTTATTCAACCAAGGTATCCGTCCTGCGATTTCGGTAGGACTATCCGTTTCCCGAGTAGGATCAGCAGCCCAGATTAAAGCGATTAAGCAAGTAGCGGGCTCCGTGAAACTTGAGCTAGCACAGTTCCGCGAACTCCAGGCCTTCGCCCAGTTTGGATCTGATCTCGACGCCAAGACCAAAGCACAGCTCGATCGCGGTTCTCGCATTGTGGAACTCTTCAAGCAACCTGCCTTCTCTCCGAAAACAGCAGAAGTCCAAGTAGCTCTCATGTGGGCCGTGCAAAACGGTTACGTAGACACAATCGAAGTAGCTAACGTTCAAACAGCTATGGATGATCTGGAAGAAAACCTTACATCAGCAAAGGCAGATCTGCTCGCAAGCATCCGCCGTGAAAAGAAACTCTCAGACGAATTGACCGCTGAACTGAAATCAGCAATCGAGTCCTGGCAAGCTGGATACGCTAGCTAAGCTTCCAAATGGCTAATTTACGCGACATCAGACGCCGAATAAAATCGGTCAAAAACACCTCCCAGATTACTCGGGCGATGCAGCTGGTGGCGGCTTCAAAAATGAAGCGCGCTCAAGACGCTGCCTTAGCAGGTCGTCCCTACGCACAGCTTCTTGCCAGAATCATGGGGCCAGTCGCAAATGGCGTATTGGGATTCACGCATCCATTTCTTGAAGAACGTGAAGTGAAAAGTCGCGGGATAATACTCGTCAGCACAGACAAAGGCCTCTGTGGTGGTCTGAACGCCAATCTCTTCCGCGAAATCCCAGAAAAGTCTGAGTCGATTAAGTATATCACCGTAGGACGTAAAGCTGCACAATTTATTAGCCGATCCGGACGTGAGTTGATCGCCGACTTCTCCGTATCTGACAATACCACCTTCCCAGAAGTTAAATCGGTCATTGAATTTGCGATATCATCCTTCATGGATGACACCATTGATACACTGGAAGTACTATACTCCGGTTTCGTCAATACGCTCAAACAAGACCCACGTCTGGTACCACTATTACCACTCACAAGCATCGAGGACGCATTAAAGTCCTTGGGAATAGAAGAAGAGACCCAGGACGATCGGGAACTGAATTTCGAACCCGGCGTAGAAAAGATTCTTACCGCCTTACTACCTCTGTTTGTACGCCGGGAGTTCTTCAACATGGTTCGGGGAGCGAAAGCCTCTGAACATAGTGCCCGTATGGTGGCGATGAAATCTGCCACCGATAACGCCAACAATTTGGTGGATAGCTTAACACTTGATTACAACAAGGCACGTCAAGCAGCTATCACCCAGGAAATTCTAGAAATCGCAGCCGCAACCGCATCCAACGGATAAAACATTTAAAACAAGACATCCATGAGTAACACAGGAAAAATCGTTCAAGTCATTGGCGCCGTCGTCGATGTGCAATTTGAGCCGGGCAAGGTCCCTGAAATTTATCAGGCTCTTGAGATCAATTTCAACGTAGGTGGAGAGAGCTCCAGCTTGATCGTTGAGATTCAGCAACACTTGGGTGATGCCGTAGTAAGAGCGGTGGCCATGTCCTCGACTGAAGGTCTTGTAAGAGGTATGGAAGTCATCGATACAGGGGCTCCTATCTCAGTTCCTGTGGGTGAAGGCGTTCTCGGTCGTATCTTCGACGTTACCGGTACTGCGGTTGATGGCAAAGGTGAGGTGAAGGCTGACAAGCATTACCCGATTCACCGTCAGGCTCCAGCACTGGTCGATCAAAGCACCGAAGCTGAAATTTTAGAAACCGGTATCAAGGTTATCGATTTGATCTGTCCCTTTATTAAGGGTGGTAAAGTGGGAGCCTTCGGTGGTGCAGGTGTTGGTAAGACCGTGATCATCATGGAGCTCATCAATAACATTGCGAAAGCTTATGGTGGATACTCCATCTTTTGCGGAGTAGGGGAGCGTTCACGTGAAGGGAATGACCTCTACCACGAAATGTCAGACGCGAAAGTGATCGATCAGGAAAACCTCGCGAATTCCAAAGTAGCGCTTTGTTACGGTCAGATGAACGAACCACCCGGTGCTCGCATGCGTGTAGCTCTGTCTGGACTTTCCATGGCTGAGTATTTTCGCGACGAGAAGAACCTGGATGTATTGCTCTTCGTTGATAACATTTTCCGATTCTCCCAAGCAGGTTCTGAAGTATCCGCACTTCTTGGACGCTCACCATCTGCTGTAGGTTACCAGCCAACCTTGGCTCAGGAAATGGGTATTCTTCAGGAACGTATTACGTCTACCAAGAATGGTTCCATCACCTCATTCCAGGCCGTATATGTTCCTGCCGATGATTTGACTGACCCTGCTCCAGCGAACACCTTCGCTCACCTGGACTCTACCATCGTTCTTGAACGCCGAATTGCAGAGCTAGGTATTTACCCAGCGGTTGAGCCACTTGATTCAAGTTCCACTGCGTTGGACCCAGCCGTCGTTGGTGAAGATCACTACCAGGTTGCACGGGGAGTACAAGACGTGCTTCAACGCTACAAAGACCTGCAGGATATCATCGCGATTCTAGGCCTGGACGAATTGAGCCCGGAAGATAAGCAAACCGTATTCCGTGCACGTAAGATCCAGAAATTCCTGTCGCAGCCATTCCACGTGGCGGAAGTCTTCACAGGATTCGCCGGTAAATATGTTTCTACTGAAGAAACCGTTAAAGGATTCAAAATGATCCTCGACGGAGAGCTCGATCACATTGCTGAGAACGACTTCTACATGAAGGGTTCTATTGAGGAAGTAATTGCAGCTTCTGAAGGCGGAGAATAATCATGTCCATCAAACTCGAGATCGTAACACCCGTAGAAAAAGTCTACAGTGAGACTGTAGACTCTGTGGTGTTGCCCACATCCTCAGGTGAAGTAGGTATTCTTCCGGGTCACATCCCGCTGATTACTGAAATCCTGGCAGGTGAATTGGCAGTCACCAAAGAAGGTGCTTTAGACTTGCTCGCTGTGGATAATGGTTTTGCCGAAGTCATCGGAGACACGGTCTCTGTTCTAACGGAAGCAGCAGTAGATATCGAGGACATCGACCTTGCATCTGTCGAAGAAGCAAAACGCCGCGCAGAAGAGGCTCTTAAAGAAGCTGAGGGACAGGATTTGGATCCAGACGAGATCCTTGCTCTGGAAGCGAAGGTGCGTTTCGCACTGGTTCAGCAGCTAGCTAAAAACAAAGGCAAGTAGAACTAACTACCCTTTGTTATCTTGTGAGAAAAGGATCATATCCTTTTCCAAAGAATTATTTCTAGCAGATAAGATTCCGAAAGTCTTCGAAATCGCCGCGGAACCCATTGGGAATTCCCTTGGTTATTACGGCGACTGCATCGTGTGAATGCAGGGATTCAAGGTGTGCAATCGATACCTGAAAATCGACAATCTCTTCCACCGTATCGAGTCCTTCATAGACGAGTCGTGCGGCATCTTCTACAAATTTTATGTAGGCACCGTTGAGCTCTGCAAAAGCCTGCTCATCTTCTCGACGCACCATAACTTGCGTCTCGGTCTTCAGGGCATTTGCACAATGCGAAACCAAATCTTCGATAGGGAGATCCACACCCTCAGCAAGCTCAGCCAATATGCGAGCCTTGCTTCTTTGGGAATGAGGAATTCCGTAAGTGCCTCGCTCTTCACGAGCATGCTCTGAAAGCATATCTGAACAGGGACAAGCGGAGGAATAAACGAAGTCTACTTGTAGGTTTCGATGAAAGTGACCGTCAGCACTCATCACTCCTTCCATCATTACCTGGTAATACTGAAATCCAGCCAGCTCACTTCGTAAACTGGTTTGAGAGATGGGGTAGTTGAAAAACAGTTTTAACCGAGCATCCTGGCTGCTCAGACGATCCAGATAGGTACGAAGGATCTTCTCAATTTCATTCCAACTGAACACGTCGTCTTTGAACTCATAAAAGACTCGGAGAATACGGGACATATTAATACCCTTATTGTCCTTAGCCAAAGAAACGGTGCCCGTGACACTCGTTTCCAAATTTATCACTCCGCCATCCTTGGTTCTAAAATTCAGCGGCAATTTAAAGTTGGATATACCAACCTGGTTGATCGCCACCTTTGCACCCGAGATATAATCAGAGTGGGCATTCTGTATATCCGGCAAAGATTCCCGGTACTCCTCACTCGACTGAAACGTTTCGTCATAGTCACGACTTGGTTTCGAGTGGGAATCTGGAAAAGGATTACTCATAAATGTCTTAGGCTTTACTGGGCTTGGTCGAAAATTAGCCGGAAACCTTGCGAGTTAAAACCAGTTAGGTCAATGGATTTACTTCAATCCCAATATCATCAAATCGTTGCCACAAGATCTTCGTTTCAATCATCCAAGTCTTAATAATCGAGGACGAAACTCTAGGTTCATTAGATGAGTATATATAAAGTAAGAAAATTTTATTAATTGAAGAGGGACCGCATTCTCTATTCGACAAACGAGAGCACAATGCAATAAATGATGGGTAATCAAAGGGTGCCCAAGCCTCTAAAACTCCATTTTATTAACGTCGACCCAAATATTGAGGATGAAAAGGATTACTATATCCAATCGGTTGGCTCTCAATCAGAGTACCTAGTTGCTTGCGACGATCCAGAAGAAGCAGACTGGATTTTGATTACAGACTTTTCGGAGCCCTATCAATTTGGCCTAGTTCATAAACTAAAAGTGGTATCTGAATATCCCGAAAAGTCTATCATCGTCACCGAATGTGACCAACCCATCGAGATTTTGCCTGGCCTCTATTCAAGTGGGCTTAGTTCATGCAGAATCGGCCGTTTTATTGATGGTTGGCATTATCCTTGGTTAAATCGACGATTTCCCAATCAACAGATTCAAATCTCCAATGATGAAGCCATTTCCCAGAAAGACTTTCTTGCCACGTTTCTGGGATACCCATCTCACATCATCCGTCTTCGCCTTGTAAAATTGTTCGGGAGTTATCCCAATATGGATATTACAGTTACAAAGGACTATCATCACTTTGAAGAGAACGACGATCTGGATTCCGAAACCGCCCAAAAGCGATATGTGAACATGATTCGAAAGAGTCACTTTAGCATCTGCCCCAGGGGACGTGGTCCTTCATCTATGCGATTGTTTGATTCGATGCGTTTTGGAGTAGCTCCAGTCATCATTTCCGATGAGTGGGTCAAACCTTCTTTCGTGGACTGGGACTCTTGCTCCTTACGCATTAAAGAGAAGCGTCTATCTGAACTTCACCATATATTGGAGGAGCATAAAGAAGACAGTTTGGAAATGGGCCGAAACGCTCGAACCATTTACGAAAACTATTTCGCCGATGAGTGTCTTCCAAAGACTTTAAGAAGTGCGTTGGACCAAATGACCTTGTCACTGACCACGCCGCCGAATGTGTCTCCACTTATCATACTCATTACCAGGCTAAATAGGCTGGTATCCTTTAAAACGGCCTTCTACAAAGCGGTTCTCTACAATCGGATCAACAGGATCTAAAACCGATTGTATTCTTTCATCTCATAGAATGGTGGGCCCTCTCGGACTTGAACCGAGGACCAAACGATTATGAGTCGTTTGCTCTAACCAACTGAGCTAAAGGCCCAAAAAAGAGCGAGCATTGGAACGAATGCAGTATCGCTAGTCAATCCTACGCTGTCTAATATTTGGGTATAAGAAAACTCTGGTGGTACTCAGTGAAATTTATCAATATTGGGGTTGTTCGAGGATCACTCCTTAAAGCCTGATGAATGGTGGAAGGAAGCGATACAGCGTATGGAGACTTTGAATAAAGAGGCTATAGAGCTGCTCATTGTAGGGCTGGTTTTATTGGGCGTTTTTATCGCCTTTATGAAGGATTGGGCGACTCCCGATATTATAGCGATGTCCGGTTTATTCGCTGTAGTTGTGACGGGCATATTGGGTCCAACTGACATGCTGAAGGTATTCAGTAATCCGGCTCCTCTGACCATAGGAGCGATGTTTGTTCTGAGTAGCGCTCTGGAGAAAACCGGAGTAATCGATCAGCTAGGCCAGGTGTTTATCAAGTTAGCCGGTCAGAACGAGATTCGAGCCCTTATTGTTTTAATGATCATGGCAGCGGGTCTGTCAGCATTCGTAAACAACACCCCCGTGGTGGTTATTTTCCTGCCCCTCATTATCGGACTCGCTAGAACCACGGACCTCAAAGCCTCTCGTCTCCTCATTCCATTGTCATTCGCAGGTATACTTGGAGGAACCTGCACGTTGATTGGCTCTTCTACGAATTTGCTAATAGACGGTATGACTCAGCAATTTGGAATGGCCCCATTCGGCTTGTTCGAATTCAGCAAACTAGGCATTCTTTATGCCTTCGCGGGTTTGTTATACTTGCTCCTGGTGGGAAGACACCTGCTTCCAAAACGCGAAACATTGGCGTCCATTCTGGATTTGAGCGAATCCCGGGAGTACTTATTGGCAGCGGTAATTGGCGAAGATTCAGTCCTCATTGGCAAAATGGTCCCTGATACCTCACTGGCCAAGATGAAGGAAGTCCGCATCATTGAGATTCAACGAAAAGGGGAACGTCTCATGGAAGGTCTGGACAAATTAGATCTAGCGAAAGGGGATCGGCTGCTTCTAAAAGTTCATTCTTCCCACGTGCAAAATTTGAAAGAGCTCAAAGGGATTGAATTTCCAGCGAATGATGAGGCCGACCTTGGATTGGTGAACCTCGAACTCCGCGAAGCTCGGATACTAGAAGGGATTATTGGACCTCACTCCTCCATGATTGGAAAATCAATCTCTCAAATGAATTTCCGCCAAAAGTACGGCGCCATCATACTTGCCGTTCATCGCCAAGGAGAAAACCTGCAGGCCAATTTTCAAAAGCTCAAACTCGCGTTTGGTGACACCCTTTTAGTTGAAGGGCCAGCGGAGGGAATTAATCGCCTGTAGGAAGAAAAGGATTTCGTCAGTTTGACCGAATCGAAACAGAGGAAGTTTCGCCAGAGACGTGCCCCCATTGCCATTGCTGTTCTTGTGTTGGTTGTAGTAATGGCAGCATTCAAAGTAATGCCAATTGCAGCACTGGCATTACTTGCCGCCGTCTTAGTAATAATGTGCGGATGCCTATCACCTGAAGATGCTTACCAAGCAATCGATTGGAAAATTCTGTTTCTTATATTTGGGATGTTAGCTATTGGGTTTGCCGTTGAGGAGACGGGCGGCGCGAAGCTGATTGCTGAAGGTGTCCTCAATGTAGTAGGGGACTTACATCCAATGGTCATAATATCCATAATTTATCTAATGACGGTAATTATCACAGAGTTAATATCCAACAACGCCACCGCCGTCCTGCTAACTCCATTGGTTGTGCAGATGGCAAATCAAATGGACTTGGATGCCAAGCCTTTGGTTGTTGCCGTCATGTTTGGAGCAAGTGCCTGTTTTGCTACGCCAATCGGTTATCAAACGAACACTTACGTCTACGGCGCTGGAGGCTACAAATTCAGTGACTTCCCGAAGGTGGGCCTATTGCTGAACGTGATTCTTTGGATGGTTGCCACCTTGGCTATCCCATGGTTGTTTCCTTTTGGAAGCCCAAGCTAAATAGGGAGTGCTTAGTCCTTCATGTGACTACCTGTCTCAAAGTCACTGGCAAACTGATCACTCAGACTTTTCCATACTGAAGACAATTCATGTAGCTTCCCTTGCTGCTTAGTAGCCAAATCATGTAACTCAGCCCGATCATTGGCCATGTTATAGAGCTCCCACCGTTCCTCATTGTCTCGTCGTGTTACCGCCTTCCAATTCCCCTGACGAACGGCCCGGTTTCCGGAATGAGCCCAAAATATAAATCGATCAGACCATTCAGCCTGCTCTTGAAAAATAGGCACCAAACTTCGTCCAGGTAGGAAAGGTCCCTTTACTGGAGTAGGAGCCTGAGCTCCTGCGAGGTCCAAAATAGTGGGATAAAGATCGATGAAATGCGCTGGTGTGTGGCGGAGCTCTCCACGTGCCTGGATGCCCTTAGGCCAACTGACAACCATGGGTGATGAAATGCCACCTTCATGATTCCAGTGTTTGTGGAAGGAAAAAGGGGTGTTCGCAGCTGTTGACCAACCAGGACCAAGTCCAAGATAGGAACCTGCCGATCCCAATGGAGCAGCTGGATCGTGCCTGTCACCGCGGTTCATCATTTCTCCACTGGCGCCATTGTCGGATAAAAAGATAAATACCGTGTTGTCCGATTCTCCCATGTGTTTCACCTGGGCCATCACTCGTCCAATCTCCTGATCCATGCGATCAATCATGGCGGCATGGATCGCCATCTTGGTCGCCTGGAAACGTTGTTGCTCATCGGTCAAATCCTCCCAGGGAAGGGCGTAGGCGACTTCACCCGGATGGATTTGAGAAACCAGGTCCTCTTCAGAAAGGTTCCAAGGTGGAAAAATGTCCTCCCTTCGCTCAGCCAATCCGGAATCAACCAAACCCATAGAGGTCAACCGAGACCACCGCTCCTTCCTGACCACATCCCAGCCTGTTAAATAAGCATCCTTATATTTCTCGATATCCTCCAGAAGCGCGTGAAGCGGAAAGTGGGGCGCGAAGAATGCCAGGTAGAGAAAAAAGGGCTGATCAGCGGTGTCAGCAGCATGGTCTTTCAGAAATTCAATCGCGTAATCAGCTTTGGCCACGGTGGAGTAGAAGCCCGTATCACGTTCAATTGCTGGCTGCTGCTCGTCGTCCACCCAGACCCTTTTTGGACTAAAAAACCGATCCTGGTCTCCCAGATAATAGGATCGGTCAAAACCGCTCACGGCTGGATCTGCCGGCATGCCCTTGAGATGCCACTTGCCAGAATGATAGTTGCGATAACCCGCTTCCTTTAAGCGTAACGGAAGCAACCGGCTCCAACTCGGCCATTCCTTACCTCTCCTCGGATCCATACCCACTTGTTGGGCATAATAGCCTGTCATCAAAACCGCACGGGATGGCCAGCAACGCCCGGTGGAATACATTTGCGAAAATCGTAACCCATTCTCCGCCAAGCTATCCAGCGTTGGCGTTTGAATCTCTCCTCCATAACAGCCTGCATCCGAAAAACCCATATCGTCCGCAAGCACCAGAACTATATTCGGCCGTGTTTCACCATTTAGGTTAAAGGAGAGGAGAGTAAGAATTACCGATAGGGGAAGCAGGCACCTTTTGAGCATAGCTATAAAAAACAAGAGGAATGCAATTTCATCAAGAGGGATGATTGTCTGTTGAAATATTCCGTGAGTTCTTTTTCATGCCCCCTAAACCTAATCACCTTTTCTCATGAATAAATGCCTCTTCGTCTCAAAACTATTTCTGTCAATCGGTCTCCTCGGTGTCACCACGTTGTCGTTTGCCAAAGGACACAAAGTCGTCACCGGCAATGGCCAGCATCGTTTCGAAATCAACACGCACTGGCAGTCTTTTTCTGACGGAAATGAAATGGGCTCTACCCATGGAGGAGTTGCAGTCGACAAAAACGGAAACGTCTATGTCACGACGGACAAGGAGCGAGGCATTGCCGTATTTTCATCCGGAGGCAAATTCCTGAGAAGCCTGGGTGAAGAATACTCCGGTTCCCACTCGTTGGAAATCCACGAGGAATATGGCGTGGAATACCTCTATGCCGCGCACAAGGCGATGGAACGTATCATCAAGCTAGACCTCCAAGGAAAACTGGTGATGGAAATCGGAAGCACGGACAAACAACCCATCCCCGAAACCTTAAAAGGCTTAACGGGAGTGACTGTAGGTCCTGACGGCCGCATTT
Source organism: Opitutia bacterium ISCC 52 (assembly GCA_014529675.2). Taxonomy (NCBI): domain Bacteria; kingdom Pseudomonadati; phylum Verrucomicrobiota; class Opitutia; species Opitutia bacterium ISCC 52. The sequence continues at coordinate 4,514,202 of CP076040.1, forward strand.
ATGCGGTAGTAGGCTACGGATCCAATCTCATCCACATTTTCAGCCCCAAGGGTAAACTTCTTAAAACCTTTGGCAGCAAAGGCGAAGGCCTTGAAGACACCAAGACCTCCCATGGTGTGACGGTTGATTATCGCTACGAAACGCCACGCCTTTTAGTTGCTGATCGTGAAAACCGTCGCCTCAAACACTACGATCTCGATGGAAATCTCATTGGAATTCACGCTCAGTTCCTGCGCCGTCCATGTTCAATCGACATTTATGGCGATTACGTTGCCGTTGCTGAGCTCCAAGGCCGCGTGACTATTGTAAACAAAGAAGGCGTGCCCGTTGCCTTTTTAGGCGATAATCCCGACGAAGCACAATGGGCGGCATTTAGAACACCGCTACCAGACATTGCAGAAGGTATCTTTACCGCACCACACGGTCTCACCTACGACAAGGACGGCAATCTCTACGTTCAGGACTGGAACCAGACCGGCCGCGTCTCGTTTTTAAAGCGCCTATGAGTCGACTGGCCGCAAGGTCAGCAGCCTGAACTCCAGCGCCTGCTCCCCAGGTATCTCCGGGGCGGTCAGACTGATCACACCGTCGCCCTTCGGCAGGTCAATTTTTCCGATCACAACCGGTTTAAAATCTTTTTCGTAAGACTCTTGGCGAACGACTTTATCTTCAGCGGCCCCGATAATCGGTGGATCCCAGCCTTCGGTGATTTTTGCCTTTAAGACCGAGTCACCCATGCGAAGCTCGATGGTCGATCCCACATCTTTTTCCGGGCAGGTGTAGTAAAGCTCCACTTCGTAGGTGCCAGCCGTCAATACCTCCACATCCCACGTAATCGAGTCTCCTTCATCCGTCCAGTTAAGGAAATAGGAGCTATTCGGATACCGGTTGGAGCGAATAATAGTGCCGTGCTCTATGCCATCACGCGCCGGCAGCTGCGTCATCGGAGCATCCGGATGACAAATCACAAACGGCCGTTCTTCTTCGCCAATTTGCGAAACCACATCGTCCTTCCACTCGGCAGCGGCCTCACGCAGTCGCTTTGTAATATTAGAATACTGCTCTGTTACAGGTGTCCGTTGCTCCGGATCCGCAACGATATCATATAACTCTCCGAGATTATCTAAACGAAATCGTTGGGTGCGCACGGAGATCTTGTCGCGCCAGTGGGTAAAGATCATGCGGTCAGGTGCGGGCGCGTAATCGCCAAGCAAAGCAGAGGAAATGTCCAAGCCGTCCAGCGGCTTAGCCGGTGTATAGTCGATGCCCGCCATGCTGGCGAGAGTGGGCAACAGATCAGTGACAGAGCTGATCGATTTAACCTGCTTACCTGCCTCAATCTTCGCAGGCCATTTAAAGAACAGGGGAGAGCGCACTCCGCCTTCATCCGTGGAACCTTTGCGGCCTTTCATGCCGCCGTTCCAGCGAACGCCATTCGGGCCGTTGTCACAGAAATAAATGAAAATGGTGTTATCAGTCGCATCCAGCTCTTCGAGCTTATCTACCAGACGACCTACATTCCAATCGATATTCTCACACATAGCGAGCGCCGCACGGATGTGCTGAGGATCCTCCTTATTTGGTTCCCGGTTTTTCATCGGGTAATCGTAGCCATCGAACTTCTCCCAGAACTTTTCCGGTACCTGCATCGGTGAATGCGGGGTGTTGTAAGCCAGGTAAGTAAAAAATGGCTTCTCGGCCTTCACCTGCTCCTCCATGTAATCCATGGCGCGGGTCGTCAGGTCATCGATGACGAATCCATCACCACGGACAATCTCCCCGTTGTGCTCCAGTGGAAAATCAAAGTAGTGACCCCAGTGCCCAGAACAAAATCCGTAGAACTCCTCAAATCCGCGACTATTGGGGTGGTAAGGATGCTGCATGCCATTGTGCCATTTTCCGAACATGCCCGTCGCGTAACCACCAGCCTTAAAAACTTCAGCGATTGTCTCTTCATCCAGATCCATCCGTTCCCCACCAGAACTGGTGGAGAAGACACCACTGCGAGGGCTGTAGCGCCCAGTCAAAAACTCCGCTCGGGTTGGCGAACACACCGGACACACATAAAATCGATCAAAGGACGCACCGGCCTCGGAAAGACGGTCAATATTGGGCGTACTGAGGTTGGTATTCCCATGCACACTGAGGTCACCCCAACCTTGGTCGTCGGTCATAATGATGACGATGTTGGGAGGCGAATCGGCAGCAAAAGCGGCAAAAGGAATCAGTGAAAGAAGACTTAGAGTAAGAACTTTTCTGAGCATAGGAATGGAAGGATAGAAAGGAGTGAAAGGGTGGCAAGAGGACATTCGCTCTGTCTCAGTAGGAGGTAGCTTGCTGCCGAATCGAACTTATTTGGTGTCTGAGACCGGCAGCAAGCTACCTCCTGCTATGGGATAAATTGTCAAGGACGAGATGACTGTATTGTTTGTTACATTCAATGGTTTGTGTTTAATGGGTTGGTATTTAATTGTTTGCGTCTTCTCAGCGGTCCTGGTCATGAGTTGATGACCGGTAAAACCTGCTATCCGTGTCCTGTTTAGGGATCACACTATGACTTATACTAGCGTCATCTTTTGCTGAAGAAGTGAAGCTGCCCCATCTACAAAAAGCGTCTCTTGATTGGGACAAGGAGGTTAGCGGGCACACTGCGCAAATAATCTTCTGTTAGTTCTAAAGCTTCACATAGGTGTTCTTAGGATTGGAGGAGTTTCATGCTTAGTCCGATATCCTCGGGTTTTACCCGACCGGTTCTGACTCGCCACCAGTCCACGGCAAACTGCCGGGCGATGGCCACGACGATTTTCTTTTTACTGGACCGGGTCAGTTTGGCGTTAAGTAGTTGCTCTCGCCACTTTTGCACCCCTCGGTAGTCACCGTTCCAACGGATCAGCAGCCAGGTGCATTCGATAAGCATGTGGCGTAGCCGCGGGTTGCCGTGTTTGGTAATGGATCCTTGCATACGTCGGTTGGCACTGGTGCTTTCACTCGGGCACAGTCCCGTGTAGCCACCGACTTGCTTGCGCGTATCAAAGCGTCTCCAGTCGCCCACTTCGCGTTCGGTTTGCTGGAACAGTACCGTTCCCATGCCTTGGGGAAGAGCGGTTGTTTCCATTTCCTGGAGTTGCTGTGCCACCTGCTGGATCTGTTCGTTGATCACCAGGATAATGGCACGTATGGGCTGGAGGAGTTTTACCAGATGAGTGCTCAGAGTGTGTGTTAACCCCTCCCACTTCTTCGGTGCCCACCAGATCCCTTTTAGTGAGACTCCGTAGTAAAGAGCATGGCTGCGTCCACGGTTGGTGTTGCGACTGCGCTCCTTGATCAGGCATTGGCGCTGACGCGTTATACTGCGTAGTTGTTCTTCCTGTTCGCTAGGAACTCTTACCACGCTGAAGCTGCGGTCATTGCCACGCAGATAACCGTCCAGCGCTAAGGCCATCTGAGTGGCATCGCGGCCATCGGTCTTTACTCCTTTGTGGTGTTCATCCCAATTGATCGGGCAGATCACATGATTGATCACTCCGAGCGCTTCGAGTTTGCGGTGCAGCACATAGCCAAACGCTCCAGCTTCGTAGCAACTGTAGAGACTCTGGCAACGTGCTTTCAAAGCTTCTAACCAAATGAGAAACTGATCAGGTTTAAAACTGCGCGAGCGTTCAGGCACAGAACTGTCGATCTTCTGAACGACCACATACTTGTCTTTGTGCACGTCGATACCGAGCTTGATTACTTCGCCAAGGAAGCTAGCGTTATTGTCAGATGATGTGGGAGTTGTTGTTATAGTTTTCATACACTTATCAGGATCGCCAATCAACGGCCCCTGACAACGCTCCCATGTCATCTACAAATAAATCCCTCTTGATAGTCCGTTCATTTACGAATTCACTCATCCCCCTATTACTCTATGAAACTACTAAGCTTCTTCTTTCTATTCATTTCCCTCGGGGCATTCTCATTCGGCCAAAATAAGGATCAACCGAACGTTCTCTTCATTCTCGCCGACGATTTGGGCAAACGAGACCTCAGCGTTGAGGGTAGCACCTTTTACGAGAGTCCCAATATTGATCGCATTGCCAACGAAGGTGTGCGGTTCACCAACGGCTACGCCACCTGCCAAGTGTGCAGCCCGTCACGCGCCAGCATCATGACCGGTAAATACCCGGCACGCATCGACATCACCGAATGGATTGGTGCCGCCATGGGTGAGGAGTGGAAACGGAACACCCCCATGCTCCCAGCCATCTATAACCACAACCTGGACCACAATGACACAACATTGGCAGAGGCATTTAAAGCTGCCGGTTACACCACCTTCTTTGCTGGCAAATGGCACTTAGGCAAAGAGGGATCCCATCCAGATGATCATGGATTCGATATAAATATCGGTGGTCATCATCGGGGCTCACCTCCCGGTGGATTCTTTTCGCCCTACACAAACCCACGCATGGAAAGCGGTCCCGTCGGTGAATATCTGCCCTTTCGATTAGCAGATGAAACCGAACAGTTCATCCGCGAACACAAGGACGAACCCTTTCTGGCCTATCTCTCCTTTTACATGGTGCATGGACCTCTTCAAACCACTAAGGAGCTCTGGGAAAAATATCGTGTGAAAGCCTTAACCCAACCGAAACCTACGGAGCGCTTCCTGATCGATCGCACTTCACCGGTTCGCCAGGTCCAGGATCATCCCATATACGGCGGCATGGTCGAAGCGATGGACTCAGCCGTCGGGCAGGTGCTCGACACACTCGACGAACTGGGATTGGCCGAGAATACGATCGTCGTATTTACCTCCGATAACGGTGGCGTTTCTGCTGGCGACGGAAAGGCAACTTCCAACCTGCCTTATAGAGGCGGCAAGGGCCGCCAGTGGGAAGGTGGCATTCGTGAGCCCTATTTCATCAAGTGGCCCGGAAGCCCGGTCAATGGTTTGACCATCGACACACCGGTTACCGGTACCGACTTTTTCCCTACACTACTGGATTTGGCGGGTATCCCACTCATGCCGGAACAGCACATGGATGGAGTAAGCCTTATGCCGCTTTTAAATGGAGAAGGAATCGAAGAACGTCCATTGTTTTGGCACTACCCCCACTACAGCAATCAGCGAGGAGATCCTTCCACCATCATTCGGGAAGGATTCTGGAAGTTGATTTTCTACCACGAAGATCGCCGCATCGAACTCTACCACCTGGAGAATGATCCAGGTGAACATGTTGATTTGGCAGGCAACTACCCCGACTTGGAAAAAGAACTTCTGGACAAGCTACTCGCCTGGACCGAGGAAGTAGATGCGAAGTTTCCTGCTCCCAATCCCAATTTCAGCAGTCAACTTTTTGAAGCTGAACGGCGACAAACGCGCCTGGTAGACAAACCTACTCTCGAGAAACAACACGCAGAAGTACTCGAACCGGATTGGTCACCTCCAAACGGATGGTGGGAAGAGACAGGCGTTGCCCGGTAATCGCGGCTATGTGATCTCCAAAAGATCTTGAGTAACAACTCCTTTAACTCTGACCCATTCGGCAGCAAGCTACCTCCTACAGAGGGCGAAACGAAACTCAACTGTAGGAGGTAGCTTGCTGCCGATATACGTCCTATCAAAACAACCGGCTTAGATCTTACAACCGCGGCATGGTCAACGCCCCATCGACCATGATCACTTGACCGGTCGAGTAGGGGAAGTCACCTCGTGAAAGAGCGGCTACCGCTTTACCAATGTCTTCCGGGTAACCCCAGCGTTTGGTAACGCAGAGACCATCCTCTATCAACTTGTCGTACTTGTCGGTTACGCCAGCGGTCATGTCGGTTTTGATGACACCCGGGCGAACTTCGTAAACTGGAATGTCATACTCACCCAAGCGAGCGGCAAAACCCTGAGTCATCATACTTAGACCTGCTTTAGCGATGCAGTAATCCAAACGGTTAGTGGAAACCACCGTAGATGAAATCGAGGTGATGTTGACGATGGCACCTTGGAAAGAGTCGTCAGCTTCCTTGGCTTTCACCATGTCGTTGGCTACCGCCTGACTCAGGAAGAAAGGTCCTCGAAGATTCGTTCCCAGAACCAAGTCAAAGTTCTCCTCTTTGGCCTCGAATAAGTCCAGGCGGCCCGGCGAACCAATACCTGCATTGTTAACGAGAAGGTTTACAGATCCTCCCGCCAGCTTGCGTCCCACATCCACGATGTGTGCCCGGCCTTCAGCTGAACCTACATCTCCACGGGCATAGGCAACTTCCACGCCCTTGGCCTTCAAGGCATCCATGGCTTCCGATACACCCTCTTCAGGGCGCATGCCGTTTATGACCACATTCCAACCTTCGTCAGCCAATTTGGACGCTATGCCAAACCCGATTCCTCTTGAACCTCCTGTTACAATCGCAGTTTTCATTTTTTTATGAAATTAAACTAAGTCCTCTACATCCAACCACTTGCGATCTTCCCAGCTCTGTAAACCGAGCTCAGCTAATTGCACACCCTTTGCTCCCTCAAGCAGAGTCCAGCGGAAAGGCTCATCTAGCACAATGTGTCTAAGGTATAGTTCCCACTGCACCTTGAATGCATTGTCGTAGATTTCCTGATCGGGCACCTTGGACCAATCATCATAGAAGTCGATAGGTTGATCGATATCAGGATTCCAAATAGGTTTCGGTGTGTTGCTGTAGTGTTGGATGTAGCAGTCACGCAAGGTAACCAGAGCGGAACCCTTGGTGCCATCCACATGAAGTGTTAGAAGGTCATCCCTGCGCACCCGGGTAACCCAGGAAGAATTAAAGTTAACCATGATCTCACCATCAGGACCATCGATTTCAAACATGGAGTAGGCTGCATCGTCTGCGGTGGCCTTATATCTTTCCCCATACTCATCAACCCGTTCTGGAATGTGGATAGCTCCGCGACTCATGACCGATTTTACAGGACCAAAAAGATTGTCCAAAACGTAACGCCAGTGGCAGAGCATATCGATCATCATACCTCCACCATCTTCCTTCCGGTAATTCCAGGAAGGTCGTTGAGCTGGAATAGTGTCACCTTCGTAAACCCAGTAGCCAAAATCTCCAGTCACGGCAAAGATGCGACCCAAAAAACCATTCTCCACGGCGCGTTGGAATTTAACCAGCCCAGGCAACCAAAGTTTGTCCTGAACGACACCACTCTTCACTCCTTTTTCGACACAGAAGTTGTGAAGCTCAACGGCGGTCTTGGTATCTACCGCGGTTGGTTTTTCACAATACACATGTTTGCCAGCAGTTGCTGCAGCTTTAACCGCATCGGCACGCCGCAAGGTTGTTTGCGCGTCAAAGTAAACCGGGTAAGCCGGATCACTCATCACACTATCCAAGTCTGTAGTCCATTTCTCAATACCGGACAGCTCAGCCAGCTCCTTCAGTTTGATTTCGTTACGACCGACCAAAATAGGGTCAGGCATAATTCTTTCGGTAGGGCTTACTTCAACTCCCCCTTGCTTAATGATTTCACAAATTGAACGTAGCAAGTGTTGATTCTTACCCATGCGTCCTGTGACGCCGTTCATGATAATGCCTACTGTGTGTGTCTTCATAACTTTGATTCCTTTATTAAATGGTTAATGATTTATTCTGAAATTAGAACGGAGTTGAGATGTCGATATTGACAACTGAAAGGGGAGGGCGCGCACTGCTGTGCGTAACCGACACGTGAAGGAGGAACATTCGGCATGTCAGCCCGAGGATGTGTGTGAATACGACTATCCAAGAGACTCAAATGAAATCTATCTTCTTCTATTTTCATCAAAATCCTAAATTCATTCATGCACATCCGGTTATGATTTCAGATATGCTTCTTTGATTAGTTCGAGGTATTGGTCCTGGTCCATGGCCCAGTATTTATTTGAAAATATTTCTACTTCTTCGTATCCGGAAAATCCTGACGCATTGACCCAGGAACGGATCAGAGGAATATCGATGACGCCTTCGCCCATCAAACCGCGGTCATTCAACATATCCTCCGGCTGGTCCTTCCAGTCGCAGATGTGGAAGGCAAAGAGCCGTTCCTTTTCACCGGCAATTCTCGTCTGCTCTTCCAGCTGATCGTCCCACCATACATGAAACACATCGAGCGCGATTCCAAGGAAAGGGTGATCCAGCGCATCGCAGATTTCATTGGATTGAGCCATGGTGTTTACCGCACTACGGCTGTCCGCATACATCGGGTGGAGTGGCTCAATGCCAAGTTTCACACCCGCTGCTTCTGCGTATGGCAATACAGCAGCAATGCCATCGGTGATTTGTTGGCGGGAATCAAACAGCGATTGCCCAGGCGTCGCACCAACCACCAACACGATGAGTGGCGCTCCCAATTCGGCGGCTTCGTCGATGATCTGTTTATTCTCATCTATGGCCTTCTGGCGATCCGAGAGGTCCAGCGCTGGAAAGAATCCACCACGCACATAGGAAACTATATCCAGACCCTCGTCGCGGACCATTTGTCCTGCTGCAGCCAGCCCATCGGCATGTGCCCGAGCTGAATCTAACCAGATGGAGATTCCTTTTACCCCGGCAGCGGAGTACTTCTTAGCCGCAGTTTCCAAGCTCCAAGGCTTGGTCGTGATTGTGTGAACACAAAGATTGTCGAGGCTTACAGACATCCGAAGAAAGTGTAATAGGTTTCGTCGTTGATGATCCGTTGCAGGTAGAGAGCTGCTTCACGAATGTGGTAATCGCCCCATTGGCTGGATTCGTTGCAGGCAACCTTCTGACCTTCCGGCACATTGTCCCACCCGTTTGGCTGGTGATAAATAGAGTGGAGGAGGAGACCTTGGTGGTTTTCATCTTCACTGAGATAAGGGGCCGACAACATTGACTTCATTGAAGTCAGGCCAGCTTGCCAGTAACGTTTTCCGTCTTCGCTCTCGAGACCCAGATAACGACCTAGACGCAACAAACCTTGGGCACCAATGGCAGCAGCTGTGCTATCGATCGGCTCCCAGTCATTGTAGGGGTTGGAGACTTCATTTCTCCAGTCTCCGAGACGGTGCAAGTTAGGTGCTCCGCCATCCCAGTAGGTGATGCCATCGGTAGCCGTGTTATCGATAAACCAATCGCAGGTCGCCTTGGCTCCTTTGAGACAGGTCGCTTTAAAGGCTTCTTTGCCTCCGAAATCGACAAACGCTGCATCGTCGAGTGTATCGATAAACTCCAGCTCTTCTGCAAAGCCCACCATCGCCCAGCTCAATCCACGCGTCCAGGTGGTGAATCCACTGAATCCCTGTTGGGCATTCGGGCAACGGAAACGACCGTCATTGGTATTGAAGACTGCTTCGTGAGCGGTGCGACCCCATTCGTCATAACTGTCACGACCTTCACCATAGAAAACATTATAGTTGGCGGTTGCGGAAATGTGCTGAACCGCACGCTCCAACAAACTGTTGGGAGCATCGTTCTCACCCATGAGGGTATGACCCAAGGCATGAGCGACCATGAGAATCCGACAACTGCGGATCGTATCCACAAATAAACTGTGCGGTCCGTTAAAGGAGTAAATATATCCACCTCCTTCATGGGTAGTAGACCAACGAGCTGCTTGAACAGCACCACTCACTTTCAACGCCAATTCACAAAAATCGATGTCCCCTTTGGTTCCCTCGATCTTACCCTCACGGATCAGGCGTAACCAGTTGCCGTAGCAGCTCAGATTGTTGAAGCCATGATCATGCACCCCGACGTGACTCACGTGACTGGCCATACGACCAACGGTGTGCTTTTTGCCAATCTCTAGAAACGACTCATCTCCGGTCGCATCGTATTGGAGGAAAGATGATCCATAGACAAATCCCTCCGTCCATTCGGTCCAACCCATCGCGGTATATTTTCCATCGCGGGTAAAAACAGGGGCGCCGGAATCGAAGTCATAGTTGTCTTCGATAGACTTAATCTTCTGACCAGATAGATCCCAGAACCGCGACAAGTCTGAGCTGAGATCAGCGGGTGAAAGGGTAGTATTGATTTTCATGTTACAATAATTCGGTGAATTTTAAATGTTGAAGCGCCCGAGACTCTAACTTGGTTATTCGTGAAGCTCAGAAGTGATGAGTAGCAAGGCGAAGACTGAAATCGAGAGGGAGCGCACGTCTGGGCGTGACTGATAGATTTCCAAGGATTCAACATAGCTAATCGCGCTTGTGAGCGAGAAGATTGAACGAAACTCGAACACCAAAAAAGTTTCCCAACTTCTTGGAGCTTCATCGTACTTATCTGTATAAAATCCATTTCGTTCAATCTGGCGAATGATCAAGTTCAGAAGCGTTTGTCTTTCAGTATGTGAACAATCATGATCTGGCTATCGGCCAGTGCCTCATAGGCGTGTTCCTGAATGGCATCAAATTGAATGGATTCCCCGGAATTGAGCACATGCGCTTCCTGAGGAAGCGTGAGACGAATGGATCCCTTGAGCACCCAGCAAATTTCGTGGTCGTCGTGGTGCACTTCCGGCTTGGAGATCTTGGCACCTTCTTTGGCACTGGCGACTATACACTTCGCTTTGCCGTACTGGATGGATTGAAATTCAAATCCTTCGGATTCGTAAGACTGGGCCTGTTTCTTGTTAGAGATAGGCGCCTCGGCCAGGGTCAAAATATCGGTCGCACGCATCCCAAACACACGGCCAATCTTATAAAGCGTGCTCACCTCAGCCTGAGTCTGATTGCGCTCTAGCTTGGAGATCACTCCCAAGGAGACACCGCTCTTCTCGGACAAGTCATTCAATGTCATACCCGAGCGCTTCCGGATCTCCCGGAGAACACTGAAATCAAACATGGGCATGCTTAAAACGTCCGAACTCATGGAACTGAGCAAAAGGACAATATTTTCTTTTGCAACTAAAAAAAGCTTTATTTTTATTATAAAAGAAAATATTTCCCGAGAGCCACTTTAAGGGAAAATGGGTTCTATCCGGCGCAGCTACAGGGATACAGACCATGAAACATTAGACTGCAATAAGGGTACATACGAGGCCAACTTGACAGCCATTTTGGGCGATATAGACGTCAATAAGGCAACAAGATACCTCACGAAACATCAGGTTAGTATGAGACAGAATGGGCAATCAGGTACCCGAAAAATTGACTTTTCGGAAGCGATGTGACCAGAAATAATAACATCACTCGCAAAGGCCGCTCGCCGCTATTCGCTCAAAACCCGTTATGAAATGTACAATGAATAAAACCAGATACAATTTGAAAGAAGTCTTTGTCTTCGGCTTGGCGGTTATCTTCACCGGATTAATTCCCAAAGCCAGTGAAGGGCAACATTCGCTGAGCATCTCGCACGACCAACTGGCAGACCAGATGAAGGGCGGGCTGGTCGGACAACTATTCGGCAACCTCAATGGGCTCGTGCATGAGATGACCTACATTGATGAGCCAGGTTCAGTTGAAACTTATACTCCGGATCTGTCAAATGGGGCATGGACCAACGACGATACCGACATCGAATGGATTTACGTTTACGCCATGCAGGAATCTGACCGCCTGTTCCTGAGCCCCGAACATATCATGAAGCTCTGGAAAGAGCATATCGTAGACCGCTCATTCTTTGCGACCGGCTATTCCAAGCGGCTCATGGAGATCGGAATCAAGCCGCCGCTTTCAGGAAATCGGGTACTGAATCCCTTTGCCGACTTTAACATCGCAGGTCATTTTCTGTCAGAGAGTTTTGGAATGATCGCTCCCGGGCTTCCCGAAACCGCAGGCCGTATCGGATTACATTATACAACCGTGTGTATTGATGGTGAACCTGCTCAAATGACCCAATTCTTTACTGCCATTTACGCCCTGGCGTTTTTTGAAACGAACCTCGATCGTTTGTTAGATGCGGGACTCGCATCGATCGACCCGAGCTCAAGCTTTTATGAGGTGATTCAGACTACAAGGCAGATGGTGGCAGAAAACCCGACCGATTGGCGGCGGATGCGTCGCCTCCTGAAGGAACGCTACTCTAAACACAATGGGGAACTTCGCGATAGAAATGGCTACGAGCTAAACGGAGCCGCTACTGTGGCCGCCCTGCTCTACGGGAAAGGGGACTTCGCCGAATCCCTACGCTTGTCGTTCAATTTCGGGTGGGATGCCGACAACTCAGCCGCATCCGTCGGGACGATCCTGGGAACTATCAAAGGCTATCAGTGGATGGAAGATCAAGGTTGGAAGGTAAAGGACATCTACTACAACATGACCCGACTCAATATGCCCCTGAACGAGACCCTTTCTAGCTTTGCCGATCGCCTGACACATCTCGCGGTGAAAACACTGGTAGAGGAAGGCAAGGCCGTTGTGCAAAGCGGTCCCGAAGGTACTAGCTACACCTTTAAGCAACAGTCACCGGTAAACATACTTCCCGTATACCCGATGGATCACCAACGGGATTGGATGCGGATACCGTTGGATTTTGAAATAGACCGACTCTTGACGAGTCCCGGCAGCAAGGAAGATAAAGCCCGTGCAGTCTATTTTGCCTTGGCCGCAGGGACTGCCAAGGAGTTCCGGGAAAAGTATCCGGATGCCTGGAAGCAGGCGGTGCAAGATTTCCAACAGTTTCCTCGCTTGGGCTCTATTCTACTTGCGGCCGAAGGTCGTGGCATTGCCGCCGCTACCACGCTGCGAAAAAGTGCAAACGAGATGGGCATCGAGTTTGTGGCATTACCCCGTTTACAAGGGCCTCAAAGTTGGCGGCCACAATAAGCGGCCACACTTTACCCGACATCAAAAAAACTCCACTATAACAGTGACGAAACCTTTCATAAAATACTTTGCGGCCGGTTCCATGGCACTACTCGGAACATCCATTTTCTGCCCGCAAATCGTGGTCGCTGAAGTAGACGCCCGGCCCAACATCCTTTTCATTATTTCAGACGATATCTCTTGGGCTCATGCAAGCGCCTATGGGGATAAGGTTGTCAAAACACCCGCGTTTGATCAGGTTGCCGAAGAGGGTGTGCTTTTTACAAATGCCTTCTGCTCAGTTCCGTCCTGCAGCCCTTCGCGTGCCTCGATCCTTACTGGCCAGGACTTCTGGCGACTGGGGGAAGCGGCCAATCTGCGGGGTACGCTCCACAAGGATAGGTTCAAGGTGTATCCGTTCATCCTGGAAGAGGTAGGGTACCAGGTAGGCAGTCACTCCAAAGTGTGGTCTCCGGGGAGCATAAGAGCGGGCGGCTGGTCACACAATCCGGCCGGACCGGCGGCGGACCATTTCCAGAATTTTCTCAAATCGTTGCCGGAGGATAAACCGTTTTGTTTCTGGCAGGGTTCGCGTGATGCTCATCGACCCTTTGCAGCGGGATCAGGTAGCCAATCGGGCATGAAGGCGGAGGACGTGGAAGTCCCTCCTTTTTTCCCGGATATACCGATAGTCCGGGAGGATATTCTGGATTATTATTTCGAAGTGCAACGCTTCGACCGATTGGTCGAGACCCACCTAAGACTGCTTGAGGAAACTGGCCGGGCTGAGAATACGATCGTCGTGGTGACCAGTGACAACGGACTGCCGTTTCCGCGTGGAAAGGCTGATATCTATGACTACGGCACGCGAATGCCGCTTGCGATCAGCTGGCCAAAAGGCGTGCCTGGAGGCCGAGTGGTTCATGACTTTGCGAACCTCATTGATCTGGCGCCCACCTTTCTTGAGGCCGCGGGCCTGAAGCCCCCTCCTGACATGACAGGCAAGAGCCTCCTCCCTTTGCTGACGTCGGGCAAACACGGCTGGGTTGATCCCGAGCGCGATGCCACCTACTACGGCCGCGAGGCGCATTCTGTCCATGCCCGTATCAGTGACAACAGGCGGACCTATCCTTCCCGGGCGATTCGGACCAAAGACTTTCTATACATTCGCAACTTCGCTCCGGATCGATGGCCGGTGGGAAGGCAATTCAAAGATGTCGATCCGAGCCCGACAAGAACCTACATGCTCGAGCACAGAGCCGAGATGCCACAACTTTACGATCTCGCATTTGGCAAACGGCCTGGCGAGGAACTCTATGATCTCATGAAGGACCCGGCCCAAATAGTGAACGTCGCTGGCCAGGCTGAATACAGGAATCACCAGCAAGCATTGTCCGCCCGATTGGAGCGGTATTTAAAGCGAACGAACGATCCACGGATAGAAAGCGACGGTGATGTTTTTGATCACTATCCCATCTGGCGCGCCATTCCAAATTCTGATCCCCGATCCTACGAGCGCTTAGACCGGGGGCCGGGTGGCGGCTGAAGGGGAGTTGGAAGGGGCCATTCAATGATGGACACATCCGCTTCATCCTCACTCGAAACCGAGTCTAGTTCCTGTGGCTCGGTCATGGTAGGGCTTTGAATAAGTGCCTTTGATTAACTCCTGGATTACAACTCTTCCACCCAGATGTTGCGGAACTGGATTCGGTTGCTGTGATCCTGAAGCATGATCGGCCCTGGCTCTTGGGGAGGCAGATTGGATCGGTTGGCTTCGTAGTGCTGCGTGGCATGGAAGAGTTCCTGGTCGTTGTGAATTAGGACACCGTTGTGGCGTACCGTGATGCGCGGGCGTTTGACCAATTTTCCATCTTTAAAGCGGGCAGCTTTGTATTCCACATCGTAAGTTTGCCACTGCAAGGGTGGGCGAGCGGCATTCACTTTGGGGGCCACCAGGCGATAGAGACCACCACACTCATTCCAGTATCCGCCGAGTCCATAGCTGTTCAGGATCTGAACTTCGAAGGCGATCGCGACATCACTACCCTGGAAAAAGAGCCCGCTGTTACCACGGCCCTGGCCTGTAAGCCCTGGTTCCACAGGATAACGAAACTCCATGTGGTAGCGTACGTCCTTAAAGGTATCTTTGGTGATAATGGGACCACCGACTGGGGGCATGGCACCCCTGTGGTATTTGCTTGGGTTTATTTCCATGTAGCCCTCTTCCGTGAGCGTCCAGGTAAGTGGGCGGCCATCGGTGTGGACCCAGGCGTCGAAGTTGGAACCATCAAAGAGAACCTTGGCTCCCTGGGGCGCTTTCTTGCCCAGGGTAGGGGACTTGAGCTCAACCCGTTTCAGTTTAAATTTAGCAACTTTGCCATAAACGTCGCCATAGCCAGTGAGTCCATTTTCATCTACTTTGAGGGACCAGCCATTCTGACCGTAATTAATGGATCCTTCGTAAAGAGAGGCACCTTTAGCCAGATGATAAGGATCTGCACGGCGATCGAGGTTCTGCACGAACTTCACATCGTAAACACCTACATCCACATTGATGACCTGAGCGGAGAGGGTGGGATTGATGTCCTGGTAGGACTTTTCGGGAGCGTCGTACCATTCACCGACATAATTGCCCATAAGCTTGAGATCGGCTTCGGCGATGTCGGTCCAATCAGGATTGGCGGTGATAGTATTTAACGAGGCCAGCAAGAGCCATAGTCCAATTAGAGAAGGAATCGATTTTCTGATCATAACATGGATATTTTCGAATAGAAGCGAAGCTAGCGCTGAGCTCCATCAAAACCAAGCCCTTTTGAGAGGTTTTTAAAAAGGATCAGGGCCTAGCGCTTTCCTAACCCGACAATTTGTGTGCCTCCCATGCAAGCATCACTTTCTTCCGAGGTAGCCCCCATCGATACCCTCCGAGATTTCCACCTTTGCGAATCACCCGATGACAGGGTATCAACCAGGAGATCGGATTGTCTCCCACCGCACTCGCAACTGCCCGGGTAGCTGAAGGTCGTCCAATTGATGCGGCCAAATCCGAGTAAGTGCACAACGCACCGGGAGGGACCTGCAGCAAGGCTCGCCACACTTGGACCTGAAAGGGCGTCCCCCTAACAAACAATGATAACAGTTTTTCTTTAATGCCACTTGAATGGAAAAGCTGGTCAGCAACACCTGATGTTTTGGATTCACTACGTTCGACGATTGCATGTGGCCAATATTCTACCACCGCTTCTTTTGCTAGTTCGTCATCAGCGTTCGGCAAAAAGAAGCATCCACACAAACCCCGCTCGCTCATAGCAAGTACGGCATACCCAAAAGGTGAAGGATGAATTCCGTAATGGATCTGTATACCCGCACCTCCTGCTTTATACTCACCGGAGGTTATCGACTCCATTGATACAAACAAGTCATGCAACCGCCCCGGTCCAGACAAACCACTGTCCAGGGCCGCATCCAATACCGACTGGTTTTTCCCCAAGCAGGATTTCGCGTATTCAAAAGTCAGGTACCCACGAAACTGCTTGGGCGAAATTCCAACCCACCGTTTGAACACCCGTTGAAAATGATCAGGGCTGAGGCCTACCTCCCCAGCCAACTCATCAAGCGACGGCTGGTCCTGAAAACTCTCTCCCAGGCGCTGAATTATCCTTTCTATTTGGTCATTACGATTCACAATCCACAGAATAACAGAGGCTAATCCAATGATTCCACCCGATTCTTGCGATTCTCACTACTGAAACCTCAGTAAGCGGACCATGTAACGGCTCGTGATACGTTCTCGTAACTCGTTTGCAACCAACCTCGGGTATTTCCACTTAGCGTATTCTGCGAATTTTTAGATTCACAGGATTTGTAACACCTTTGTCACTAGTTTGCCGTCAAGCTGAGGTCTGCTTCTGTTAAATTATCCTCCGCTTGGACTTGGAAATTCAGCCTTATCGCCGAAATTTCCACGTCCATTTTTTTTCCTCCTAAAACAAAGTTAATCGAAGTCCATGTTACTAAAAACAACTGTGAAAAAGCGTATTCTAAGTCAGCTTACCTCCTTATTAATTCTGTCCGTTTGGGCAATCAAAGGCATCACATATGCCGATGACCCCATCACACTGACCCCCGTCGGAACTTACGAAACCGGCATCTTTGATGAGGGGGCCTCTGAAATCGTCGACTATGATCCTGTTACACAGCGAATATTTGTTGTTAACGCTGATGCGGGCGTAATCGACGTTTTGGATGCATCCGATCCAACCAACCCGACCAAGATAGCCGCAGTCGAACAACCGGGGTCGGTCAACTCAGTTGCGGTAAAGAATGGCATTGTAGCCACGGCAGTTGAAAACGAGGACGTGACACTGCCCGGTTCGATCGTCTTCCACGACACCGACGGAAACGTACTTTCAACGGTCACAGCCGGAGTGCTGCCCGACAACATCGTATTTAGCCCGGATGGATTGAAAGTCCTGACGGCCAATGAAGGTCAACCGAATGATGATTACACGGTAGACCCAGAAGGATCTGTAACCATCGTCGATCTCGGCGACGGTTCCATTGCTTCTGTGAGCGCTCTGAACAATGACAACGTCACTCAGGTTACCTTCGAAGGTTTTAACGACAAATTGTATTCTTTGCTCAATAAAGGTGTTCGCATCTTCGGTCCCGGAGCCACGGTGGCCCAGGATCTGGAGCCTGAGTATATCGCTATGTCGGCGGACAGTGCCTACGCGTTTGTATCTCTTCAGGAAAACAACGCCATCGCGGTCATAGACTGTGCGGCAGGAGAAGCAATCGACATCCTGCCTCTTGGATACAAAGACCACAGTAGTGGCCAACCACACTTGGACCAATACACCTTCACCGTTCCGAACTTACCGGTTCTCGGAACATCCACAGCTGACGACTTCACACCGATCTTGCTCGGTGGGTTCTCCGGCCTCTGGTATGCCGCCGATGAGTCGGACGATGAGACCAAGGTCTTCTACACGGTGCCTGACCGAGGACCCAACGGAGATGCCTTCAGCGTCGACGGTGTTACCAATCGCCAGTTCCTGCTTCCTGATTATCAGGCTCAGATCGTGAGGATATACCTCGACGTCGCCACCGGCGAGCTAACCGTCGACGAACAAATTCTTCTTACTCGCGAGGATGGAGAAACCACGGTGCCGATTACCGGAATTCCAAACATTCCCGGTTTCGATGAGAAGCCGATCGACGGCAAAAGCAACGACATCGCCTATGATCCGTATGGCGGAGACATGGAAGGCATCGTGAAGCACCCGAACGGCACCTTCTACACCGTGGACGAGTACCGACCCGCGATCTACCATTTCTTCGCAGACGGAACACTGAACGCACGCTATGTGCCGGAAGGAACTTCTTTGCTCGGAGACACAGCACAACCGGAAGGCTACTATGGGATGGAAACCTTGCCGGCGGAGTACGCCAATCGTCGCGCCAACCGTGGTTTCGAAGCGGTCGCCCTGGACCCGGACAAGAACGTGGTCTACGCATTCATCCAAACACCGATGTACAATCCTGACAACTCCACACGGAACGCGTCGGATGTCATCCGGATCCTAGGAGTAGATGCGGACACTGGGGTTCCCGTAGAAGAATACATCTACCTCCTGGAGCGTAATGCAGATTCAGGATTTGGCTTCGCCCGCACCGACAAAATCGGAGACGCGGTCTATGCCGGCGGTGGAAAATTCTACGTGCTGGAGCGCGACTCGTCCAATCCAAGTCAGCCAAAAATCGGCCACAAATACATCTTCGAAATCGACATCACCTACGCGACCAACCTCCAAGGTGAAGGAGTGCCCACTCCGGTAGAAGGATTGACCTGGGAGCAACACTCTGCGGATGATCTAGCTGCCCAAGAAGTGGTGCCGGTATGGAAGGAAAAGGTTCTCAACCTCCCTACCATTGGTTACCTGCCGTCCGACAAGCCGGAAGGAATCGCATTGCTGGAAGATGGTTCACTCGCGGTGTCCAACGACAACGACTTCACTCAGGCTGGTTTCCCGGACCTGACCCTCGGTATCATCCAGTTTTCTGATAACAATGCCATGGATGCCAGTAACCGGGACGATGCCATTAACATCACCAATTGGCCAACCCTCGGTATGTATATGCCGGATACAATCGTAGCCTATGACTACGACGGCATCACCTACATCGTGACCGCCAACGAAGGAGACAGCCGCGACTACGACGGTTACTCAGAAGAAGAACGCGTTGCAGATCTGACACTGGATGAAACCGTCTTCCCGAATGCGGAATGGCTGCAAGCAGATGAAAACTTGGGACGCATCAAGACAACTTCGGCCAACGGTGACATCGATGGCGATGGTGACTTTGACCGTATCTTCACTTACGGAGCCCGCTCATTCTCCATCTGGGATCAATATGGAAATCTGGTGTTCGACTCCGGAGATGACCTGGAGCAAATCACTGCGCTCTATGATCCTGAGAACTTCAACAGCACCAACGACGAGAATGATTCCTTTGATAATCGAAGTGATGACAAGGGACCGGAGCCTGAAGGCCTGGCCATTGGAAGTTTCGGTGGAAACACTTATCTCTTCCTTGGCCTGGAGCGCGTGGGCGGAATCGTAGTTTACGACATCACTCATCCACAACACCCAGCATTCATGTTTTTCATCAATAACCGCGACTTCGACGGTGTGGCCGAAGAGTTCACCGCCGGAGATCTCGGCCCTGAAGGCCTCAAATTCCTACCCGCTGAAGGTACCTCGACTCGCACTCCATGGCTGTTGGTCGGAAACGAAGTGAGTGGCACAACTACCATCTATGACCTTGGCACCATGTTGATTCCAGCGGCCGACGACTACGAGTTCGATGGAGCTACATCAGACGCCATCAGTTTCGCCTGGGGTGAAGAAATTCATGAAGGCGAGACGGTGATTGTGGAACGTCAGGATGAGAACGGAAACTGGACTCAGGTGGCTGAATTGACTTCGGTTGATCCCACCGGATCAGATGCTGGTTTGTCTCCAGATTCCAACTACACCTACCGCTTCTTCCTGAATAAAGGCGGTTTGTATTCTGCCATCGGTGAAGAGATTGAAATCTCAACACAAGATTTCACCGGTTTCTATTTCGGACTGCTTGATGCTGAGGCGGGATCATTCGGAGCCTGGTTGACGGATGATCAGACCGCTACCGTGGTCGTTCACCTCTACGGTAGTGACAGCGTATTCTCCGTTGAAGAAGTGCCTGTCGCTGACAACGGAACATTCTCGGTGGAAACAGAATCGGGGGACATCATCACTGGGACTATCGGTTACGGAAACGCAGAACCAGTAGATGCTAAAGGTGCGGTTCGGGACGGTCACCTCGGCGACGATCCTTACCTCAGCATTGCTGTTAATGGCAGCGAAGCCACCGGAACCACCTTTGCCTCACAAGGAGAAACCAACCTGGACATGAGCCAGATCGGTTACTTTGAAGGCCTCATCGGATCATCCAGCAGCACCGGACTTCACATAGGGCTCAACGCTCCGACCGGAGAAGCCTACGCACTGATCATGTATGACGGTGGAACCACGGAAAGTGGCATTGGAACGATAGACGAAAACGGGAATATCGATATCACCACCAACCTCGGCACTGTGCTGACAGGATCCTTCAATGAAGAAACCAATTTCTTCACCGGAACCTATGCCAAGCAGGACGGAGAGGAAGGATCATTCAACTTCCTGAATCCGGATGATACTCCAATCGAGTTTTCCGAAGATCGTCTGATCAACATCTCTACACGCCTGTTCACGGGGATCGACGCTAATCGCGCCATCGCCGGTTTCGTAATCGATGGAGACGCACCCAAGACCATTTTGATCACGGCAAAGGGCTGGGACCTGCGGAACCAGGGATTTGAGAACTTTCTGCTCGACGGCATTTTGGATCTCTATCGCGGCGATGAGATGATCGGATCGTCTGACGACTGGGTCGACGAAGCCAACGCGGACCTGATTGAAGCCACCGGAGTCGCCCCGGCCGGTTTCTACGATCCAGCGATGATGGTTGTTCTGGAGCCCGGCGCTTATACAGCCATCATTTCTCCGAAATTGGACATCGATCAAGGAATCGCGGTGGTAGAAGTTTACGAGGTAAATAATGGCGTGATCGATCAGGCGAGTCAGCTGATCAACATTTCCACCCGCGGGGAAGTTGGGACCGATGCCAGCCGCATGATCGGAGGTTTCGTAGTGAACGGATCCGATGCGCAGAAGATCTACGTTCGTTCAACAGGACCGTCACTGGACATCCCCGGTGCGAACCTCTTACAAGACCCGAAGGTATCCATCAGGGATGCCGATGGGACTGAGATCGCGTCAAACGACAACTGGAGGGATGCAACCAATGTTGCCGACATTGAAGCTACCGGTATCCCTCCCGCCAATGAGGCGGAAGCAGGTATCGTCGTCAGTCTCGATCCTGGAATTTATACAGTCATAGTCGAAGGAGCTGACAGTGGCACCGGACTCGCCACAGTCGAAATATACAAATTCGAAGACTAAGATCGGTTTTGGAGCAATCAGGTAGCAAAATAGTGCCCATATTAAGGCCCCGGCTTCGGTGAGCCGGGGCTTTCTTTTGTACGGAATTTTCACCTCTGTCTCAAAACCAATAGCCTCGGTCAGTTCTACAAAGCTGGGATGCCGTCGTCACCAACGTGGTTCCTGAACCTCGCTATTACGGATTGGCGTTGTGTGTGATCGTGGAAACCTTTGCCATAATGCGATGACGAAAGTCCGCAAAACATTAGTCCCGCAGCTGAGAATCTATCTGCTGCTTATCCAAGCGCGCACGGGGAACCGCGTTTTCAAGTTCTGCAAAGAGTAGGATGTTGAAATCCTGGCCACGGCTTTTAATTTTCATGAACCGGATGTCGTTGTGGTCATTTGTAAGTTCCACCGATTCGATAAGATCGATGACAATTCGGGTAACCTAAGGATTCCGATCAGCGATGCCTTATTAATAAAGAGGGTCCAGCGGGACATGGGCCTGTTTCAGATTCTCGAACACTAACAACGCGAGTACAAAAAAGGCCCCGACTCGTTGAGAAGCCAGGGCCAAATTTGAAAGGTTAGAAAACGAGGGATGTCTAGCCGAGCCGTTCTAGTCTAGTTCACTTAAATTTCGTATTGAGGACGTGGATCTTTCGGCCAGTCCAGATGGTAGAACTTACCACGAGGTTGGTCTGTCCGCTCGTAGGTGTGCGCACCAAAGAAATCACGCTGCGACTGAAGTAGATTTGCAGGGAGGCGCGCCAGGCGATAGCCATCGTAATAGGAGAGTGCAGAAGCGAAGGTGGGAATAGGAATTCCATTCACACTGGCTGCAGCAACTACCTTGCGCCAATTGGACTGAGATGAATTGATCTCACCCAAGAAGTAGGGATCGAGGAGGAGGTTAGCCAGATCAGCATCTCGAGCATAGGCCTCAGTTATCTTCTGTAGGAACCGGGCACGAATGATACAACCTCCACGCCAGATCTGAGCGATTTCACCAAAGTTGAGCGTCCAGTTGTATTCGTTTTGCGCTTCACGCATGAGCTGGAAGCCTTGGGCATAAGAACAAATCTTAGAGCAATAAAGCGCATCGTGGATGGCTTTGATAAATTCATCTTTGTCGCCATCAAATGAGGCTTCAGGTCCCGTCAAAATTGCGGAAGCAGCAACCCGTTCTTCTTTCACTGCACTCAAACAGCGGGCGAAAACAGCCTCAGCCACGGTGGGCGCAGGAACGCCCATATCGAGTGCATTAACCGAAGTCCACTTACCAGTTCCCTTTTGACCTGCAGTATCGAGCACGATGTCGACAAAGGCTTGCCCGGTGACTGGGTCGTTTTCTTGAAGGATATCGGCCGTGATCTCAATCAGGAAGGAATCGAGTAATCCTTCATTCCATTCGGCAAAGACTTTTCCGATTTCGGCAGCTTCCATTCCCAAGAGATTTTTCATGAGGAAGTAAGCCTCACAAATCATCTGCATATCACCATACTCGATGCCATTGTGAACCATTTTCACATAATGACCGGCACCGTTAGGGCCTATGTAAGCTGAGCATGGAAATCCACCTTCAACAGGCTTACCTGGCTCGGCTCCTTCAAGTGGCTTACCTGTTTCAGGATCCACTTTCGCAGCGATTGCTTGCCAGATGGGTGCCAAATGCTCCCAGGATTCAGGGTCGCCACCAGGC
This sequence comes from Opitutia bacterium ISCC 52, assembly GCA_014529675.2. Classification (NCBI taxonomy): domain Bacteria; kingdom Pseudomonadati; phylum Verrucomicrobiota; class Opitutia; species Opitutia bacterium ISCC 52. The sequence continues at coordinate 4,537,133 of CP076040.1, forward strand.
ATCATCGAAGGACCAAAACGGGCGCCTTCTTCTCCACCGGAAACTCCAGACCCCACAAACCGAAGTCCTTTTTCACTGAGTTCTTTTTCGCGGCGGATGGTGTCCGTCCACTTGGCGTTTCCACCGTCGATGATAATATCACCTTGGTCGAGCAGGGGAATTAATCCGGCAATGACCGCATCAGTCGGGCCACCGGCCTGGACCATGATGATTATTTTGCGAGGTCCCTTGAGAGAATTCACAAAATCCTCCAAGGCTGCTTGACCTACAAGTCCCCCTGGAGTGTCAGGGTTTGCGGCCACAAAATCCTCCATTTTAGAGGTCGTACGATTGTAGACCGAAATTTTGAAACCGTGGTCGGCGATGTTAAGTGCCAGGTTCTGACCCATGACGGCCAGCCCGATTAAACCGATATCAGATGATTCTTCAGACATTTTCTAACAGGTGTTTGAAATTGAGCGAGGAAACAAGCAAAGCGAATTTCACAAAGCAAGAACGAAGCCTCAAAACCAAAGGAAAAACACCCAAAATTGAGACCCATAGTAGCTATTCAGCCCAATCAGGTCTGACCAGCAGCACCCTCATCATGGCAAGCAACCCAATGACTTTCACCGGATTCAAGCTGCTCTTTCTTCCAGATAGGAACGCGTTTCTTCACTTCATCGATTACGTATCGGCAGCCTTCAAATGCCTCAGCTCTATGTCCCGAAATAACTCCGACCCACACGGCGATACCTCCAATTTCGAGATGACCGGTCCGGTGGACACAACGACAAGCAAGTAGACCGAACCGTTCTACAGCCTCCTCTATGATCTTGTTCCCTTCAGCCTCGGCTAAAGGCTTGTAAGCCTGGTAATCGAGAGCACTAACCGACTCCCCTTCATTGTTATTTCGCACCCGACCCTCGAACTCCACGAATGCTCCACCAGCTGGGTGGATCAATTCAGCTGACAGCGTATGTACGTCGATAGATTCGTCGGTGATATTGAACATTGCTGCCTTTTATCTCAAAGCTAGCTCACTTTGCAGCAAGCCTAATTGGAAAGTATTGGAAAATAGGAAAATTTGTGTCTCCATGATCCGACCATCCCAGCTTCTGCTTTCATGTCACGTAACTCACCCTGGCAGTTCCTTAAATCAAAACGCACTTTCTATTTTATCGCTGCAGTCGGTTTTCTATTTAAATACTGGCTAGTACTCGGTGATGAAATTGAACCTTTCTATCGTCCCCTTGATGACCTTAACTTCGTCCTGCTTGGAAAATCCTGGTATTGGTGGGCTGAATACAGCCATTGGTCATTTCACAGACCTCCTGTATGGCCACTAGTTCTTGGGATTATTAACGTATCGGAAATCCCTCTGAGAATCTTTCAAGAGCTATTCCTGTGTTGGGCCACCTATTTCATGATCAATCGTTTCACCAAGAATGGATTAAATCCATTGGTGGGAGGGGTGTGTTTTACGATTATAATTCTCCACCCGGGCTTTCTTCTACTCGCCAATCGAACCCTTAGAGAATGTTTCTATGTATCATTACTCTTTGTTCTGGTAGCCCAACTTATTCCTCTGGCGACCCGGAGACTGCTGGATGTTCGTTGGCGGCAATTGTTGCCGGCTGGCATCACATCAGCTCTTTTATGGCAGACCCGGGAAGAATCTGCAATCATCGCATCGATGCTCGTAGGCTTCGTATTCATATTTTGGATCCTTAAGCAAGAATTGCCTAAATTCAAAATCCTCAGGCGACAACTAGGATGGATATTCTTAGGCCTCGCCGGTCCGATCATTATAAGCAGCCTGGCCATTCGGACGGCGAACTACGCCAGACATGGATTGTTTATCCCGCACGAATACGCGGGTATTTCCTGGCAAGTTACTCTGAAGCGGTTGATGCAAATTAAGCCGGAGAATCCAGAGCCCTGGGTCTCCGTAGAACAGGAAAGCCTGGAGAAGGCATTCACTGTGAGCCCTACTTTGGCTTCCATTCGAGAACCATTGACTAACAAATTTGGTCCGGCCTGGGCCAAAGCTACCCTAGGCATGACGAAGAACGAAAAGGAGATTGCTGGAAGCGCTTTCTATTTTGCACTGATTGAGTCGGCGGCTGAAGCGGGTCATTATGCCGACGCAGTAACTGCACATAATTTCTACCGCAATATTAACACTGAACTGGAAGCCGCATTTAAGTCAGGCAAACTCGAAAAACGTTTAGTGTTAAGCAGCTACCTTGATCCCGAGTTTTCGGATTTTCTCCCGCGCTTTCCCAAAGGCCTACTCCACATTATCGGATTTGGATTTAGACCCCTTAAGGACAACGATATTCGGATCTATTATCCTCGCTACGATGTGTTTCCAACCTTGGATGCCTATGATCAAATTACCAACAGGAGGCATGAGCTCGCTTATCGAAAAGTGCAACGCATACGCGGATGGGCTTTCCTCGAAGGCAAAGAGATCATACGCGTGGACATGTTGGATCACGACAATGTCGTTCTCGATTCAACCAGCAATATCTATGATAGGCCCGACGTAAAAGCCGCCTACGAAGCAAAACAAGCGCCCTTGAAGTCGGGATTTGAAATATCACTGCCCAAGGCAGATTATCCTAACTGGCCGGCGAAAGTAGTATTTCACACCGCAAGTGGTGAAACAGCTACGGTTCAAGCGAGCCGCCTACTGAAACACGGTCAAGAACAGGACAATGACAGCTCAGGGACCTTACTCCGAGTAACCGTGGATGAGATCAAGACGGGTAAGGATGATTTTGCTACCCAGGATGCCATTCAAGCTTGGCTGTGGTTAACCCATGGAAAGATTCACATCGGATTAGGAAGCCTTGCTCTTCTCGTATTGATCGCCCGATACATCGCTTGTAAACCTCATGCCAAGGCTCGTCATTATTACCGATGGATCCTGTTCATTCTCCTCGTCATTGGCGTACGCATTTTGATTACCACTTTGATGGATATCTCCTCATTCAGGCTTGATCTAAGATACGTGTTTCCTGCAGTCGTTTTCTTACCGGTTTTATTCGGCTTAATATTACAAGAAGGTTTGACTGGCTTCAAAGAGAAGCAGCTACGTTGGTAGTACCCTCGACCATGGAAGATTCTCATCAATGTCGTATTTGTAAGTCGGATACTGAGTTAAAGTGGCCATCCAATTTGGAAAACACCATCAGTAGCGATTCTTTCGCCATTACCGACGCTCATTACGGGCAGACCAGCGCTATTTACCAATGCAAGGAATGTGGTTTTCGACAATGCAATGACTTGCAGGACGTCTTGAGGTTTTATGAAGACTTGGAAGATCAAGAGTACGAGAACGGCCGCAAGGAAAGGTATCTTCAATCGATAGCTTTGCTGGAAGAATTAAAGGACCTCCAACCGCAAGGGAAGCTCCTGGATGTGGGAGCCGGATCGGGCATACTGGTGGAAGCAGCCGTGGAGGCAGGCTATGAAGCGGAAGGACTTGAACCATCAATCTGGTTGCAGGAACAAGCAATCGAACGCGGACTGCCTATTAAGAAGGGGATTCTGAGTGATGTTTCTGAGACTGAGCAATACGATGTGATTACTCTGATTGATGTGATCGAGCATGTGGTAGACCCAATCACTTTGCTGAAAGAAATAAAGGCACGGCTGAAACCCGATGGGTACGCGATGATTGTAACGCCTGATTGCCATTCCTTTTTTGCTAGGATGCTGAGGCGAAAATGGTGGCATTACCGGGTTGCCCACATTGGTTATTTCAATCTGTCTACGCTAAAAGCTGCCTGCGCAGAATCGGGATTGGATGTGATATCAAACAATCGCCCCGGTTGGTTCTTTACCATGGATTATCTGTGGGTCAGGGTCATGCAGTATTTTCCGCAGTGGTTACGCTGCAAACCCATGAACTGGATAAAACGAAAGACAGTAAGCATTAACCTTGGAGACTCACTCATGGTGATCGTTAAGGCGGAAGTATCCCATCCACATGGAGAAGGCTAAACCATCTGATTATTTCCAAGTGGCACGCTTGGACCATTGGGTAAAGCAACTCTTTGTTTTGCCAGGAGCCATCCTGGCATGGGTGCTCACTCAACAAGTCGCAGAACCACTGGGTGGTCTAATAATTCCTCTACTGGTAGGTCTACTCGCAACCAGTTTAATAGCTTCCGCGAATTACTTGCTGAACGAATGGCTAGATGCCTCCTATGATAAGCATCACCCTCTAAAATCGAACCGTCCTTTTGTTCAAAGAAAGCCTCAACTTGGGCTCTTATTGTGTGTATACATAGGGTTAGCGGGAATGGGGCTTTTTCTGGGTAGCACGATCAATTCTTCAGTTCTTTGGGCCCAGCTGATTTTGTTAATCAGCGGATGGACGTATAACATAAAGCCAATTCGCACTAAGGACATTCCTTTTGTCGATGTGCTAACTGAGTCCTTAAACAATCCTATCCGTTTTCTGATCGGCTGGTTTATAGTGACCGACACCATCGTACCTCCCAGCAGTATACTGATTGCCTATTGGTCGGGTGGAGCCTTTTTGATGGGCATCAAGCGGTTTGCTGAATACCAGACCGTAAAAAGCATGGAAGGAGATGAAGCGCTCTCAGCTTATCGAAAAGTGTTCAAAACCTATACGAGCGACCGCCTGTTGGTATCTTCCTTTTTCTATGCGTTACTCTCGGCCTTCATGATGGCCGTTTTTCTGACCAAGTATCGCATCGAATACCTGTTGTTGTTTCCGATTTTATCGGCCTTGTTCGCGAGCTATTTGCGGATTGCATTAAAACCCGCGTCTCGAGCCCAGGCTCCAGAAAAACTTATCCGAGAGAAAGCACTCTGGGTGATAGTCCTGGTACTAATAGCCATGTTCACTGTCTGTTCCTTTATTGACATCCCACAGCTTCATATCCTGATAACTCCTTAGTTTATCATGACACCCAAAGGATTCAGTTGTTTAGGAAAGTTCATCGGCATCAAAGATGACAATAAGGACTTCGCATTGATCACATCAGATGTAGAAGCAAATGCTGCTGCGGTGTTTACACGAAGCACCTTCTGCGGGGCCCCAGTAATTTTGGGGAAGGAACTTATCAAAAAGGGCCGAGCACAGGCCTTTTTTATAACCAGCGGAATATCCAATGTAGCTACGGGCCAGGAAGGCATCGACAATGCGCGTAAGGAGATGGAGGCCATGGGCCAAGAACTGGGTATCGACCCAGAATTAGTGCTACCGAACGCGACGGGAGTTATTGGGGTCCAATTGCCTATGGATAAAATTCTTCAAGCCATTCCAGGCTGTAAGGATGAGCTGAATACGGACAATTGGGAAGCGACCGCTGAAGCCATAATGACCACCGATACCCATGCCAAATTGGTGAAGAAACAAATCGGTGATGCTACCATTATTGGCATGGCAAAGGGCGCCGGCATGATTGAACCCAACATGGCCACTATGCTTTCGTTTTGGGTAACGGATGCAGAGATTCCGTCCAACGAACTGCAATCGATGTTGAAGCGAGTGGTGGATAAATCTTTCAACCGACTCAGCATCGACACCGACACCAGCACAAGTGACACCGTAGCCATCATGGCCAACGGTTTGGCAGGTCCGGTTGATCTAGTAGCCTTTGAAGAAGCCCTGACGGAAGGCGCCATCGATATGGCCAAACAGATTGTTGCCGATGGGGAAGGGGCCACAAAACTGATCGAGGTAGTGGTGTCTGAAGCGATTGACGAAAAACAGGCCAAAGTCATGGCAAAATCGGTGGTCAACTCACCCTTAGTGAAAACGGCGGTCTATGGAGCCGATGCCAATTGGGGCCGTGTAGCTATGGCATTGGGGAAGACCTTTGATCCACGCTTGAATCCGGAGACGGTAAAGATTTCCTTTGGCGAGCACACGGTTTACGAAGAAGGGGCTCCAACAGGTATCGAAGATGAACCGGTAGAAAACTACATGAAAGCTGCTGACGAGGTAACCATTTCGATCAAATTAGGACTCGGGTCAGCAGAGTCTGCGGTGTGGGGCTGCGACCTGACTGAGGACTACATAAAAATCAACGCGCTCTACAGGACGTAGTCAGCCTCCTGAAACAGGAGGAATAAAAACCACTTCATCGCCTTCGTTGAGCGAGGCATTCCATTCAGAAAATTGCTCATTTACGGATACTCGGAGCGCGGTTTGCTCCAATGTGAAGCCGTGACGATCCTTCAGTTCAGCGTAAAGGTCCGCTATCGTTTTGGCGTCAGTACTCAATGTTTCTTGAGCCAATCCACGCTGATCTTGAAGCAACGCAAAATAATGAAGCTGAATAGTCATCAGGATTCGGCTTGATAATCTCTCTTTCCACCCGATTTGGAAATCAGACGCGTACGGAGAATTTCTATTTTGTGGGACAACGCCTTGCACATGTCGTAAAGAGTGAGCGAGGCCACGCTTGCTCCCGTCAGCGCTTCCATTTCAACCCCAGTTTTATGATCGGTTGATACCGAACAGGTGACTTTAACCTGGCTGGCTTCGATGGGCTCAATATCGATTTTGCAATTGTTAAGAGGCAATGGATGACAAAGAGGAATGAGGTCACTTGTTTTCTTGGCAGCCATAACACCCGCCAAAATCGCAGTCTGAAAAACAGGGCCTTTTTTGCTTTGGATGTCACCGTTATCCAACAGGGCCATAATCGATTCATCGAGCTGGACAATCGATTCAGCCGTGGCAGTTCGATGATTCGTCGCCTTACCGGAAATATCCACCATGGCAGGCTGGTTGGAGGCATTTATATGTGAAAATTCGGACATGAGTTCTACCAGGGATAAAAAGGAGCAGTGAACCCCACTGGAAATTCCTTTTGATCGGCAGGCAATTCAATAAAGCCACTACTCAAAGCCAATCTCGATAGATCCCCGGAATTTTGAGTCGGCAATGGCTCAACCTCCAAGGCCCCTGATTCAGAATGAGTGGCCATAACCGGCAAGAAGTGGGCGAGTGGTGGAGGAAAGGTATGGGAACCTGTCAATATGGCGGTATCGGGCAGAATCTTACCAATTCCAGCCAGTATTGAAATGGAAGAAGCAACGTAACGAACAAAGCAGGTCAGCGTTGAATTGGGATTTCCTGGAAGTGCAAAGACGGTAATGTCATCTTTGGACGTTCCAAACCAGAGTGGTTTTCCGGGCCGTTGTTTGACCCATTGAAAATGTTTTTTCACCCCGGTTTCCGCGAGCACATCCTGAAGAAAGTCATACTTCCCCTTGGAGATACCTCCAGAAAAGAGAAGGACATCGGTATCCTGCAATAGCTGCTGCACCCGCTCAGCTATCACTTCGCGGTCATCAGGAAGGTGATCTAGTTCAACTTCAACGGGAGTTGGCAAATCCAGACATGCCGCCTCCAGGGCATACACATTCGATTTCCTAATTTGAAACGGACTTGGGGTTTCGTTTACCTCCACCAGCTCATCACCCGTGGAGACGATGGTAATTTTTGGAATCGGGCTCACCTCTACTTCCGAATAACCACAAGTAGCTATCACCGCGATTTCCTTCCCGGAAAGAAGCTGACCTGGTGGCAACAAGAGATCGCCTTCCACATTATCAGAACCTTTGCGATGAATGAACTGCCCCTGTTCAGGTTGGTAGCCATCATTTAAAATAAACGCTCCTTCGCTTTCTGAAATTTCTTCGACTGGAATTACCGTATCGCAACCCTGCGGAAGCACGGCACCTGTCATGACTTCAAAACACCCGTTTGGGTGATCAAGAGTCTTAGCAGCGATACCAGCGCGTTGAACTCCTTCAGATTGGAATTTCCGAGCTTGAACGGAAGCAAAGTCAATCGCGATTCCATCCATCATGATCCTGTCAAAAGGCGGAAAGTCACGGTCCGCCAAAACCGGTTCACGTAAAATTCTTCCGTAAGCTTCGTTAAAAGGAACTCGCTCAGCTGGCAAAGCGCGTAGTTTGCTTTCTACAATTTTATCAGCGTCCTGGGGTGAAATAGCATCCATAGTATCAGCCCTAGGCTGAGCGATTCCACAAGCCGCGCAAAGAAAAATAGGAAAAGATTCCAGGGAAGAATTGAGAAATTAATCTTTTTACCTGCCTTCCATTATCTGTCTAAGTCGACGATTCCTCTTAATGAAAGATACCAGAGACAAACTTGGTCGGACCCTGAGAGATCTTCGCATTTCAGTGATGGATCAGTGCAACTTTCGTTGCAGCTACTGTATGCCGGCCGAAGTATTTGGAGCCGATTATGCCTTTTTGAAAAAAGATGAACTGCTCTCGCAGGAGGAAATTCTGCGTATGGTTGAGGCAGCATCCTCATTAGGAGTTAATAAAATTCGTATTACGGGCGGGGAACCCCTCCTGCGGAAAGAAGTCGTTTCAATCGTTAAAGGTATCGCCGACCTGAAAACAATCGAAGATATCGCACTGACCACGAATGGATGGTTGTTGCCAAAATTTGCGGCACCTCTCCAGGAAGCCGGACTCAATCGCATCAACCTCAGCTTGGATTCTCTCAACGAAGACACCTTCCGATTGATGAACAGTCGCAAGAAGTCCGTTAAGGGGGTCTTGAAGGGTTTGGACGCGGCGTTGAAGGCTCACCTACCGGTGAAGGTAAATATGGTGGTGGAGAAGGATATCAATGAAGCCGATATTCTTCCTATGACCACCTACTTTCGTGATCGCGGAATCACCTTGCGTTTCATCGAGTACATGGACGCTGGAAATTTCCATCAATGGAAAGAAAACAAAGTCGTTTCCGCCAAGAAAATCATAGACACAATCAACGAGGTTTATCCTCTTGAACCGGCAGATCCGAATTACGTCGGAGAGGTGGCCAAACGCTATCGCTACCTCGATGGACAAGGAGAGATCGGCATCATCAGTTCTATCTCTCAACCCTTTTGCTCAGACTGTCATCGGGCCAGACTCTCGGCCGACGGGAAGATCTACAAATGCCTTTTCGCATCCGGCGGGATTGATTTCAAACAGCGGCTCCGAGAGGGTATTTCTCAAGAAGAACTGGTGGAAGATTTGGCTACACTCTGGCGAGCTAGAGATGATCGTTATTCTGAATTACGTAGTCGAGCGAATCCCAATGACCCAGGAGATCCCAAAGTCGAAATGTCCTACATCGGCGGCTAGTAGGTGAAAGCCTTGCCGAAATAGTTGAGCATCCAGATCTCTTTCCAGACACGGTAACGACCTTCCCAAGTAATTTTTCCGTACTCTTCTCGCTGATGAATAGGGAAGAGAAATCCCATGTCGGTATTCACCCTTTCCAGCATTTTTTGTTGCTGGTTTACATCATCGACGACCTCTTCATCCCAGTCGACAAAGACCTCCTTGGTGTTTTCGATGCGCTTTTTGTGAGACTTGGATAGCCTGGAAAAATTCCACGTCAAAGGTCTTCGCTCCAAGAACCAGTTTTCAGGATAAAAGCCTCCGAAAGGCAGGAAGGTATTGTCAGTCACGTATCGCGATCCGTCTACCGTTTGAGACAAAATGGTATAGCACATCGATACTGCCCCGTGTCGTTGAGGGATAAATAATATCTGAATTCGGGTCTTATTGCTTTCACTCTGGAAAATATGCATCCGCAGATTAATTCCCGGCATCAGCTCTGCACGCAGGGATGCAATCGATCGGTAGGACTTTTTCTTCAACCACTTCCGCATGGTTAAAAACCGTTTTTGCGCCGGCCATTCTTCCCCTTGAGGATTTTCTTTAAAATCAGGAAATAGGGGAACCGTGCTGTTGCTAAGCGCCTTAATCGCCAGCCAATGATAAATGGTTTCAACTAAGAACCAGAGCAGAAAAAACACGACAAACAAGACCCAGAACGGTTTTGCGAATAACTCGGCCGCAAAACTAAGATAAGCCGCCGCTGTCGCAAAGGTAACCCATCTAAGCCAACGGTTTACGATGGATACCAATATAGATGCGCACCGCCCGTTTACATAGGTCAGGATCAAAGTACCAGCCAACATAAAGGGCAGTACGATATCGTACCAATGTGCATCTTCCGGTATAAATTCCATGATACCTGGGACTTTTATTAAGCCAAACGGTTCACTCAACCACGGTTAAACCGCTTGAACAATCTGAGAGCAGACAACCTAGTTTAGCCTCAGAGGCATAATCACACAGAGGAAACTTTCCAAGGTGCGAAAAACTCCGGGACTTAGCTCGTCTTTAAATTCGAAGAAAATCTCGTCCTTGGTCAGACTCTTGAGCGGATCCATCAGAAATTGAGGATTAAAAGCAATCTTCACTTCAGATCCTTCAAAAGGAATACCTCCAAGAGATTCATGTGACTCACCCAATTCAGGACTGGAAGCAGAGATCTCAAGCTTGTCGTTGTGGATCTTGATAGTCACAGAATTGTTTTTGTCCGTGGTCACCAATGCTGCCCGATGAATACAGTGCAATAGATCTTCGCGGCCCACCTTGATGCGGTGATGCGTTTCCTTAGGAATGACCTGCTGATAATTCGGGTAGTTACCCTCCACGATTTTAGAAACCAGATAGATGTGATCCTTGAGACCTTCTTTTTCCTCATCGGTGCTAATCTCAAAAGCAACCTGACGATCGTTAAACGAGATCTTAATCTCTTCAGCTTGACCTAACAGACGGAGCAGCTCGGCTACTGTTTTGGCGGGAAGAATCAGCTTACCTTCATTGGCTTCGGTGACGTCAACTTCTTCGCTGATCATTGCCAGCCGACGTCCATCAGTTGCAACCAGGGACAACTTCCCATCAGAGAAATTAAAGTAAACACCGTTCAGGATGTAACGGTTTTCATCAGTAGATTGCCCGTAGGCAACCGACTTGAGCATGGAGGCCAACGTCTCCTGTGACAGGATAAACTGACGATCATCGCTGAAAGAGGGCAGAGGAGGAAACTCTTCAGGTCCAATTCCGTTGATGCGGAATACGGATCCACCGGAAGATATTTCAGCGCGGTGACTCGAAGTGGATTCCACCTCGACATCCAGGTTTGGAAGCTCGCGGATGATAGTGGCCAGCTTGCGGACGGGCAGAGTAATTCCACCGGCCGTTTCAACCTGGGCTTCAATCCGACACTGGATACCCATATCCAGATTGGTCGTCGTTAACGAAATATAACCTTCGTTAGCTTCGATAAGGACATTGCTTAAAATGGGCATGGTTGCCCGCGTTCCTACGACGTTGAGGACCTGCTGTAGGCCACTCGAGAAATGGTCTCGGTTGATTTTGAAATTCATGAAAGCGATCGAACTTTTCTTGGGTTATTAATTGGAAGCTATAATAAATAAAGAAAATTAAATCCGTATTCTTATTATTATGTCCTGTGAATAAATGAAACAACTATCTAAACGGTTGATATTGGATGATTTGAGTGATCCCTACTAGGGCCAATAAGACTGTTAATTAGACAAAAGTTGTTACGGTAATTCACAATCTTGGCAAGTTGTTGAATTTTATTCTGAGTATTTCCTCAACTATTCACATGGTTATTCTCGGAATCTGATTTCCGGTTTTTAATTCGAAATCTGAGATCTATGAAAATGCCATAGAATATGTAACCGAGGAAAATGAGTGCGATGCCCACCTCACGGATCATGACAATCCCGGCCACCACTACGATAATCAGAACGAATGATTGGAATTTGAGTCGGGTGGTCCAATCGATGTGCTTGAAACTGGGGTAGCGGATAGAGCTTACCATAAGAAACGCGATGAGTATCATCAGGACGGGCAGAAAAATGGCCAAGCCTCTCACATCGAATTCGTTCATCAAAAGCACCAGGGAGGAGATCATACCTGCGGCGGCTGGAGCTGGAAGTCCTATAAAATCCTTCGTCGAGGTAAACTGGCTTTCTTCCATCAAAGGGTGTGTCACCACGTTGAATCGAGATAAGCGAACACTCACACACAACAAGTAGATGAATCCGATTAACCAGCCGATCTTGCGGAAGTAGGCCTCATGCTCAGGCGAAAGAATGAGAAAATATACCATGAGTGCCGGAGCCATGCCGAAGGAAACGACGTCCGCAATGGAATCAAACTCTTTGCCGAACAAGGACTCTCTACCTCCGAGTCGGGCAAGGCGACCATCCAATGCATCAAACAACACGGCAGCCAAAATCAACCATACGGCTTGCGAGTAAAGTTCTTCTGGAGATTTTCCTAATTCTTCCGCAGTGAATCGAGCTTGGATACATCGAATGACCGAGAGGAAACCGCAGAACAAGTTGCACGCGGTCATCGAGTTCGGCAGAAAATAGATTTTACTGGCTTGATCCGGATCCGTGTATTTTGGATCCATAGGCATCTCACTCATAGGGAAAATTATTTCATCAAGCTCTCGAGATATTGCCAGAATGACTGGTGTTGCTCGATTGCTTGTTCTTCTTTGAACGGAAGTTTGGTGCGGAAGATGAAATCCGCCATGGAATTTTTGTCGAGAATGACATGGCTGAATAAAATATCATCCACTACTTCAAAATAGATACGGTACTCCCCAGCCCTAAGTCGGTAGAAGGTTTTTCCTTTTCGGGAAAACCGTCCCAACCGATCATCAAGGTCGTGCAGATCGGCTGGAGTGAGTTGAGTGATGCTCTCCATAAGATCCATTTGGCTCAACGTATCCAGCTTGTTGAGCTCGGACATGCTCTGATCGCTGAATGTGACTTGGTACATAGTGACTAACGAAGGCCCGAGCATTTCAGACCTGTTTTGGTTCGCAAGATAATTGTCCAAGCTCCGAATGGTTCGAAAAACGGTACATAAAGAAGCCGGCAGCACCTTTCGGGCCACCGGCTCTTATCTCATCCTATCAACTCTGAGCTCCTCAAAAGTGTTTTCTTCACCGAAGAAGGAGTGTGACGAGTCTCGCCTTTTCAGGCTGAAGTTATAAAGGATGATATTGCAGATACCGAAGAAGAGTCTTTCGCGCTCGGAGATCCAAATCGCTTCCGATTCGTTTCCTGCCGTTTGCTTAGACTCTTTGAAATCATGCCCAAACAAAACGTGATTTGATTGGCCCCTACAAACGCCGAAAAGAATTATGCCTCCTTTACCAATCTTTTTACATTTACCCTTAGTTTTGGGCTATTCATACACGAATTGCTTAGCAAAACTATAGGTTTTAGGCGCTTTTGGTCTAGTTGTGATGAATCCCGAAGCTGCTTTTGAAGGCTCTCTTACGATTGTCCTGGCTTATTACCGCTCCATTTAGGCATGGACTTTCTCTTACTCGAATTGCTTTCAGAAAATGGTGCGCTGAATACAGATAAAAAAATTGCTATAAAAGAGTGCCAAAGCCGGCTTTCTTGTTCGCCTAATTGCGACAATTACTCTTTTCATATTCCCAACGAGTTCCTAAACCGTGACACCTGACACTGACGATCCCAACCCATACCACATTCTTGTGATGGACGATGAGCCATCGGTCCGTGGTTTGCTTAATAAATTTCTCCAAACCTGTGGCTATCATGTCACCGTGGCATCCGAGGGAATGGAGGCCTACGAATTGTATAAGGCAGCCATGGAAAGCGATAAGCCCGTTGATGCTGTTATTATGGATCTGCTGGTGAATGATGGATTGGGTGGACTAGATTCGTTTCGTCTTATTCGCCAAGCTCATCCGGGAGCTATTGGTATCGTATCCAGTGCTTATTCTGATGATAATACAATGGCCGATTATGAGACCCATGGATTCAGTGCTGTTTTGGCCAAGCCATACCAGTTGCTTGAACTGAAGCGGATACTTGAAGATCAGTGTGGTACTGAACTACCTGCCTAGATCGTTCTTTCCCCAAAATGCTTTTGCTCAATGCGAATGGTGAGCATTCAGGGAATAGATAGGTAATCTGGTTGTTTGTTTTGCCTGTCCGCAAATTTTGGCTATAACAGTCAGCTACTTTACAGAACAATTCGATTAATCAGTATGAAGACCTTACATCCTTCTCGCGTTTGCTATGCTAAGCTTATCAGAATAGGAATTTTCTTGTTCTGGATGAACCTCGGATTTGCCGATTCTGAGTATTGGGATAGCGGATTGGCAGAAATTTCCCGTTATGAACTTAAACAAGCTCGCTATGGTTCCCTGCATAAAGGTGAGGCTATACTACTTTTTGTGACCGAACCTTTTTCACCAGTTGACCAGGTGAAGGATGACTCTGGAAGCGAGCCAAACGGTGAGCGCGTTTTGAAACTCAATGCTTTCAAGCGATTTAATACCGGCGTGTATGACTACTCTATTATGAGTTCAGTGTTCTCGTCCGTTAAATCCAAAAAAGAGTTTCCTAGCTATAAAGTGACAACCTCTGTCCAGGATTGGTGTGGTCAGGTATTTAATCAGTGGAACCAGCGAGAACAGCTTTGGGAAAGTGAGCTGCGTTCATACTTCCAATCCGAGGGCGATAAAGATGAGTCCTTTGATTTAGTCCCGCACGAGGACGGCATATGGAATCGTATTCGAATCGACCCCGAGTCACTTCCTCAAGGAACTCTCAAAATGATTCCCTCCAGTGCATTCCTTCTATTAAAGCATAAGGCGATCCAGGCCTATACAGTGGAAGCTAAGTTATCTAAGGATTCCTACGAACTGCATTACCCAGATCTCAAGCGTACGCTCATTATCAGCTTTGAGAAAGAGGCTCCCTATGAGATCAATAGTTGGCAGGAATCGTATCCGGATCGTGGCGACAAGATACTCACGACAGAAGCCAAACGCACCCACCATCTTCGTTCCTATTATTGGGAGCAAAACCAACCCTCCTTTCTCAAGTTGAGAAAAAAACTGGGTCTAAAATAGCAGGTGAATTTGAAACTTTTTCCAAGTCGCCTGTGTATTCCCTTAAACCTATAACCATTCAGATATAATTATGGCAGACATTATTGATCACAAAATTTTTGGAGACGAAATGCAGTTGGTCGAAATTGAGCTCGATCCCGGTGAAGGATGTAGAGCCGAGGTTGGAGCTATGATGTATATGGAAAATGACATCGAAATGCAGCCCAATACCGGGGGTGGACTTTTTTAAAGGCTTCAAGCGCATGCTCACTGGAGATAGCTTTTTTATCTCCACCTTTCTCCAGAATGGACAGGGCAAGGGCCACGTTGCTTTTGGCGCTCCTTATCCCGGTAAGATTATTCCGTTACCTTTGAATGAATTGGGTGGTGAATTTCTTTGTCAGAAAGATGCCTTCCTCTGTGCTGCCCAAGGTATTGATATTGATATCGCCTTCACGAAAAAGCTCGGAGCTGGGTTATTCGGTGGAGAAGGATTTATTTTGCAGCGACTTACGGGGGATGGGCTGGCATTTGTGCATGCCGGTGGAACCGTGATCGAAAAACATTTAGCTCCAGGCGAACGTTTCCATGTGGATACAGGCTGTCTGGTAGGTATGCAGCCTGGGGTGGATTTCGATATCAAGTTTATCGGCGGATTTAAAAATGCCCTGTTTGGTGGAGAAGGACTATTCTTAGCCGAATTGACTGGGCCCGGAATGGTTTATCTTCAAAGCCTTCCCTTCTCCCGACTGGCTGATCGAATAATGGCTGCAGCAAGATCGGGTAACCGTGGCGAAAGCAAAGGAGCTGCCGGTCTTGGAGGCGACATCCTCGGAGGACTGATCAGCGGAGACAAAAAGTTTTAGGTTTCTTTGTAAACCCAAATAGAAACACCCAGCAAATGGTGTAGGCTATGCAGTGGTCTTGCTCGTCACTGCCTCAACGATTGCGTCTTTCAATTGTTGGATAACGTAGGGTTTCTGCAGGATGCAGGAGATTCCCAGATCTTCAGCCTGCTTCTCGGTAAAGCCGCTGGCAAAGCCCGTGCTGATGATAAATGGCATGTTGGGCCTGTCTTTAAATACGTTGGATGCCAAATCGATGCCCGTCATCTCAGGCATATTGTAATCGCTTATGATTACATCAAACGCTGAAGGATCGGTTCGGATCATGTCCCAGGCTTCGCGTCCATCAGAGGCGACTGACGGGATACAGCCTAGCATAGATAATACATCGGAACCCATTTCACGGATGAAAATCTCGTCGTCGACCAGTAGTACGCGTAGTCCTACGATATCGTTAGATGTGAAAGGGTTCATGACTCTAATTCCTATTTAGTGATAATCTTGAAACGCGCTTTAGTTCGTATTTCCCGAAATGAGCGTTCTTACACTTCTCACTAAGCCACAAGTTTCTCATAAATAAAGCACAAAGGTTATACTATACTAATTTAAGTGATTCACCTATAGTATTAATAAGGTGTATGCCTTATAACAAACCCATGAGATTGGATTTGTTTCAAAAAATGTGCCCGAAATGGGTGCTATGCACCAAACGCCATTTTTTTTAGACGGTATTAAAGTTCTGTAGAATCACGTAGACCAAAATCCCGGTCACTGAAACATACATCCAGATTGGGAAGGTCCATTTGGCCATCCGTTTGTGCTTTTCATAGAACTTATTGATCGCGAACCACAGGGTCAGGAGAATCAAGGGCACTACGACTACCGAAAGCAAAATATGGGAAATTAAGATGAAGAAGTAGATGGGCCGAATGAACCCCTCAGCGAGAAACTTCGTATCCCCATGATAGTGATGGTAGATGATATAGCAGACCAGAAACAGAGCCGAAGACACGGTGGCAGAAATCATCATACCGATGTGAATGCGTTTCAGCCCCCGCTTGATCGCAACAATCCCGACTCCCAGGCAACATGCGGAAACCGCATTTAGTCCTGCAAAGATGGTCGGTAACTTCAGAAACCAATCTCCTTCAGCCTTACCGGGGGTCTTGAAATAAATCAGCCAGAAGAGGAAAGCGAGGATGGCCGCGCTTATTCCAATGGCTGGAGCAATTGCTTTGTTGGACTGGGTTTCGTTTGCCATAATTTCTATTTCAGAGAACTAAGCACATTATGGATGAGCTTCAACCCCAGGTGGCCCCTTAAGGTAAGAATCGACTCCGGATGGAATTGGACCGCAGCGTAGGGCAGCTCCTTGTGTTGAATCGCCATGATGGTTCCGTCTTCTGTTTCAGCCGTAACTCCCAGGCAATCAGGAAGTGCATCCCTGTCTGCATAAATGGAGTGATAGCGACCTGCTCGGAAGGACTCTGGAAAACCATCGAACACTCCGCTCTGGCGATTGGTCACATCGGATGGCTTTCCATGCATGGGATAGTCCAGCAGTTTCAACTCACCACCAAATGCCTGCACCATACCTTGCAACCCCAGGCAGACTCCAAAGCAGGGAATACCTTTGTCTACGCAGTACTTCACCACGGTTGGTACATTGAACTCCTCTGGTGTTCCCGGTCCTGGTGAAATGAAAACAAGGTCAGGATTGAATTCGTCAATCTTCTCTAATGGGAAGCCTGCCCGGATGGTAATCACTTCGGCCTGAGCCTGACGAAAATAATTCGCCAGGGTATGCACAAAGGAATCCTGGTTATCGACAAAGAACACCCTTGGTTGGAAGCCATCGCGATGAGGCACTTGGAATCCCAGGTCTTTGGTTCGTGTTTTGCCTGCGAGTACATCTAGAAAGGCTGATGCCTTAGTTCGGCATTCACGATCTTCTGCTTCAGGATCCGAGTCACAAAGCAGGGTCGCCCCGACGCGAAACTTTGCCAGTCCTTCTTTCAAATGAATGGTCCTGATGGTGATGCCGGTATTCATATCGCCATTGAAGCCGATGAATCCAACCGCACCTCCGTACCATTCACGCGGCGAGTTTTCCAGATCTTCAATCATCTGCATGGCCGCTGGCTTCGGAGCCCCGGTCAAAGTGCAGGCCCACATGTGAGAGAGGAGGGCATCGAACGCATCATAATCGTCCAACAGCTCCCCATCAACATGATCCACTGTATGAAACAAGCGTGAATAAGCTTCAATCAGCCGGCGCCCGACAACCTGAACAGAGCCAGGTTTGCAAACGCGGGATTTGTCGTTGCGATCTACATCGGTGCACATCGTAAGTTCGGCTTCGTCCTTCTTGGAGGTCATCAGCTCAAGAATGCGTTCCGCATCTTCGATGGCATCATTACCTCGAGGAGCCGTGCCTGAGATCGGGCAGGTTTCTACCCGACTACCACGTACTCGAACAAACATCTCTGGAGACGCACCCACCAGTTGCTCATCGCCCAGGTTGATTAGAAACTCATAGGGGCTCGGATTCACCTTGCGAATCTTGTCGAACAACTCTCGAGGAGTGTCCAAACAACCGGACGTAAACACCTGACTCAGTACGACCTCAAAGAAGTCACCTTTTTTGGTTCCTTCGATGATCTTATCTACCTTCTCAGCATATTCGCCTGGATGGTTATCGCTTTCGATTTCCTTAGACTGTCTTTCTGGCAGAGGAAAATGCTTTCCTGCCCGATCCAATCCCTGGGTATTGTGAGTGCCCATGTGGAAGTCATAGTTTCTCACCTCAGCATTTTCCTTGCGGTGGTCTACTATAAACAGCTGGTCGGGCAAAAACAGGTGAGCGTCCGCATAGTTGTACGGCCGCTCGTGTTTGAGCTCAATCGGTTCAAACTGGAAAACCAGGTCGTAACCAAACGAACCAAAAAAACCAATGTATGGATCTTGATCAGACCCGAAGAAACTTCGGATCGAACGCAGCATGGAGAAAAGCCCCGGTTGTTTGCTTCGCTCTTCCTCCGGAAAATAATCCGGCATAGGTACCAGTTCACCGGTAATAGATTCAGGACCGACATTCATAGATTCAATGTAATCCTGGCCTTCGATGGCCTTCTGAATCATGGGGAGAATACGTTTGCCCCGTTCGTTGAGTGCATTGATCTCAAACTTCCGGTGTCGACCGATAATCTCAAGAGGAGGTCGGATAAATCCAATATCCCAACGGCTATACCGACCCGGGTATTCGTAGCCGCTGCAAAACAGCGCTCCCTGGTTGTGGTCAATAGCATCAAACGCATCGTTCAACGCCTCAGAATAGGGAGTGGATTCGACCTCGCAAATGACGGTCGCTCCTCCTGGGGTTTGGTATTCGATCTTAGACATTAGAATTAAAGGGCTGTATGGTTATGGGTGAAATTTGAAATTGGAAAATAAAAAAAGCCGCGGACTTGAAACCACGGCTTGGGAAATAAAAAACGCGGTCCGTGACAAAGGAACCGCGCAAAGAATAAGTGTAATGAACGGTCCTAATTAAAAGACCACCACCAACTTTTGCTCATTGCGAAGCAGGAAACAACCAATGCGAAAATCGCTTTGGGTGCTTTGCTGGAATGAATCTGTTGATGTTTCATGGTTTCCGTTCTCCGTCTCTGGTACCCAATTGTCAAGCACGGAGCTTCTGGCTGGGACCTGCATTGAGTAGAGGTGAACCGGCATCTTGCCTGTTTATTCATTAGGCAATTAAGCTCGCTGCGTCCCTGAAGGTTTTCCAATTAGTTCGATTACAAGGCCTTATACTCCTGCCACCTGTTTGCCATTTGTACATTTGCGTTGATTTTATAGCAACAATTTGGCTTAAAGAAACAGCTTAACCCTAATATATGCTACCTGCGCAACCTAATCGTAGTTTAATGGACGGCATTCGTTGCCTCCAAATTTTGTCGACCATCCCAGGCCCGATCGGGGCTCGCGAACTCGCCAGGCGCCTGGATATGGAAACTACGCGGGCTCATCGACTGCTCAAGACCCTCGCTCACATGGGTATGGCGCGCCAGAATCGACACGCGAAATACATGCCAGGACCTGCGATGCACGTGCTAGCAGCACAGAGCTTGTATGCTTCGGGTCTGATTGGAAATTCGACCAAGCCACTGCGTGAACTTCATCGGAAGGTGGGTCTCATTACCGCTTTCGGTATGCTCTGGGAGCGAAATTGCTATTATCTTTATCACCTCATGCCTGGTATGTCGGCGGAAGAAGCGGTTGGGCGAATGCGTTTGCAACCAGCGACCCAATCGGGAATCGGCATGATGATCTTGTCCAAGAAAACCGATGATGAAGTGCGAGAGCTTTATGAGGGTGTAGATGATATTCCTTCTTATATGGGAGGGGTAGAAATGGTGATCGAGGATCTTCACCGCATACGCAAATTAGGTTACGCCTTTGTGGAAACCCATTCAGAGACCGCCGAAGTCTCACTCGCAGCTATGTGCCCAAATAGCTTATACACTAGTGTTGCCGTCGCCGGTTCATTCGATGAGTCAAGGATTCCGGAGCTCAAAGCCTGCATTGACCAAGCATTAGAAGAGATCTTTCCGGTAGCACCGTAATCCAGAGTATTCAGTAAGCAGGTAACTGTGGTCAGTATTTGATTGAGGTCGCATCGCATTGTCGAGGCGAGCGATGTCACAAGGTCAAATATCCCTCGTCCTTCGTCCCTTGCCACACATCCCATTTCTCCTTCAATCTCTGGCCTATGGTTGAAATGAATTTGGAATACACGGGCGACTTGCGAGCACTTGCCACTCACGGTCCCTCCGGCACGGTTATCCAAACCGATGCTCCCACGGACAACATGGGGAAAGGTGAGTCCTTCTCCCCAACAGATCTCTGCGGGGCTGCACTCGCCTCCTGCATACTGACCACTATTAGTATTAAAGGACAAAACAAAGGCTGGGACCTAAAAGGAGCTACGGCCAAGGTTCAGAAAATCATGTCCGACGATCTCCCTCGTCGAATCTCGCAGCTCAATGTCGACATCGAAATCCCTAATCAATTTTCCGAAGACGATAAACAAGAGATGCGTCACATAGCCGATACCTGTCCGGTTAACCAGAGTTTGAATCCGGATATTCAGGTGAATCTGAAGTTGGAGTGGGTTTAAGGGTTACTGGAAGGTTTATTCGTGAAGGTAACCAAATGAGGCTATCGTACCGCTTGAACTAATTCCGAAAACTTTTGCCTTCTTCTCGTTACTGAGCTGCACCGAAACGAATTGGGCAGCCGGCGAAATCTCCCTCGCGAACTGAATTTCCAGCTTCTCGGGCCTCGTATCCAAATTTTGGTGATGTAGTGCGGTTTGTAGGTATTCCATGTAGGCGGTGTTATTGACGTGTTGGTTGCCGTCGATGTCACCATAGCGGAGGCTGATGCGTGTCTCCTGTGCGTCAGCCCCCGGTTTGGGTAACCGGAGTTTGTCAAGTTTATCGAAATAGACCTCATCGGGTCGCGTGAGGAAGTTGTCTTCGATTTCCTGTGGAAGGCGAGTAAGTGACTTGCTCTCCATGTTGATACAGAGCCACAGGGTAGAAACCTGTCCGATTAGTTCATCGCCCACATACAAACGAAAGTCCCGAAAGCCTTTGAAATGTTTCATTCCGCTTGCCCATGTTTTGATGAGTAAGACTTCGTCGAACTTTGGATAGCGCTCCAGCTTCATTGCTACCCGGTTGAGAATCCAGGACTCACCTTTATCCTCCATGATCTGGGTTCCAATTTTCGCTTGGTTGGCGTGGTGAATAGCCGCTTCCTGGAGCAGTTTGAAAAGCGAACCCAGTTGAATGCGATGATTCCGATCGACCTGGAAATACCCGACGCGGTGGGTGAGCTCATAGATTTCGTCCATACCATATCAAAGTTTCAATCGCCTCTTAACGTGCAAGGTTTTTGTAATACTCCTTTGTTTTCTTCTGTTCAGAAATCTTTTTTCAACAGAAGCAAACGAAGGGAACGAAGAACCTACACAACTGCGAAATGTGGGAAACTTCCCTATCTGCTTGTACCGAATTCTTGGTAGGCGACGCTACTTCTCTAACAGCGGATCTAGATGCTCCCACACCAAGTCGGCAATGATCGCATGGCCTTCGACGGTGGGATGGATCCCATCGGCCTGATTAAGATCTTCAATGCCACCCACGCCTTCCAAGATGAATGGGATCAGATGAGCTCCCGTAGCTTGGGCAACTTTTTCGAAGGCGCTGCGAAAGGCTTCCGAATAATCAGGACCCAAATTGGGAGGGACCTGCATGCCGGCCAAAACCAACTTAGCCTCAGGATACTTGCTTTTTACCTTCTCCAAAATGGCGGTGAGGTTCTTGCGAGTTGATTCCACCGGGTGGCCGCGTAGTCCGTCGTTGGCACCCAGTTCCAATACAAAAATATCCACGGGTCGATTAAGCAGCCAATTGGTCCGGGCAAGCCCGCCTGCAGACGTATCGCCACTCACCCCGGCATTCATGACCGCGTAGTCGAAGCCTTCCTCATCGAGCTTCTCCTGAATCAAAGCGGGAAAAGCGCGATCATCGCCGATTCCATAACCAGCCGTGATACTATCTCCCATAAACAGAATCGTTTTTGAAGTAGCTGTTAGAGCGGAACTACAAAGTAGTAACGTAATGAAAACGATGTGCGTTAGACTAAATTTGAAACCTTTCACTTTTGTTTCGGGACAGAGTCATCAAACATAGGTTCACTTTTTATCGTCTTTCCAGTTAATAAACTCAACGTAGCCCATATGAGCATCCTTCAGGTCCAAAATGTATTTAAAACGTTCACCACGGAAAGTCATGAGGTGCCCGTCTTGCAGGATGTAAACCTGAGCATTGAAGCAGAGAGCAAATGCTCCATCCTTGGGCCATCGGGAAGTGGGAAAACAACTCTCCTGGGATTGTGTGCTGGATTAGACCGTCCAACGAGTGGAAGTATCTATCTCAACGAACATGCCTTGCATGAATCGAGCGAAGATGACTTGGCCCAGATTCGTAACCTGGAGGTGGGCTTTGTTTTCCAGAACTTTCAACTGATCCCTTCCTTATCTGCCTTGGAAAATGTTTTGGTCCCGCTGGAGCTTCGGGGTGAATCCAGCAAGCAAGCTCGAGCGAAAGAGCTCCTATCACGAGTGGGCCTGGGCGATCGGTTTGATCATTTCCCAGTCCAGTTATCTGGCGGGGAGCAACAACGGGTGGCCTTGGCACGAGCCTTTATTCATCAGCCCTCCATTCTTTTTGCAGATGAGCCAACAGGCAATCTCGACGGAGATACCAGTGGGATGGTTGAGGAACTTTTGTTTGATTTGAATAAAGAAGCAGGGACGACCCTGGTTCTGGTGACGCACAACCTGGATCTGGCGAGAAAGACTGATCAGATCTACCGGATTCATCAAGGAGCTGTGGAGGTTCTAGAAAACGTATGAGCCGATCCGATGCAGGTCCCGGTTGGAAGTGGGTGACTCTAATGGCTTGGCGGGACAGCCGGCGAAGTCGAGTGAAGCTGGTTCTCTTCGTGCTTTCTATTGTGTTTGGATTGGCGGCCTTGGTTGCTATTCGCGGATTCCGGACCAATGTGGAAGATGCCATCCAGAGCCAGTCGAAGGAGCTGCTTGGAGCGGATGTGGAGTTCAACTCCCGCAGTCCGTTCTCGGAGGAAATTGAAAATTTCATCGACGGACTGGGTGGTGAAAGGACCGATGAGATGCGTCTGGCCACCATGGGGCTCTTTGAATCGAACGGCGGTTCGCGTTTGGTTTCCATGCGGGCATTTGAGGATAGCTTTCCCTATTATGGTATTCCCGAAACCAGGCCGGAAGTATCGATGGAGCAATTTCATGCCGAGCGTTATGTGCTGTTGGAGGAAAGCCTCTATCATCAATTTGAAGTGTCGGTTGGTGATCAAGTAAAGCTTGGCCAAATCCATTTCGAGGTGTTGGGAATCATGGATCGGATTCCAGGTGAGTCCAAACTGACCGGCTGGGTAGCCCCTCGAGTTTATATTTCTAAAAACCATTTGGAGAGCACGGGTCTGATGCAGTTTGGCAGTCGGGTGTCCTATCGCTCTTACCTCAAGCTGGAAAACAGTGACACCATCGATGAAGAGCTGGAAACCCAACGCCGTTTCTTTCGTGAAAATCGGGTCGGGGTGGATACGGTGGAGGAAGAGCAACGGGAGTTAATCAATTCATTTCAACAGGTTACCGACCTGCTCAATCTGATAGGGTTTATGGCGCTCATTCTGGGTGGTGTCGGAGTGACCAGTGCCGTTCATGTTTACCTGAGTGGCAAAATGGACACCATCGCCATTCTTCGTTGTCTGGGGACCAAGTCCTCACTCGGAATATCCATTTTTCTGGTACAGGTCTCGGGCTTGGGACTGATCGCATCCTTTATCGGATCCTTATTCGGCACGGCTATTCAATTTGTTATACCTGTCTTTGTTGCTGATTACCTGCCGTTCGAACTAGAGGCGCGGTTCTCAATTCTCGATTTCGGGATCGGGCTGTTTTTCGGCTGGCTGGTTTGCTTCCTGTTTACCCTCCTGCCTCTGGTTCCTTTGAGAAAGATATCACCTTTGCGAGTCCTGCGAACCGGGGTGGAAAACCCTGGTGCGATGAAAAAGGACCCGTGGGTTTATCTCATTGTTGCTACCCTGGCTCTCGCGCTGTTCGGATTTGGCTTCGCCCAAACGGATAGCCTGAAAGTGAATCTCGGGTTTTCAGGGGGACTGCTCGTGGTATTGGGTCTGCTGAGTCTGATTGCCTGGTTGTTTCTTAAAGCAATTAAGAAACTTGTGTCCAAAGGCCTTCCATTTGCTTGGCGTTATGGCATCGCCAATCTTTACCGGCCCAACAATCGCTCAGTTCTCATGCTGGTGGCGCTGGGTCTTGGATTCATCATTGTCCTTTCCCTCTTTCTGACCAAGGAAGCGATACTCAAGCAGATCATTGTCGATCGTGGAGGCAATAGTTCCAATATGATCCTATTCGATATTCAGCCGCATCAGCTTGCCGATGTTGAGACGGTACTGGAGGAGAATAATCTGCCTATTGTCGAGGCGGCTCCCTTGATAAACATGCGGATTTCTGAACTCAACGGCAGACCCGTTCGCGAATTTATGCGTCGAGGGCCTGGTCGTGAAGGAGGGGGACGTGACCGAGAGCGGCGGGGTGAAGATGAGGGACCTGGAGGTTGGGCCTTGCGAAGAGAGTATCGCTCAACCTATCGAGATCACCTTACCGAGACCGAGACATTGATCGAAGGAACGTTTATTGCGGAAGCCTCCATCGAAGATGAACCGATCCCGGTCTCCATTGAAGAAGGTCTTACCGAAGATTTGGGCGTGAGTCTGGGGGATCGCCTGGTATTCGATATTCAGGGTCTGGCTTTGGAAGTGGAAATAGCCAGTATTCGCAAAGTCGATTGGAACCAGGTCAGGGCAAACTTCTTTTTCGTTTTTCCAAAAGGTGTATTGGACGATGCTCCTGGTATTTTTATGGTGGCCACGCGAACGCCGGATGCTGTGACAACGGGAAAAGTCCAAGCTGAACTCATGGATATTCATCCGAATGTTTCTTCCATAGACCTGAGGTCCATCCTTTCGACAATCGATGACATTCTGGGAAAGATTACCTGGGTCGTTCAATTCATGGCCTTGTTTACGATTTTGGCCGGACTGATGGTCATGGCCGGAACTATCATAACCAGTCGTTACCAACGGATACGTGAAAGTGTGCTGCTTCGGACACTGGGTGCCGGATCAAAAACCATTAAAGGCATTCTTTTTATCGAATTTGCTGCCGTTGGATTTCTTGCCTCCTTGGTGGGAGGTTTTGTTTCCATTGTTGCGACCTGGTCCTTGATGAAGTTTCTTTTCAAGCTTCCCTTAGTAGTTGCTTGGGATGCCGTGGGAATTGGAATGGTGACAATGATGGTTCTGACCACGGTGACCGGTTTATTGAATAGCCGTGGAATTACGAAACAGCCGCCGCTTGAGATATTGAGGGACGAGTCGTCCTAGTTTTCATTGGTTACCGTTCAGACGCACCGCTCGCTCGGCGATCGAGCCCTCCACAAATACATTAAATCCGCCGAGAAAAGGTAGGGCGACCTCGCCGTTGCGAATGCGGTTTTAAGAGGTAGAGTTCAGAGGAGCAAAGCGACGACAAGACCGGGCTGCGCAGCAGAACCGGAACAAGAGGAAGTTTCCTTCACTGCGCCTAATGATAACTGACCACCGATTACTTCTACACTCTCGCTACTCCTCCAACGTCACCTTCACTTTAAAACTGTCGGTCTCCCCCGGCTCCACCCAATGGAGGCCTTTCTTGTGTTCTGGGCTGTTGGGTGGGCCCATCCAGGGCTCGACACAATAGAAGGGGCTGTCGTCGAACTCAGTCCAGGTAACCACAGTGGCTCCTGGAAGCGGACGAACAGCATCGGAGACGATGACGGTGACATCTTCCTCTCCGTTTTTCAGACCAAACTTTACCTTATTGTTTTTGAGGCGAAAATGAATGCGGTCCACTAGCTCCGGATCGTCCATGGAAACTTCGCCTCCTTTGAAATCGGCAGAAACGAGCGCACCATCTGCGGCGTGATAGACCGATTTGCAACCGGGCATGAGGGTTCGGTAGTGCTTGCGGCTATAGCCTTCTTGCCAGGGAATGGTGAAGTAAAAGTGGTGGCCGGCGCTCCAGGGGATTTTCTCACTCCCTAGATTGCTCAAGAGAAACTCAACCTCCACCGAGAGCATAGAAAACTGGTACCTAACCAAGAACTCATAGTCGAAAGGGTAGGCCAGGGCATCTTCCTCAACGGGTACAAGCTTCAAAGTGATGGATGAGTCGTCCTGCGCTTGAATCTCGAAGTGACCATCCCTGGCAAACCCATGCTTGGGCATGGGAAGTACTTCGCCGCTGGGAGATTTCCAGTTTTCAATTTTACCTTTGTGGAAGGTGCGGGCTGAAAATGGAAATAAAATAGGATTCCCTCCGCGAATGGACGCCAGGTTTTGAAAATCTACCCCTTCAGGCCAATGGATGACCGACCTCGTTTGATTTCCAGATAGCTTAAGTTCCCAATCCATTAACCGGGCTCCACGCTGGGGCAGCATCCGAAAGGTGGAGGGCCCTAAACTCCATTTGAATATTTCCTGATCTTGGAGGTTTTCTCTAGTTAACATGATTCAAAACTTAGCACGGTTTACAAAACTGCCAGCACTTTCGATTAATCGTCGAAGCTTACTTGCTTTTGCCGTCTTCCCTTCCATGATTATTTTTTGGCTATGAGCCGATTCATTTACCTCATCATTTTCTGCCTCACTACGGCAATGCTTTCTACGTCAGCATTTGCCCAAGAAGGGGATTCCAATTCTGAGTCGAAATCAGAATATGTAGAATTCTCCGGGATCAATATGTCCGGGCTTTCGAAAGAGGAACTGATTCCTGCATTGGAAGGCATCGAGTTACCCGAAGAGGGGCCGCTCAAAGTGGCTGTCATTCCTGTCAAAACCGATATTGGCAATCCCGTCCTCTATATATTGCGACGATCTATCAAGGATGCCATGACTGCTGAAGCGGATGTTGTGGTGCTCGATATGGATACGCCCGGCGGCCGTCTGGATATTACTCTGGAGATTATGGAAGTGCTCAACGAGTTTCCGGGAATCACGGTGACCTACATCAACGATGAAGCGATCTCGGCCGGAGCCATTATCTCTTCGGTAACCGATTATATATATTTCGCCCCTCTTGGGATTATGGGTGCCGCCGCCGCCGTTTCTTCTTCCGGTCAGGAAATTCCTGATACTATGCAGGCCAAAATCAAGAGCTACCTGGATGCACGCATCGAGTCTTACGCTCAGGATAAAAAGCTCAGGAACAACGTCATCAAAGCGATGATGGATAAAGAATTTGAATTCGTTGAAGATAATGTGCTGATCAGCCCCAAAGGGGAGCTCTTGGGATTAACCGCATCCAAAGCGGTAGTGAAGTTTGGAGATCCACCTCAACCATTAGTTGCAGATGGAATCGCTGAATCCATTGATGAGATTTTTCAATACGGATTCGGCACTGAAGAAGTAGATATCACCAGGTATGAGCCTTCGTGGTCAGAAGAGTTTGCTTCCGTGATCGATTTTCTAACCCCCGTTCTCTACGGACTCGGCATCGTTATGCTGGTTGTGGAATTAAAGACGCCAGCTTTTGGCCTGCTCGGTTTGTTAGGCATTGGATTGATCGTGATAGCTGTCTTTGGACACACCGTGGCCGGACTCGCTGGCTTCGAAGCCATTCTTTTATTGGTTGGTGGTGTTGTGCTACTGGCCATAGAAGTCTTTGTCCTGCCGGGTACCTTCATTTTTGGAATCTCAGGAGTACTGTGTATTCTCGGAGCCATGGTTTGGTCTATGGCCGATGTGTGGCCGGTTGTTCCTCAGCCCGGAGAAAGCCCTATCGATTGGAAGCTGAATACAGATTCTTTATCCAAGGGGGTAGGCGATGTAGCGATTGGAATGCTTATTGCAGTTGCTGGAGTATGGGCCGTTTGGCGCTTCCTTCCCAAATCGCCCTTCTATAAAAGCTTAGTTCACCAGGGCCAATCCGGAGATCCCAGTACGATTGTATCCGGTGGAGGTCGTTATGTTGAGGAAAAGTCATTGCCGGATATCGGTTCAGAAGGAGTTGTTGTCACAAATCTTCATCCACTTGGCATGGTCGAGGTTGATGGAAACCGTTACGAAGCGACTACCTCGGTTGGAGATTTAGCCAGAGGGGAGAAAATTATCGTTGTGGGGTATAAGAGCTACTCACTGCTCGTAGACAGGAAAGCCTAAGCAAGATGACCACAATTATAGTAACTTTAATCATCGTATCCTTCATTTTATTCTTTATGGAGGTCTTCGCACCTGGAGGTGTATTAGGTTTTTTTGGCGCCTGTGCTCTTATTGCGGCTGCCGTTTTGGCCTACGATACGATGGGTCTCTTCGGGTCTATCTCCATTTTAGTAGGCGGAACTTTGGCGGCTATTGCGCTATTTTTTATACAGATCAAGTTGCTCGCGAAGTCCAGGTTCGGAAGGACCATCCAGCACAAGGACCAACAACGAGCACAGACATCCCCTGTTGGGCGAAATAATCTAATAGGCAAAACCGGTATCGCATTGACCACAATGGCGCCTTCGGGAAGAGTAAAGATTGCCAACGAAACATTTGAAGCCGCTTCGAATAGTGGTTTAATTGATAAAAATGCCACGGTTGAAGTGGTAAGGTCGGAACACTTAAAATTAATCGTTAGAGAAATATGATACCTGTAATTGGAGCCACCACGACAGTACTATCGATCGTCGCGATCATCGTAGTACTCGGAATCTTTTTCATCATCCTTTCGTTTTTCAGCGTATGGATGAAGGCGTACTCTTCTGGAGCGCCTGTAAGCATGATGAATCTCATCACTATGCGCTTTTTTAGAAAGCTGCCGTATAGCTTGATAGTGGAGGCACGAATTACTGCCGTAAAGGCAGGTATCGACCTCCCAATTGAACACCTGGAGACCCACTACATGGCTGGTGGTGATATCATGCAAACCACCTTGGCCTTGATTAATGCCCAAAAGGCCGGCCTGCCTCTTGATTGGGATCAGGCGACCGTGATTGACTTAGCCACCAAAGGAACTGAGAAGTCTGTGGTCGCGGCTGTTAGAACCTCCATCAATCCGATTGTTATCGATTGCCCGGCTTCTAATTCAGGGAAAGTCACCATTGATGGGGTTGCCAAAGACGGTATCCAAGTAAAGGCACGCGCTCGAGTAACCGTTCGCAGTAACCTTGAACGTTACGTGGGTAGTGCTCAGGAAGAAACGATTATAGCTCGTGTAGGGGAGGGTATTGTAACTACCATTGGTTCAGCTGAATCGTACAAATACGTTTTGGAGAATCCGGATTCCATTTCTAAAAACGTATTGAATCGTGGTCTCGACGTTGGAACGGCTTTCGAAATTATTTCAATCGATATCGCCGATATCGACATTGGTGAGAACATAGGTGCCCATCTGCAAGAGGCCCAAGCTGAAGCGAATAAGAAAATCGCCCAAGCGCAGGCTGAAATCCGGCGTGCTGCTGCGGTTGCGCAGGAGCAAGAGATGAAGGCCAAGGTTGAAGAAATGAATGCGAAACTGGTAGAAGCTCAGTCTCAAGTGCCCATGGCCATCGCCGAAGCATTCCGCGCTGGCAATCTTGGAATCATGGATTACTACCGCCTTGAGAACATTCAGTCCGATACTTCCATGAGAAAGTCGATTTCTGATACTGACTCCGACGGACCCACACCTCCAACCAGTTAATCATTAGTTTTTCCAATGGATTGGGTTCTAAACAATCTGGAGAATGTAATCATTCCCATCATCATCATGGTTCTGTATGGCCTAGGTAGTGCCAAACAGAAGAAGGATGGGAAGAATGCTCCTGTGGAACAGCCTTCCGAGGCGGATCCAGATGAAGCAAGACGCGTTCGAGAGATTCAGGAAGAGATCCGTCGCAAAATTGCCGAGCGAACCGGTCGGGTTCCCCCGCCGGTTCCGGCTCCAGCTCGAGTACCGCAAACCAGTAAGCCTGCGCCGCAAACTCAAAAGTTTCCAACACCTTCACGCACTCCCACGCCTCCACCTGCACCTGTCCCGGTTCAACCAACGCGTTCTTACCAGGATGAACTTCAGGCCAAATTGCGTCAGATTAAAGAGCTGGAAGAACAGACCGTCACCAAGGTCGATACTTTATCCGCTTACTCTCAAGTCAAACCGAGCCTAAAGGTCGCACGGGGTGAGTTACGGTCTCAATTGTATGCCGATCTTGCTCACCCTGTAGGACAGAAGAAAGCCATACTCGTGGGTGAAATTCTAGGACCTCCAATTGGAATAAAAGGACCGGCAGGTTGGAAAGCTAACGTGTAGCAGAAATCAGGGTATAGTGATTCGGCCAAGCCCGTCAGTTCCAGGGCTGTAGGTTTGCCCACCTTTGGTGTAGCTTAAATTGCGACCTTCGCTGAATGCTATTGTGACGGGACCATTCTTGCGGATCTCTATCTCTTCACCTGCTGCCATGGGATCACTGAAAAGACGATTGTTACTCGCTTTTTCGATAACCAGTACGTTCACGTCACCTGATGCGATCAGCTTAATTACCTCTTCAGCTGACTCCAAAATTTGAGCACCAGATGAGTTGATAACGGGTGCTTCTACTAATTCAGGATTAATTTCGGGGCTTTCCTTATTAATGACGTTCCACACCACGTAGACCAAAAGTATAAATACCGCGAATACCGCGGCTACGGCAAAACCGAGTTTCCAATAGAGTGAATAATCAACCTCAGGGTCTGCATCATTGCTGACCAAGCCAGAAGTTCCTGTTTCTGGTCCGCCCTGAGAGAAAGAACCAAGAGGAGCGAGGTTTTCGGATTGTTGGGCTTCCATTGAAGCTGGCTCTTCTTTATCCGGAGCTTGATCTGGCATATCCAGTCGGCCTAGCAATTCACCGCGATCTCGCTTCGAGATTTTGCTCCTGCCGAGCTTAAAAGAGTTATAATCGGTAACAATCTTAGCTGGATCAATATGTAGAAATTTTGAGTAATTACTCAAAAATCCGCGCGTATAGATGTCCGGAATACCGATATCGAATTTGTCTTTTTCGAAGCAATCAAGGAAGTCACCGCGTATTTTGGTAGCGTCAGCTGCCTCGCGTATGGAAATACCCTTTTTTTTCCGGGCTTCTTCTAATCTTTCCCCAATGGATTGCATAATTGTTTGGTTTAGGGAGACCGTCCGGAAAAAGCAAAGAAAATGATTATCACTCTGTTCAAACGATGAAAATAGTTTGGCTTTACCGACTTTGGTTAGGAACTTTCCTTCTCTCAACTGGTAAAGCGCTAAGCTCTACAAGCTATCCAGGTCGCCAATGATATCTCTAGGCTTGGATCCGTTGTCGGGGCCAACAATGCCGCGAGCCTCCATGAGATCCATGATACGGGCTGCTCGATTGTAGCCAATCTTGAGTCGACGTTGTAGCATCGAAGTCGAAGCTCGCCCGGTAGTTCTCAATACATTGATCGCCTCTGGAAAGAGATCGTCCTCTTCGTCTTGAAGTTCGCCTACATCCTCGTCATCCGCCTCCAGATGCTGCTGTACTTCTTCTACGAAACTGGGTTCCCCATTCTGTTTTAGGAAGTCCACGATATTATTGATTTCGTCATCCGAAACAAAGCAACCTTGGGAACGAATGAGTTTACCCGATCCATCAGGCAAATTGAAAAGCATGTCTCCTCGACCGATCAGCTGATCGGCGCCGTTGGCATCAAGAATGGTGCGGCTGTCTACCTTCGAACTCACTCGGAATGCAATTCGACAAGGTAAATTGGCCTTAATCAGTCCTGTGATTACATTCACAGAGGGTCGCTGAGTAGCGATGATCAAGTGGATACCTGCAGCTCGTGCTAACTGAGCCAGGCGAACGATGCCTGCTTCGACATCCTGCGCAGCTACCATCATCAAGTCAGCTAGCTCATCGATAATACATACGATGTATGGATATTTATCAGGTATATCGATCTCAGCGTCTCTAGGAACTTCGATTTCCGGAGCTTCTGCCTCTGGGATGTTGTCCAGACCGAGAATGTCGTCGGTTGCCATATCATCCATGGCATCCTGGGCATTGCGATCAGCTTCTTCCTGTCGCTTCTTTTTCTGTTTATCGTTAAAGCCATTAATATTGCGAACGCCCATTTTGGCGAACACCTGGTAGCGGCGTTCCATTTCGCTGATGAGCCACTTAAGAGCTCCCGGAACCTTCTTAGGTTCGGTTACAACGGGAATCAGCATGTGGGGCAGGTCGTTGTAAACCTGCATTTCCACGATCTTCGGATCGACCATGATAAAACGCACGTCCTCCGGACTGGAGTGGTAGAGCAAAGATGCAATGATCGTATTGATACAAACGGTTTTACCTGCGCCGGTCGCACCCGCGACTAAGAGGTGAGGCATTTTGGTAAGGTCGGCTATGAGTGGGCGACCACTAACCTCCTTACCCAATGCAATAGGAATCTCTGCCTTTGAATTGGCCCAATCTTCCGACTCAATTATATCACGAAGGTAAACAGACTCACTGATTTTGTTGGGCACTTCGATACCCACCGTTCCTTTTCCTGGAACCGGTGCCTGTATCCGAACAGCCATGGCTTTGAGGCCAAGTGCTATGTCGTTTTCCAAACTCAGGATCTTACCAACCTTTACGCCAGGTGCCGGTAATACTTCATAGCGTGTAATAACCGGACCCGTGTGAACTTCGCCCATCTTGACCTTTACATTGAAGCTGGCCAAAGTCTGTACCAAAGCGGTGGCTGTTTCCTGGTGTTCTGACTCATCCAAAGAATCATCCTTTTGGGGTGGTTCCTGCAATAGCCCTAGATTTGGGAAAATGTAGCTTCCTCGTTTCTTTGGAATTTGTTTCTTCGAGGCCTTACGGGTCGCCTTGCTCGCAACAATCTTAAATTCTGCTTCGGGTTCATCCTTTTTGGAGAATCCTTCTATGGGTGACTTGAGACCCACACTGGGCTTTTGCTCTACCGGCGTATGTTTATTGGTGACGAGAGGAACTATTTCATCTTCAACGTCGTCGAGTTCGATAGGCTCGAGCTGCGTTTCCTCTTCTTCATCCTCACGAAGGCTGATTTTGCCTTTTGGCTTTTTGGAACCTGCGTCGGGTTGCCCCAAATCCTTTAGCTCCTTCGCTTCAAGTTCGGCTGCCTTCTTGCGCTCTTTCTCTTCTTTCCGTTTTTTACGTCTCTCTGCACGAGCTAACTTACTTTCCGCCCACCAGGTTTGGGCTCGCTCCATCATGTTGGAGAGATCGGAGGTAAGTAGAACCATCAGGCTTACCACCACCATTGCCCCTATCACGATGGAAGTTCCAAGGGGCCCAAGCGCTGTGCGAAGGAAATTGGTGTAAAGGGTGGTTCCGACGACTCCGCCAAGACCCTCTGCGTAGCTCCAATCGTTATGAATCTGCTCAGTGCGTTGTTCGAAGAAAACTTCTTGGATCATCGAGCCGAGCACCGAAATCGAGAAAATATAGGCCGCCATAGCAACGACCTGTGGCCATTTGAACAAGTGAGACCGCTTAAAGAAGCAAATGTAGCTGATCCAGAACCAGCAAAGCGTCACGATCCACGCGGAAAAGCCAAAAATGACCAGTGTCCAGAATGCGATTTTTTCTCCAACAACCCCAACAGCAAATTCCTGCCCACCATCCACTACGGAATTGGTGGGAACGAAATCGACCCGCTTGTATGAGCTGTGGTCCAAATCGAATGCAAACAGCGAAATTAAAAACAAAATCCCGATAACCAGGAAGATGAAGCCGATGACCGGACGTGATTTACCGGTATAGGAACCAAGCGTCTTCTTTTGAGTCGCTTTAGTAGCCTTTTTCTTGGTGTTCGCCATAGTATTTAAATGCAGCCTAGGGGTGGCAGGTGGAGTGACAACGACATGAATCTACTTTGACGCTTGATTAACAAAAAAATCAAGCCCGCTAAGTCGTTGCAAAGCAACGATAAGAGAGCAGTCGCGGGATCCCGAAAGTCGGTTGTGGTCAGTCACCGGAAAGAATTGGATGAGTTGATGGATGAAAGATAATAAATAGGGGCCAAATAAAATTGTTTTTGGCTCCTAAAAAAATGTCATCATAGTATCTTTCCAGTGAATGAAAAGTTTCTATTCTTGTACTTTTTAACCCATGTCTTCTCCAATTTACTTTAAACCCCTGTATATGGAACGCGTCTGGGGAGGCCGAGGCCTCGAGGACAAGCTAGGACGATCTCTGCCGTCAGACAAAGTCATTGGCGAGAGTTGGGAGATAGTCGATCGCCCTGAAGCGCAGTCTGTAGTGGCTACCGGTGCATTTGAAGGACAGACTATTCGTGAGTTGTTGGAATCATCTTCTGGCACCGTAATGGGCCCCACTTATGATTCTTCCAAACCCTTCCCCATCCTTGTGAAGTGGTTGGATTGTCAGGAGAAACTTAGCTTGCAAGTGCACCCACCGTATAAGGTTGCTGAAAAACTGGGAGGCGAACCTAAAACGGAAAATTGGTATATTACGGATGTGGATGAAGGTGCCGAGCTTATGGTTGGCCTCAAAGATGGGGTGACTTGCGAAGCTTTTGAAGAGGCTCTCAAAAACAATGCGCTTGAACCCCTGGTTAACAAGGCGACCGTTTCACCCGGTGACTCTATTTTTGTTTGGAGCGGACGCATTCATGCGATTGGTGGAGGAAACTTCATTTTGGAAATCCAACAAAACTCAGACACCACGTATAGAGTGTATGATTGGGGTCGAGTAGGATTGGATGGAAAACCTAGAGATCTGCATATCGATGAATCGATGGAATCGATAGCTTTCGATGACTACGAGCCGGAGCCGATGAGGGATACGCAGCCCGGAGATACCATCGCAGACTGTAACGAGTTTCGTATTCGGAAGGAAAAGGTGGGCGTCGATAAAACGCTGAGTTTCCCCGAAACCAGCCAACCAGTACTCCTCAATGTTGTTTCCGGAGAAATTGATATCCAGGGCCAAGATCGCACCCGATTTAAAAAAGGAGACACGGTATTATTACCTTACACCGGAGATTTTGTGGTGAGCGGAGTTGGCGATGCAGATTTGTTGATCACGGATCACTTTGCGTGATTTCCAGTCGCAGGTGGCCTGCTTTTCCTGAAAATTGGGTCTGAAATAAGACCGTTAGTATTGCTTGAACTTGTTGGAAGAACCGCTTTCCTTAGCTGGTTCCAATCATGAAAGCAGAGGAAAAAAATCAAACATCTGAAAACGAAATTGAAGAGCCGGTAGTTGAAGAAGCCCAAGAGGCGACTGAAAATACAGCTGAAGCCGAAGCTCCTCAAAAGGATGTAGCCGAAGCAACCGAGGAAGAGGCTTCAACTGACGAAGTGGCGACTGATGAGGAGAAGGAGCTCACCGTCGACGAGCTTCTTCAGCAAAGCCATAAAGAAAAAGAGGACCTTTATCAAAAGGTACTCCGGGCAGCCGCTGACTTTGAGAATTTTCGTAAACGTAGTCTCCGGGAAAAAGAGGAGCTTCGTAAGTATGCAGTATCTGGATTAATCGAAGATCTGCTACCTGCATTGGATAATTTAGAACTTGGACTGGCAGCAGCCGACAATCATCCGGAAGCGAAGGCGGTATCCGATGGATTTCGAATGGTAGCCCAGCAGATCACTAGCATTCTCCAAAACAATGGAGTGGAGTGCGTTAATCCTGAAGGTGAAGATTTTGATCCAAACTTTCACGAGAGCGTGGGTTTTCAGCCCAGCGACGAAGTTGAGGATCAAAAGGTAATTCAAGTGCTTCGCAAAGGGTATAGCTTGAATGGTCGTATTCTTCGCGCTGCGAATGTGATTGTTTCCAGTGGTCCCGCTAGTGAAGAAGAAGGAGAAAGCTAATTATGGCGGATGATTATTATGAGCTATTGGGTGTAAGCAGAGAAGTTTCAGGCGATGAGCTGAAAAAAGCCTATCGGAAACAAGCGCTTAAGTACCACCCAGACCGCAATCCGGATGATAAGGAAGCGGAAGAGCAATTTAAGAAAGTATCGCATGCTTACGAAGTTCTCAAAGATTCGGAAAAGCGAGCGGCGTATGACCGTTATGGACCTCAAGCCTTCCAAGGAGGTGGAATGGGAGCCGGTGGCGGAGGTGGGTTTCATGACCCCTTTGATATGTTTCGCGACGTCTTCGAAGGTCAAGGCGGCAGCGGCGGTGGATTTGGTGGTATTTTCGATGAGCTATTTGGCGGCGGTCGGAGCAGCGGCCCCGGTGGAGCCCGTGCGGGAGCGAACCTCCAGTACGACTTGCAAATCAGCCTGGAAGAAGCCGCTAAAGGCGTTGAAAAGGAAATTACTTTTCGCCGCGCGGTTGGTTGCGAACAGTGTAACGGTAGTGGTGCCGAACCTGGTACCAGTAAGAAAACCTGTAATACCTGTGGTGGTGCTGGTCAAGTAACCTCATCCCGTGGGTTTTTCCGAGTAAAGCAGGCCTGCCCAACCTGTCACGGAACGGGGTCAATTATTGAGAAACCTTGCTCTCAGTGTTCAGGGGAAGGCCGCGTAATGAAAACCAGCACTTCTCAGGTTAAAGTACCTGCCGGAGTCGACACGGGTTCTCGTTTACGTCTTTCCGGAATGGGAGAAGCAGGTACCGGTGGTGGACCAACCGGAGACTTGATTATAGTTATCCATGTCAAGGATCACGATATCTTCGATCGCGATGGAGATGACCTTTATTGCCAAATCCCCATCAAGTTTACTTTGGCTTCATTGGGTGGCGCTATCGATGTGCCTACTTTAAGCGGAAGGGCCTCACTCAAAATCCCTGCAGGGACTCAATCGGGAACGACGTTCCGTATGCGGAAAAAAGGAATGACTTCGTTGCGTGGTTATGGAAATGGCGATCAGTACATCACGGTGCACGTGGAAGTTCCCAAATCACTGACAGGAAAACAGAAGTCGCTTTTGGAAGAGTTTGCCAAAGAATCGGGGGACGACCAGAATCCAGTTGGAAAGTCGTTTTTTGATAAAGCAAAACGTTTCTTCGACGACAAGTAGTTAGAAGTATCGGAGTTTCTCACCACGAGCCATGCCGCTGTTTCAAGTGACCATTCCCATCACCGGTGAGCAGGTTGAATCACTGGAGGAATTGCTTTTCGAAGTAGATGACGGGCATTGGAATATCTTCCTTGATCAGGACACACAGATAGGCACAGCTTCTGGAGTATACGAGAGTGAGAAAGATGCACGGACTACTTGGCAGGTCATTGCGCCCTTTTTTGAAGAAGTGTTAGGTTCACTTGAGCCTCGTTTCGAAGAGCTGCCTGATAAAGATTGGAAGGACAGTTACAAAGACCACTTTAAGCCATGGAGTTTCGAGGGGTTGCATTGGGTACCTGTATGGGAACGGGAAAACTATGAGGTCCCGCCGGGCGATGCGGTGGTCTTCTTAGATCCGGGAATGGCCTTCGGGACTGGCAACCATGAGACCACCCGTTTGTGCATAGAGGCTCTCATTGATTTTCTTAAACAACCAGGACTCGAGAAAACTCCTCTGGAAGAATTGACCTGTTGTGATGCGGGTTGTGGTTCCGGAATCCTAGCTATCTCGGCTAAAAAGCTAGGCCTGGGGTCTGTATTCGGTTTCGATAACGATCCGGATGCTGTCCGTATCAGCCATGAGAATACAGAGCTGAATCAATTGGTCGGTGAGATTGATTTTATCAAAGGAGATATAGACAGCGGCTTTCAAAACCAATCCCATGACCTTGTGTTTGCCAACATCCTTGGAGTGGTGCTTATGGAATTTCCCGAACAGCTACTGAATTCAGTAAAGCCTGGTGGCAGGCTCATTCTAAGTGGGATTTTGAAAGTCGAATTGCAACAAGTTGAATATGTTTTCCGCAAGCAAATGGAGGAGATGGGCCAAACGGGCAGTATTCACCTGCATGAGCTAGGCGAATGGTCGGACGTTGTTATCGACCTGATATGAACTAGGCCTTGGGCCTTGGTTCAGCAAGAAAGCCTTCCACGATTACATTTACCTCACCCAGGTTTTCGATTCCCAGGTCGTGTCGAATGGCATGCGTGATTTGTCGCTGAAGCTCATTCGAAATGTCCTGTAGTCGTGTTTTAACGCGAAGTTTCAATCGTACCTTGATGTGAATCTGGCCCTTAATCTTGCGAATATCACTACGCGCTTTTCCAACTTCCACGAACTGCTCGCAGGTACGTTGAACAATTTCCTGAATGGCA
This sequence comes from Opitutia bacterium ISCC 52, assembly GCA_014529675.2. Classification (NCBI taxonomy): domain Bacteria; kingdom Pseudomonadati; phylum Verrucomicrobiota; class Opitutia; species Opitutia bacterium ISCC 52. The sequence goes on from CP076040.1 coordinate 4,575,695, forward strand.
TTGCGAGAAATCTCTACTTTCCCGTCCTGATTGTTGAAAACCAGAAGATTCTTCTCTCCCAATTTTAGAAATAGAACCACCAAAACCACGAAAATGACGGCTAGGGGAATGAGGACCATGAGGGTGAGCTGCAAGGGCTCAGTGCCAAATTTGTCTAGGGTGCTTTCCATATAAGTTGATAATTGAGAATGCGGCTAGCGTGGGTGTATCTGGTGGGGCTGTCGAAAAAAAACGCGGACCCGTAGGACCGCGTTTAGCAAAGTTATCAGTAAATTTACTCTACTTCCTGTAGATTGGAGGTTCCATCCTCATCTCTACCATCAGGTGATTTGACGCCATCGATAACGACATCAACACGCTCAACCAATTTACCAGTCATGTTTTCGACTCGGTCTTTTGCGGCAATCTGCACGTCATAGGCACATTTTGCCAGTTCGACCCCGTAGTTGAGGATGAGGCGAATTTCGATGACGTAGTTGCTCTGCTCGCTCTCTGTAACACGCACTCCTTTTTCTTCCTTCTTGGAAAACATATCGGCGATGCCTTCAACAAAGCTGCCAGCTACGGCGTAAACGCCACCGTTTTCGAGTGCGGCCAAGCGAACGATGCTCGCTACCACCGAGTGATTAATTTTGATGTCCCCTAAAGAGTTGGAGTCTTCCGTTGAAAGGGAGGGAATTTGTTGGGTATCCGATTTGTCGCTGTCCATGATTATTCGATGTTGTGATTAGACTGCAGTAAGGTATCCATGTTAGCGCGTTCTACAAATTCTTCGATAAACTTGGTCGTCGCTTTACCATTTCTAAACACTGGATCCTGCATAATTGCTTTAGAAAACGGAATCGTCGTTTTGATCCCGCTAATAATAAATTCTCCCAAGGCCCGGTACATGCGGTCCATGGCGATTTCCCGGTTTCTGCCATAGGTAATGAGCTTCCCGATCATGCTATCATAATAGGGAGGAATCGTGTATCCACCGTAGACATGCGAATCCACACGTACACCGTGTCCCCCGGGCGGATAATAAAGATCGATCGTTCCTGGGCAGGGTGCGAAGTTTCTCATTGGATCTTCCGCATTGATGCGGCACTCAATCGCATGGCGATTGATAACGATCTCATCCTGAGTGAAGCGCAGTTTTTGCCCATCCGTGATGCGGATTTGCTCCTTGATCAAATCAGTATCCGTAATCTCTTCAGTTACCGGGTGTTCCACCTGTATCCGGGTATTCATCTCGATGAAGTAGAAATTTCCATCTTCATCGACTAGAAACTCAATCGTACCGGCATTGGTATATCCTACTGACTTAGCCGCTTTGATGGCTGCATTCCCCATTTTCTCCCGCAATCCGTCTGTCAGGAAGGGTGAAGGTGCTTCTTCGATGAGTTTTTGGTGCCGGCGTTGAACCGAGCAATCCCGTTCTCCAAGGTGAACCACATTGCCATGGTTGTCGGCAAGGATCTGGAACTCAATATGACGAGGATTGTTGATAAATTTTTCTAAGTAGACGTCGCCATCTCCAAAGGCTTTTTCGGCCTCTGCTTTGGCCATCTCAAATTCTTTGTGGAAGGCTGCGCTATTGTGGGCTACGCGCATTCCTTTTCCACCGCCACCTGAAACCGCTTTGATAAGTACTGGGTATCCAATGGATTCGGCTACTTTGACTGCTTCTTCCGCTGTTGGGATGACTCCGTCACTTCCGGGGACAGTTGGCACCCCTGCTTTCCGGGCCGTTTCGATTGCCAGGGCTTTGTCGCCCATATTGCGGATTATTTCCGAGCTTGGGCCGATAAATTTAATTTTGCAGCTTTCGCATTGTTCTACGAATTCAGCCTTCTCCGAAAGAAATCCATAGCCAGGATGGATAGCATCTACATCTGAAATCTCAGCTGCACTGATGATGCGATCCGCTTTTAGATAGCTTTCACTGGGTGAAGCCGGTCCGATGCAGATAGCTTCGTCGGCCAATTGGACGTGCAATGACTGCTCGTCCGCCTCCGAATAAACGGCTAGCGTCTTAATACCTAGCTCCCGACAGGCGCGAACGATGCGAAGAGCAATTTCGCCACGATTGGCGATGAGAATTTTACTGATCATAGATGTAATCCCTTAGGACTTAACCTTAAACAGTGGCTGGCCGTACTCCACGGCCTCTCCGTTTTCTACAAGGATTTCTTTGATCGATCCAGAGAGTTCAGCCGGGATTTCATTCATGACCTTCATGGCTTCGATGATACAAACCGTGGTGTCCTTGTTTACTGAATCTCCTATACTTACAAAGGCTGGGCTCTCCGGAGAAGAAGCTGAATAAAAGGTGCCAACCATCGGTGACTTGATAATAACGACACCCTTCTCCTCTACTTCGCCTGCTGCAGCCTCAGCTGCTGCAGCAGCTGCCGGTGGAGGTGTATAGGCAGGAACGGGCGCTGCATAAGCCGGCATGCCCGCTGCGCTGTTGCCCTGGTTTTCATCACTTCGACAGATTCGTAGCTTCAAGTCTTTTTCCTCAATCTCAAACTCAGTGAGCGAGGACTTTTTCATGATGTCGATGATCTGTTTTATTTGTTTTAAGTCCAAATTTTTGCGTGGTTTAGGTTGAATTACCCAGTCAGTGCTAGGTTCTTATCCTGGTCAGTAGGTTGGTTATTTATTAGCGAGAATAGGTATTCTGTATAAGTTATCAGCCAGCTTTAGTAGATTTGCTGCAAATATCCACAAAAATCAGGTATCAGATTTTTGGGCGTTTTTCAAAAATTTGGGTCCAGACTCAGTCTTATTTCCGGAATTCGAAGTCTTGCAGCTCTTCCTTGGGCTCTTCTTTGATTTCCTCGGGCTTTGAGTCGAACAGATTGAGTGGGCTGATGGCGAACCGCCACTCTGGTTTTTTCAGGGTTCCCTTTAGATTAACCGAAGCCATGTGGCTGACTGGATCGAAAAGGGGCATAATGATATCTGAAATCAAGGGGATATCGGTCTCTCGTAGGAGATACATTTGAACCTGGAAGTCTAAGAGGGAACTACTGGTGTGGTAGTCACCGATTCCTTCCAAACGTCCAGTTTTACCGGTTAGAACTAGGTCTGGAAAAGTCATTTTGCCATCGTCCCAGGCAAAATAGGACTTGGCTTCATTCAATTGTAGTTTGGTGAAGGGTAATAAGTCGGAGAGAGGGCCAAAGAGTGGAATCTGTGCGAGATTCCCTTCAGTGATTTCAATTTCTCCTTTGGCCATGACTCGATCCAAGCCATACCCAGCTGGTGATATCCCGTTCACATGGATCTGAAGCTTTCCTTCAAGTGGCTCTTGGTCCTTCTCATTACTGGGGGCTGTTTCTTCCTCTTCTTCAATTTCCTTAACCGAAGCGATGCGTTGGAGCGACTCATCCAGATCTGCGTTTTCGATATCAAAATCAAAAATAAGAAAAGACTGTTCTTCCTGTCTCAAAAAGGATGCTTCGCCCCAGCCATTTCCACCAGCAAAGCCAAATTGGACATCATCCAACAAGGTGTCGCCTCGTTGGTAACGGCCTTGGACATCCAAGCTGTCGAATGGAAAATCATAGAGAGTCATTCCCTGATCTGTTTGGATGGAGAAGTCTATGTCCTGCCAATGGGTATCATTCTCAAAGTTGAACTCTCCCTTAACTGAAATGTTGGGATTTCCATCCCAGGTATAGGGTTCGAGGATTCTTAATCCACTTTCGCCAAATAAGCTGAAGCTGGGCTCTAACTCGATGTTGGACTCCACATCCACGATCACGTTTTTCAGCTTACTGAACACCAGCTGCCTTTGAAAACCTCCCTTGGCATTGCCTTCCGGCCTTTCGAGCTCGAGATCAAGCGCATCGATATAGTTGGGGCGAATAAACATTTTAGAGGAAGCCCGGTCGAAATGCATGCCTTTCAAATTGATGTTCTCTGCTTCTGCATATCCAAACAACGTGAGCTGCTTTTTAAATTTGAAGGCATTGCGGAGAGAAAGATCCATCCAGGGTAGTTCGCCTTTGATATCCAGGTAGTCGAAGGTCTTTTTCCACCAATCTCGCCACCAGACATCGATGTCGTGAGGGCGAAAGCGACCGACCATTGAGAAGTGATAAAATGGGCTTCTAAGATCTTGGCGAAAGCTGCACAGCAGGTCGTTTCCATAACCTCCGCCTTCCAGTCTATAAACATCTGCTTTGGTGCCTTCCAATGTACCTCGAGCCTGCGCCCACTTAAACGGCGTCTTGATAATGTCTATATCACGAGTTTCAACGCGGAATTGAGCGGTGGCTTCATCCAGATTGCCAGGGTATTTGAAATTGAGATCCACGTAGAGTGGTTTGTATTGTTTGGACCATCGAAGTTTCCAGAGGTGATCAAATTCAGGACGCGCAAAAACCTCTTCCAGATTCAGGGATCCTGTTAAGGTTCCCGCAGCCGTCTTTTCTTTCCAGTCTCCTGTGAGGTCTGCTTCGAGGCTCCCGCCATAAAGCGAAGTAACCAAACGGCCTTCCGCTGAATTTTGACTTAGTAGTTGGCCTTTGAATATCAGGTGATCTACCGCGGTGCCTTGGATTTCAATGGGGCCAGTTGTTATGTCTGCCTCGAAGGGAAACAGGGTATCCAGGTTGAAGATCGGTGTATCTTTCCAGACCGAAAGGGTTAAATCTGATGCGCTTAGCTGGTTGATGGTGTCCTCTAGAGATGTGGCCTTTATCTGAATGGGCCCACGCATCTGAATTTCTGGAAATACTTGAATCAGTGATTGTTGACTGGCTTCCGTGATCGTGGGCAGACCCTCGTAGCTAAATGCATCCGCCATCAGAGTAGCTTCAACGACGAAGGTTTCCCTTCCCTCGCTGCTCAACCGAAAGTTCGCGCGTGGAGAAAGTGCTCCCTGGAGGTTTTTTGAATAGTCCGAAAGAAACCGCGATAGTTGCAAATATTGAATATACAGTTCCGGGCGATCTTCCTTCTTTCCTCGCGGCTGGCTCAGCTTTGCCACGAGTGCGCTTAGATCGCCATGTGCGGATAGGTTAAGGGTTTTGAAACGTCCGGTCAGGTAGTTAAGGTTCCAGGTGCTCCATTTTCGTGTAAGCTCAAGATTTAAGTCGCTAACAAGGGTTTCAGTTGCTCCGGATCGTGAGACAACAGGAGGGCTATAGAAACTGGTGCTGCCAAGTCGAAGCAGGGCGAAGGGCGGTTTGCCAATAATAAGCGCAGCGTAGTTGATATCCAGGTACAGTGATCCAACGTCCAAAGCAGGACCCTCAAGATCGGTAAATGCTACACGAGCACTTTTAATGAAAACATTACCCCTGAAATCCAGGGCTATCGTTTCGAAATCTAGGTTCAGGCCTTGCTTCTCGAATTCCGCTTGGAGCTTTCGTATCAGTTTATCAGGTACAGGTAGCTCCTCATAGTATATACTTAACCCAAGCGCTGTTAGCAAAAGCATCAGGCTAAATATCAGGGAGATCATTACCAAATTCTGGCAATGAAGGTAACACCTCATCAGGAAGGAGCGCTGCTTCTTGGCAAGGTAAGACATTGGAAGCTAAGCTAAGGTGTTTTTCTGATATTGAATTCTCGTAGAGAAGAGAATCAGGGCGAAGGTTCGACCGGACTCACTTCATCCTGTTGAGGTGTTCTTTCTAACGGCGCTGTGGGTTCAGGCTCTGGACCGGGATCGAATCTTGTAAAACTCAGTTTGAAGAAGGCATCGATAAATCTCTGGGTGGTATAAAACACATGCCCTCCTGCCTCCATCCCGGCGATGGCATTGGTGCCCGTGAGTCGTTCGGTTACCCAGAGCGGCGTTGTCCAGGCGCGCGTTTCCGTGCTGTCGGTCGACTCGAAGAGAAGATCAAGCCGGAACTTCCAAGGTACATTCCCGAATCCCTCCTCGATAAATTCACGAGCTTCAATCTGGCTGGATTGTTCCACGAGCGAAAGCAGGCTTTCCTTACCCTCATCGTCTAATTCATCGGCTTCTGCAATGGCTTCCCAAGTGGGAGTTACTTCATTCAGAACAGCGTTGTAAACGATACTATCCGTCTCTGTATCGGAAATGGTGATGCCGACTAGTTTCGCGTTTTCGGGTTCCTCGTGCAGGAGTCTGAGGCGGTAGTTAAATGGACGTGTATGAAAGTCGGCTAGTATTGAAGTATCTACTTCATAAATAAATGGATCTTTCTCTAATTTAGCATAGGCATGCCGCGCATTTCCTTCTACCAGATCGCCAATGATGAGCGTTAGAGGAGTATCCCCTTTCAGCTGCACGATGCGTTGAGGATCGGTAAATCCGTAGTTTTCCAGATCTGCATTCGAAGGAGCATCGGAGACAAAGTTTTGTGCTCTTAGAAGAAACAGGCTGCCGACTAATTCAGCCAAGATCTTTGTATCAGCCGGACTGGCTGCGATATTACCGTCGTCATCGCGACTCAAGACCTGCCAGGCACCGGTCTCTAATTTTTGTAAGGAGACCGAACGGTTGGACTGGGTAATTTCTATTGTACTGAGAGAATTCGGTTCAAACTCCACAAATCGCCGATCTCTAAGAGCTTCTTGTGCGTTGTTGAGGCGTTGATCAAACAGGAGCCCAGGAATGGTAAATACCGTGTCGCTTTCACTGCCTTTGGCGTAGTATAAACGGTCACCTTCCGGAGTAATTAGTTCATTACCAATTTCGATGGTTTGGCGTTTATCTTCGGCCTCGAGGGTCAAACGCGTTTGCGGATTTTCCAACCCGTACTCACCGAGATCTGGACCTGCGTCAGTGATAAATTCTTGTACGTTAAGGCTGTTGAGTCCATTAATCACCGTTTCCACCTCTGCACGATCGGCCCTTGTTTGGAATGGAATTTCAAAGCGCCAATCTTCTGCGCTGCGAGAAATACGGATGCGTAACGGAGTAGGGAAGGACTTGTTCAGACTGAGCGTCTGAACCTCGAAAAGAGGAATATCGAAGACCGATTGGCTACGTAGGTTACTCAAATTGACCAACAAGCTGTCGAAGAGATCGCGTTTGATGACCATGATTTCCTCCCGATCTGGAGATAAAATATAGACGCGATTCCCTATTTCAGTGGTAGAGCCTATCTCGATGGAGGTTCGTTTGATATCCTTGCCGAATTCCAGTTTCATTTGAGGCTTATCCAGTCCGTAACTGGACAAGTCGCGACCCGCGGCTTCGATTTCTTTGACCTCAAAACTGGTTTCCTTTTCCAGGAAAGTAATTTGGTGGAGAATGCGACTGACGGCAAAGAAGTTGGCCGGCCATTCATACGGTGATATGAGGTTCCAGCTGTTTTCCACTTTGCGAAGCACTCGATCTGGGCCCAAATTTTCACCTGAGATCCGGATATAGTCGATATCGACTGCTTCCGCGCCAAATATTTTGCGGCCCTCCAGTTCGTCGGGCGCACGGCCTCCTTTTTCAAACAAGTAAAATACCGCAAACACGACCAGGTTAAGCAGGATGAGGATAACGGTGAGCTGTTTTCTCATGATTCGTGAGGGTAAAATTAACTTCTGCGGAGCCAGTAGATAAAGGTTCCAAATATGGCACTGCAACCGGGCAGTAAAAACCAGAGGGCCAATCGTAGCTTTTTCATTTCTTGTTGGCTAAGAGTGATGTGTAGCCGGTCGATGGGCCTGGGTGCGATCGACAATAAGTTATTCCTATCCAGTGCCCAGTTAAAGGTATTCAAAATGAGGGTAAAATTTCCCAATACGTTGAGGCGGCTATTTGTAATAAGGTTGGAAGTGCCAAACACCACCATCCGTCCGCCCGGGATGTCGATTCCTAGATCTGAGGAGATCGAACGTTCAGAGACCACAGCGATACTGACTGGGCCTTTCAGGTCTACTTCTTCATTATACCCAATTTCATTTTCGTCCCGATAGAAGCGTTCCCCCCAACTCGTTTCTGAGCCGCCGACTATCGGCAGAACAGACAGTCGGTCATCCATGGGTGCGCCAATGTCTGCTCGAACGGGTCTGGAAAAACCAACCACTACAGACTGGCTGTTTTTCGCCATGGATTCTGTAATCGGATGCTCAGAATCAAAACGTCGAAGGAGTAAGTCCCCGCCGTTCATCATGAAATCTGGCCCACTGTCCAGAACTACCATGTCCTCAGCCAGAACACCCCATTGGTAGAACAGATCGCCCAGGTTATTGTTGATTCCCGGATCGATCAGTATGACTAAGCGGCCTGCATTTTCTGCCAGGTAATCTTTTAGAATGGTTACTTCTCTAGCTAGAAGAGGTTGTTGTGGGCCGGCTAAAACGAGCAAGTCTGCATCTTCAGGAATACTCGAGTTGGCTGGTGTCAGGTCCAGGGTGTCTATTGTGAAATTCCGCTGGCGCAACTCTTCGGTCAATTGGGACAATCCAGAGATGGGGTCCACGTTCGCGATATCCAGTTCACCGTGCCCTTTCACAAAGTAGATGGAAGTATTCTGCGGGCTACTCACATCCAACAGGGCCGAGGTAAAGACCTGCTCTCCGCGGAAGGCCGTCTTTTCCATCTCCTCCATTTTGTAGATTTCGTCAGGGGTAATGATGCGGTGTTTATTTTCGGAGGCGAAAATGATTAAGTTGGGCTGATTGATGCCAAACTCATCTGCCAATTGTTGGGCTAGCAGGGTCTGCTGAAACACATTAACAAATTCGGCTTCAATCGGCCCTTTCCCTGCTCTTTGGGCTTCGTAAGCGTACTCTTTAACCAGATTTTCTACATCCTGGTAATAGGAATCCAGATCAGAGCTGTTCTCGCTGGTGCTTCGAGTAACGATAATACGAATAGGTTCATTCAGCTCCTCAACATAAGAAATCGTTTCCGGTGAGAGAGAGAACATCCGATTCTCTGTCAGATCGAAACGCTTAAAGTGGGTCAATGAGAGGGTGTTGAGTCCGATAAAGAAACTACATACCAGCAAAAACTGAAAGATCGAATGGCTGGTATTAATCCAGCGACTGACTTTGAAATCTTCGAATTTTGACATGGTTCGTTATTGCCTTTTGTGGTCAACGGCCAACACCGCCAAGCTAAGCATGAGCAATGTTCCGCTGCCGTAAAAAACGATTGGACGAGTATCAACCACTCCTCTGCTAAAGTCTCTTACATGATCAAACATGTGAAGGTATTCGATGATGACTCGAAGCGTATCGAATTCATTGAGACGTTCAGCAGCGGCGTTATTGAGCGTGTTAGTACCGAAAATAAATCCAAACAATAGTGTGAAGGTAAATATACCTGCGACCAATTGGCTCCGTGTCATCGAGCTGGCAAAGATACCCACAGAGACAAACAGTAGGCCACTGATACAGATAAAAAAGTAACCTCCAATCAGGCTCGCCTGGTCTATGATCCGACCGTCAGGGAAATAGTAATAGGTGATGGCTGGGTAAGCCAATGTGAGGAGGTAGAGTGTGGTGTAGAAAAAGTATGCCGCCGCAAATTTACTAGCCACCAGTTCAATTGAATTGATGGGTGTTGTCAGCAGGCTGTCCATCAACCCCAAGCGCCGCTCTTCAGCAATACTGCGCATCGTAAACAGAGGCACGATGAACAACGCTGGAAAAAAGAACATATTCAGGAACAGGTTCGAAGGAAGCATCTCATGGGGAGCTCGATTATAATCTTCGAGCACCCATTGATATAAAAAGCCCATCACCAGCAGAAAAAAGAACGAAGCCAGGTAGGTGGACGGACTCAAGAGAACGCCCCTGAGTTCATGCCTTAAAAGGATAAAGAAATGTCTCACAGCTTAAGCTTCCTCCTTTGTTTCTGGTTCGTTTTCAGGAGAGACTTCCTCTTCCTCATCTTCGATTACCTCGTATGGTTTCCTGAAGGGCGTGGCTGTCAATCGATCTGGATCTTCCTCATTCACCTCCCAGGAGCGTTTCGTTGCCGCTAGGAATATGTCTTCCAAGGTGGCTTCCTGGCAATGCAGGGAACGCAACTTGAAATTGGGTAGACTCGACAAATGCTTGATCAATTTTTCTCCGACTTTGGGGTCCGAAGGTCCAGCTAGAGTAACTCGGTTCAGTTCAGAGCCGGAAAAGGACTCATTCGAAAGAATAGCCAACTTGGAGCTCACATACTTAATCTCTGGTTCCAGCGATTCCGATGATCCGGCGATCTCCAAGTGATAGGTGCTTTCCGGGAGAAATTCTTTTCTCAATTCCTCCGGGGTGCCGGAAGCGACTACATAGCCGCGATTAATAATGATCACTCTATCGCAGGTCAGCTCGATCTCAGGAAGGATGTGGCTGGAAATAATAACACTCATGCGGCCTTTTAGAGTACCTATGAGCTCCCGAATTTTAATGATCTGGTGTGGATCGAGACCGATGGTCGGCTCGTCCATGATAATCACTTCTGGCTCAGATAGGATAGCCTCTGCAATGCCGATACGCTGGCGATAACCTTTCGAGAGACCCCCGATAACGCGGCGGCGAGCGCGTGCAAGGTCGCAGAGTTCAAGCACGTATTCAATGCGTTTGCGAAGCTTACGTCCCGATACACCTTTCAACTTCCCTCGAAATTTTAAGTACTCAGTCACCCGCATGTCCCCTGGTAGAGGATTGTTTTCAGGCATGTAACCGATCTTGCCCTTAATTTCTTCTGGGTGTGTGGCGACTGGGATTCCACAGATGTAGGCCCTTCCACTATTTGCAGTAATCAGACCTGAAAGGATTTTCATCGTCGTGCTTTTACCAGCACCGTTGGGACCCAGGAAACCAACAATTTCCCCTTTCTTCAATGAGAAGGAGATATCCTGAATGGCCGTTATGCGGCCGTATTGTTTGGTAAGGTTGTTAACCTCTATGCTGTATTCGACGGAGTCTTCCATCAGGATAAGAAAAGCTAAGAGAAGGCTGGCATCTTGCGTTTTGCAATGGCGATTTTATAGGGTAGCAGAACTTTTACCTGCGCTTGATGTGCACTTCGCCTGAGTTAAGGGTGGTTATTTTGCCCTCCCCGGTTTTCAGGATTAATGATCCTCGGTTATCTAGCCCATTGGCTACGCCCTGAATGTTGCCATTGCGGGTTTCGGCTTCGATGAGCTGTCCTTTCAAAATATCAAATTCGGGCCACATGTCTTCAAAAGTGCTGCGGATGTTGCCAGCCAGGAAGGCCTGATAGCCTGTGTAAATGGCCTCAATCAAGAGAGCCGCGGTTTTATTTAGGTCCTGTTCCTCTCCGCAGAGTTCCCTCAAACTGGTCGCGGACTCCTTCAATTCCTTGGGCCAATCCTGTTTGGTCTGGTTTACATTGAGCCCGATTCCAAAGACAAGTTCTCTCAATGAATCAGCATCTACACGAGCTTCTGTTAGCATGCCTCCCAGTTTCTTGCCGTTGAAGAACAGATCATTGGGCCATTTGACTCCGACCACCTTACCAAGTTGCTGCCTCAGGTGCCGTGCAACATAGACGCCCATCCACAAGGTAAATAGCTGCATTCGATTTGGTTGCACATAGGGCCGGCTGCCAAAACTCATATAGAGATTACTCGAGGGTGGGCTGTGCCAGGCTCGTCCCATTCGCCCCCGGCCAAGGGTTTGTTGATTGGATATTACCAGGAAGGGCGCCTCGTAATCATTGGCCAATAGCCGACTCGCATGATCGTTGGTGCTGTCGATGGTGGTTAGGAATAACAGTTCGGGGCAATCTTCCGACTCCTTCAAGTAAGCTCGCGTTAATAGAGCATTCAGAGAGTCTGGCTTCTTGCTGATTCGGTATCCCTTGCGGCGAATCGCTTCGAATTCAAAGCCTTGGCTCCTCAGTTGTTTCATGCGTCCCCACACGCTGACCCGACTCACACCCAATTGCTCCGCAAGAGCATTGCCGGAGACAAAGCCATCCTGAGCTTCCAGGAGTGCCTTCAATATGATGAGGGAGTGATCTTCTGAGTGAGGCATGTGTCTAAATTACTTCCAGTCCAAGCCGATGTCTTTCCATACAGACTTATGGACCAAGGCACCAGTGGACACGAAATCCACGCGTATCTCCGCAATTTCGTGCAAGTTTGTCAGAGTAATGTTCCCTGTTGCTTCTGTACAGGCTCGATCGCCGATAATGTCCACAGCGGCTTGCAAGTCCGAAAGGTGGAAATTGTCCAACATCAGCTTGTCTGGCTCAGCAGCCAACACCGCCGAAATTTGGTTAAGATGATCAACCTCTACTTCAATGAGCAGATCAGGATTTAGATCCTGTGCGCGATGCACCAGATCAGTCAAAGACTGTCCCGTTTGAGCTTGGTCTGCCGCCAGGTGATTGTCTTTCAGCATGACTCGGTCGAACAATCCGAGTCGGTGATTCCAGCCACCTCCGCAAGCCACGGCATATTTTTGCAGCATGCGGTATCCCGGGGTGGTTTTGCGCGTATCGAGGAGTTTAGTAGACGATGCGCCCAACGCATCGACATATTTATAGGTCTCGGAAGCTACCCCTGAGAGAAACTGTAAAAAGTTGAGCAGTACACGCTCAGCCATGAGCAGTGTCGATATGGGGCCTGTTATCTCACCAATGGATCCGCCAGCCGCCAAGCTGGCTCCATCTTCGGTATGGGGTGTAAAGGCCAATTCTGGATCGTAAGCCTCGAGCACCAAAGTCACCAATGGCAACCCACAGAGGACAAGATCTTCGCGGGCATGGAGCACAGCGTTGCCGGTGCCTGTCTGATTGAGCACGGATGAGGTAACGTCTTGGGGACATGCGTTTGAATGGCGCAAACCTGCACCCTTGAGGTCCTCGTCTTTCGCTAATGCGACCAACCCCTTCAAATACGTCGGGGATAAATCTTCTGCAGCAACCCGGTGCAAAAATCTTTGAATTCTCTCCTCATTATTCACGGGAGTACCTTAAAGCTGATACCTTGGAAGCTCACAAGCTTTAAGCCTGCTGGTTTGCCGCAAAACGGGCTGAGATTATCGAGCGGGTTCCAAGTGGCAATATGGAAATGAATTGCCAAGTAGCTGTTTGAGCGTCAATACCCCCGACCTTTTGCGTAACAGGGTTGAAACGCCTTCTAGTTCTCGGCCCGTAAAAGCCTACTTTTCACATGTTTGATTTGCTGACCAAGAAGCGGGGTAATTGGAAGGATGACATTCTCTCAGGCCTCACCGTCGCTCTAGCGCTCGTTCCCGAGGCGATTGCTTTCTCTTTTGCTGCTGGAGTGGATCCACTCGTTGGCCTTTGGGCAGCCGTTTTCATGGGCTTCATTACGGCTTCTATCGGTGGTCGCCCGGGAATGATTTCTGGCGCCACAGGAGCGATCGCTGTGGTGGTTGGAAAGGCCGTGCAATATGGAGAAACCCAGGGTGAAGGACTAGGACTACAATATTTGTTTACGGTGATTATGCTGGCCGGTGTGATTCAGATCACCTTTGGCCTACTTCGATTGGGTCGGTTTATCAGACTGGTGCCTCATCCCGTGATGATGGGTTTTGTAAACGGCCTCGCGATCGTGATTTTTATGGCCCAGTTCACATCCTTCAAATCGCCGGACGGCTCTTGGTTGCCTCAAGATCAGCTTATGGTCATTGGTGCGCTCATTGTGGCGACGATGTTGATCATCCAATTCTTCCCAAAACTGACCAAGGCTGTCCCCTCTACTTTGATGGCCATTGTCAGTGTTGGGTTGCTCAGTTATTTCTGGGCAGATTCGAAAACTGTTTCAGATATGCTCTATGAAGGTACTGGTAGTGGAGTACTCAGTGGCGCATTTCCGCTACCCTCCATTCCTACCGGCTTCATCGATTGGAATTGGGAAAGCATCAAGGTCATTGGAGGCACAGCCCTCACGGTGGCCATGGTGGGTCTCATCGAATCCTTAATGACTCTGCAATTGATTGATGATTTGACCGAGACTCGTGGACACGGGAATCTGGAGTGTATTGCCCAAGGGGGTGCTAACTTCATGTCCGGACTATTTGGCGGCATGGGCGGTTGCGCCATGATCGGCCAAAGTTTGATCAATATTAAATCTGGAGGCCGAGGACGAACTTCGGGTGTCGTTGCCGCCGTCGCGTTGGCCATTTTCATTATGGTTGGCGGACCGGTTATCGGACAAATACCCATTGCAGCTTTAGTTGGAGTTATGTTCATGGTGGTCATCGGCACTTTTGAGTGGTCTACCTTCAAGACATTCGGGCGTGTCCCATTCTCTGAAATCTTTGTCATCTTAGCTGTGACCTTGATCACTGTTTTCCTCCACAATCTGGCGCTTGCTGTCATTGCAGGTGTGATTTTATCGGCCCTGGTCTTTGCATGGGAAAGTGCGAAGCACGTGCGGTTGAATCCTCAGGATCGTGAAGATGGTGTGCGTCTGTATGGACTTCAGGGATTACTATTCTTTGGGTCTGTCCGTGAGTTCACGGAACGTTTGTCTCCCAGAGATGATCCCGACGAAATAATTATCGATTTTCTGGAAGCCCGCGTGTGTGACTACTCCAGCTTGGAGGCATTAAATGCGCTCACCGAGCGGTACAAAAAGTCTGGGAAACGGGTACGTCTGCGTCACCTCAGTCCGGATTGCCAACAGCTTCTCAAGAGATCCGCTCCTTTGGTGGAAGTTGAGATAGCTGAGGACGATCCGCACTACACAGTCGCTCGGATTTAGTCTGTTTCTTTCGTGCCAGTTGGATTTTCCTTTCTAGGAAAAATGCGGTTCATATGACCGCTGACATAAAAGAATACTGCACCGCCTCCGATCAAGTAGAGGTGGTAGGTGGAAAATCGCCAGAGAAGTAGTACCAGCCCAACCATGCTCTCAGGGACAAAATGGCTGAGAATGAAATAGGTTGCTACTTCTACGCCACCTCCACCGCCAGGCAGGAACACAAGCATGGCGAATAAAAACAGGAAGCCTTGGATAAACAGGAGCGGGAATGGATTTTTCAGGCTACCAAATGCGAGTAAGATGAGTGGGAGCGCCCCGTAACGGCAAAGCCACTGGACGGAGGCCAAACAAAAATTGATGACTAATGCGCTGCGACGTTTGCGAAAAAGAAAACGGGTAATGAGCCAAGTGCGTCGCATGCTTCGTTTTAGCTCCCAGCGGAAGTGGCGAAATTTGCCAGGCCAGCGTCGTCTTCTCCCGGTAGGAGTAGCTATGGAAATTGCGTGAATGACTTTGGACCAGAGCCCGGTTTGAAAAAAGACCACCATTCCAATCAATGCTGCTAGAACCAATCCGCCGGCCAAGGCCATCTGCCATCCTGGAAGTTCTGTGAACATGGACGTCCAGTTTTGATCGCGGACGATAAAGAAAATGGCAATGGGTGTAAGCAAGCCAAAGAATGTTAAGTCTACGACTACATCAGCTGCCAACATAGAGGCGCTGGTTGTGAGAGGGACGTGGGCCTTCTTTAGCAAGTATAGGCGTAGGGCCGTACCACCCATGCCTGCAGGAGAGGCCGCTATTCCAAACTCTGTGGACATGGAAACAGAGATTGCTTGCTTATAGGTCAGCTGGTGACCCAACGCCTTGGAATTGATCCATATGCGGCCGCCATTACAAAGCCAGGCGATGAAAATACAGACGAGGATTATGGGAGTAAAGACCCAATTGAATTGGGCGATGTGGTTCCAGGTTTCGCTCTCAACCGTGAAGAATAAAATAACAACCGTGGCTAAAACGCATAGTGTAACACCCTGCAGGCCATAGCGCAGATATTTTCCAAGTTTTGGAGATGAGCTATTTTGTATATCGGCCATTCCTGTCTAGCCAGCTGCCAGGGTCACAGGTGTTTGTTGATCTATTGGAATCAGATCACGATAGTTAGCACACGTCTTAGTGCTTAGGGCCTTTTCTAAAACTCTGTATAGATGGGCTTCAATATCGGGGTAGGAAAAATCAATGGGGTGAACGGCAAAGCGCAGCACATGTGCATTGCGGTTGTAGGCATGAAAAAAGTTAATCCAGAGCTTGGATACGATTCTGCGCCAGGCACTACGCGAACTGTAAACGAGGGTGGGGGCTTTTATAAAAATGTTTGATGAGGTGAGTTCCACACCATCCCAAAGCGTATTATAGAGGAATCCTGTATCACGAATAGTTTGTTTTGCTTCCTCACTGCACAACCAAGCGGGTGCAGTAAAGCCATGAACCGTGAGGTCATGAGGATGAAATAAACGCATTCCAGCCTCGAGCTTTTCCTGTGCTTGTTCGCTCGATAATTGATAAAACTCGCCTTCGCCCTTCGTGTAAACATTGCCCTTCATTTGTTGAAACCATCCACCACGAACTCGCTCTGCTTGATGGTAGTAACCGTGTAGACAAAGATCGAATTGGTCAGATGGCAGGGACTGTAGCCAGGAGACAAATTCTGGGTTCTCTGTAAAAGGAGGTGCTCCGTGATACTGCGGGATGACGAGTAAAGACATCTTGTTGGCCCCCAATGCTTGGCAACGTTCAATAAAGCCTTTGCAAGCTTCCCAGGAGCCGGGATGCAAATCGTGGAATGAGATAATCAACTGTTTCTGCTCAGTATTCATTTTACGGTTGGCAAAGGAGGATCGTCCTTCTTTTCGAACTCGTTGTAAATCGTAGCTACCCACACGCGTTCGTCGTAGTAGTCTTTGAATTTGGTGACCTCTTTTCTATCTATGAATTTGAAGCCGTAGCGCTCGAAGACTTTCTCAGATCGTCGATCTTCATAGACCTGCATTTGCCCATACACTCCTTTGATGCCTAACTCAGCAACCCGATTAACGAATGGGAAAATTAACCTTCGTCCCGCAAACCCCGTACGATATTCCGTATACATGTTGATATGAAAGTGAGCGGCCTCTGGAACACTTTTTGGAGTTTCCCCTGCTGCCTTGAATAGAAACCAGCTCAAAAACTTAATGGAGGCCATGTTGTATTGGAGCGTGATCATACGTCCCAATATTTTGGGTACAGTTCGAGTGATGATTAACCAGAGCTGTTTGCGGTTCACTGAATTGCAATCTAGACAGCCGAGTAAGTAGCCCACGACTCGACCTTCATCTTCAGCCACCAGAGCATTTTCGGGTTCTATGTCTGTGTAGTAACGAGTGAAGAAATCCGCAAACGCATCGCGATCGATGTATACGGGGTCAATGGGCTTTCCCATAAAGCCCGTGTCGCAACAAATGTCACGGACCGCTTGGCGATCACTGGGTGAATAGGGCCGAATCTTCAGGCTCATGCTTTCCAATCTTAGCAGCGTTTTCGCGTAAGGTATGCTTTTGGGCGAGTTCGGAGTAGAGGGCGGTCATTTTTGAAAAGGTAGCATTCCAGGAGAAAGTTTTCTCCATATTCTGGCGTCGGAGGCCACGTTCAATCTCTGTTTCTTCGAGCTCCCAAATTTCACCTACCGCCTCTGCCAATGCTTTTCCTGACGTATCTTTCGCCATGATCAGAGGAGATTCATTTTTTAGACCTTCATCCAAGCCACCTCCCCGTATGGCCAGCACCCTTGTCCCGCATGCCTGAGCTTCGAGTGATACCAGGCCAAACGTCTCACAATCACCTGCGTGAACAAAGAGATCTGCAGCGGAGTAAAAATCTGCTAGGCGCTCAGGAGAATCGCTGAAATGCATCCAGCTTATATTTTTCTCCTCGCGGGACTTTTGCCGCACTTCGTCCCGCCATTCGCCATCCCCCAGCAAAGCCAAATGATGTGGTTCGGGCCGCTTCTTCAACTCTTCCATCATATCAAATAAACTCCGAATGTTCTTTTCGCGGGCGAGGCGACCCACGAATAGCAATAGCTTGGTGTCCGTTGATATTCCTATTTCTTTGCAGATACGGGCTCTACTATCACGTGGGGTGAAAGTTTTCAGGTTAGTGCCCAAGGCAATCTGCCGCAGATTCTGAATCCCGATTTCATCGAGAGCTTTGTAGCATCGTTTACTCGAGACTACCGTAGCGGACATTCGTTTGTAGAGTTTGATCAGATAACGTTGGATCAGTGGAGAGACCAGGCTTTCAATATAAGGTCCAGTGTATTTACGAAGCGTCCGATCCAGAGCTCGAGGGTAGTCGGAATGATAAAATGCAACGATAGGTATTTGATTTCTTTTTGCCGCCTCTAGACCTATCCAAGCGGCTCGATACGGATCACCCACTTCAATGACATCAGGTTGCTCTTCAGCGATTGCCTGCAAAATCTTCTTTTTGCCGACCAGCATGCGGTAGCTGTTCGATCCAATCAGCTTTGGACTTTTAATTTCGTAGATTGAAGTGCGTCCTTCGTGGGTGATTGCATTTCGATGTGATGGAATTACCAAGCAATGTGAGTGAGGGGTATGTTCTAACAGGTACGCTATTTTTTCATGAACATAGCGTCTTACGCCACCACTCAAGGTGCTGTAAAATTGTACGACATCACAAATTTTAAGGGCTTGAGATTCCATTGATAGGATAGAAGACCAAATATTGTTCAGAGGCGGGTCTTCACTGGCAACTGATTTTTCAGCGCCTGAAAAGAACCATTTGTTGAAGTTTGGCCCAGTGAAATGGATACCTGAATCCAGCCAAACCTTTGCTGCTACAGGCCTAATTCTGAAAGGGCGATCTTGACTACCACTTTCTTAATCATTTGTGGAGCTCCCACAGCGAGCTGGGGCATATGGCAATCCTGAGGCAACAAATAGGCAAATGAGCCAGGATAAACGTCAACCAGGGTAGGAATGATTTCGGGAGTATGGTAGAACGTTACATCTCTATCCTCTTCGTAATCGGTAGTGGAGGTAAGTCCCTCTGTTTGTACCACTGCAATACCTTCAGCTCCTGCGAGTGTGCTTTGGATATCGGCGTACTTCTTGTGCGCTTCAAATCTGGCCTGGTCTGGCTCTTTGGTTTCATAGCTCATGACAATGGCAAATATGGATTTTCCGTCGATCGGGTAGTCGCCATCAGCGGTATCTGCATTGATCGTATCTAGAAATGCGAAAGCCTTATCCCAAGCTGGGCCCAAAGAATAGCTACTAGCGTTGGCAATGGTATCTGTGATCATGCTCTTTTTCCGATGTATAGGGTTTTTGTAAATCGTGTGTAAAGTAGAGGCTGCAACTGCAGAGTTTTTGACCTAACCAACTTCAATTCCAAGTTTTGACCGTTATTAATCAGCGCAAGTCGTGAAGAGATCAAAGCAAAATACCAGAGGCTATACCCTCGTGGAAATAATGTTCGTCGTAGTCATAATTGGATTACTGGCGACCATGGCGTATCCCGCATTCATAAAAGTGAAGACTCATTCACTGGCATTTCGGCTTGCAAATGACTTTCGCGTTTTCTCCGGATTGTTCGAAGCATACACACTCGACAACGGGGTATACCCAGCCGATGCGTCGCCTGGAGCGATTCCAGCTGGTATGGAAGATTACATCAAATCAGCTAACTGGTCGGAACCATCTCCTATTGGCGGTAGCTACGATTGGGTCTATAATGGAGTTGGGTCAGGTGGAGTAGCGGCTGCGGTATCTATTACTAGCTATACCTCAGGCGATGACCCAGTCAGCAAGCTGGACGAGCTAATGGATGATGGAAACCTCGGAACGGGGGTTATTCAGAAAAATGGTGGCACTGTTCTATATATCATCGAATAGCTGCACTCTATAGTGAGACTTTAAGTCCATTGGAATGGGGACGTTTTCCTAGATTCTGGAATGTTGTAAGAAGAACGTAAATGGTTCTAGTAATATTGTTGCTCTACTCTTAATAGAGCTATCTTGGCGTTGTTCAATTAACCTGAAATAGTCCAATGAAAACAAGTAACATAACTTTAGCCCCAAAAGCAAAACACGGCTTTACGCTGGTGGAAATCATGATCGTCGTGGTCATCATAGGTATTCTTGCCGCCATGGCTGGAGTTGCTTTCAAGCACACCCGCGACCGCTCTATTGCTACCCGAGTTGCGAACGATCTCCGTGTTTTTGCAGACGCTTTCCAAACCTATACCCTAGAGAACGGAGCGTATCCAGCCGATGTGGGTCCAGGTACCGTTGCGTCTGGAATGGAGGAATATATAAAAACGAGTGTTTTTACCTCTGTAACTCCCACTGGAGGAAGATACGATTGGGATGAAGGCGTTTTCGGGATTACCGCTGGCGTATCTCTTCAAAACCCTTCTGTTGACAATTCGGTTCTACTCTAAATCGACAAGATTATCGACGATGGCAATCTAAACTCTGGATTTTTCCGAAGTCGTTCAGGCGGACTGCTCTACATTATTGAGGGTTAATATTTTTATCTGTCTACCAAATGTGTCCCGGTAAGAGATGGCCGGGACTTTTTTTATGCTGAGAGGTAAGTTCTGGTAACAAACTTCGATGTATTAACTAGTCGCCGCAGTATGTGACCCCGGTCTTTATGGCCAGGGTTTCTTCTTCTACTACAGGAAGTTCGAAGAAGTTCTGCTTACCAAATTCATAGACGTTCCGATAAATAGCCATTGCTCCCATTCTTGTTGCGTCATTTCAGAATTCACTCGGATGGATAAATTTCTGTTGTGGCAAGTCAGGTAGGTTCTGAAGCTCTGATTCATGCGTCTTCCGAGACCTTTTGCTTATCCTACCATTGCCCCTTATCTGTTGCTTGTATTTTTTGTCACCAAAGCGGCGATAACTGGAATCTGGGTGGTACGTCCCTGGGACGTACCCGACGAAGTTGGGCATTTTTCTTATATTCAGGACATCGCAACGGGGAAAGGCATTCCAGTATTACACGAAACGCTGGTCAATCAAGAGCTCTGGAGGGACTTTGCTCGGAAGGCTGAAACGGCTCCTGATAGTAACTGGATTGCCCAGCATCCACCGGGCTATCATTTGTTAATGGCTCCAGCCTATTGGATAGGCTCACTATTTGGGGAATCCTTCTGGGGAGCGTTTTACTTCATCCGGCTTCTGACTGCCTGTATTTTTGGGCTGGGAATTTTGGTGTTAGTAAAAGCGTTTCGTGAGGCGGAATTATCGGCACCGGTATCTCTTGGACTGGGCATCATGCTCGCTTGCATACCAAACCATACCTTTTTGGCCGGTTCTGTAAATCATGATGCCTTGGTCTTCTTGTGTGGGAGCTTAGCATTATTCTTTTTGATCCGTTACACCAAGCGAGGTTTGAGCTCCGATTTGCTTTTTCTCGGGCTGGTGCTCGGCTCTGGCGGGTTGGTCAAATACACTTTTTTAGTCATTATTCCTCCGGCCCTGGGATGGGCTGGGTTCGTACTATGGCGTAGCAAAAAGTGTTCGCCCAAATCGATCGCACTATTTCTGGGGTTGGTGATGGGGCCTATCTCTTTGTGGATGTTGCGAAATGTTATACTATTGGGTGAGCTGCTTCCCTTGGATACTTCCGGCTTTCATTCTGAGCAGCCATTGGAGATCGGGGTTCTTGAGTTCGGTCAATCGTTTCCCATTTTGTCCATCATCACCCGGAGCTATTGGGGGCTCCTTGGTTGGTTGGGTGACGGTACGCTAAAAGTCAGATGGCTACAGGTATATACTCTTTATCAGCAGGTCTTCACTTGGCCGGTGATTATGCTTCTGGCGCTAACTTTATGGTACTTGGTTAAAGAACGGGTCAGGGGTGGAGCCTGGATGAGCTACTGTGTAGTTGGTTCAGTTGTGGCAGTTCTCTCCTTTGTTTCTTCAGGTTGGTGGAAAATGGAGCACTGGTTCTATCTTCCCCTGTTTTTTCTCGCTGTCGCGATTGTGGGTTGGCGAATTGGAGAAGTGATCAATGGTGTGCGGACTCGCAAAGTGGATGCTGTCTGTTTGGCTGATATGGGTGCGGTCTTTGTCTGCCTGTTTTTTATGATCGTCCATTTCTATAAAATTTATTCCTACAGCCTGCCAAGTGGCTTAATTCAAGGTTCGTTCGGGCGGTATTATATCTTTCTTGTTGGATTTTTTGTGGTTGGATTTTTTGGAAAGGGAGTGAGGTCCTTTCCCATTGCTGCACATCTTGTATTGGGATTTTCCATTCTCTACTCATCCGTCGAATTGTATGTCTGGCTTCATGAGGCCATTCCTTTCTTTTACGTGTATGACTAAGTTTTTCCGAATACTATTCTCCTCAAAGATTAGCTGTGTTGCGGGAATCTTAGTCGTTGGCGTTGTTACCAGCGTAATCTTGCGGGAAGATTCCGTGCAGCCGTTGCACAACAGCTTTCGAAGCAATGAGGTTGTGAGCCAGCCCTTGTTGAATGGCGTCCAATATACTCAAATTCTGTCTATTCCCCACAATTTGGAATCGGAGGACTTTTTGATAGCCTTGTTCTTTGGATGCCCTGAGGCCGATTGCTCCGGAGCAGCAACTGTAAATCTTCAGCAGGGCGACCATCGGCAGGAGCTAACTTCCCCTGGGCTCTTTCCAGCGCCTTTCGAGGGGTACCGTTTCCCCTTTTCGGGGTTTTCAGCTGGCCCAGCCACATTAGAGGTCAAGGGCATATCACAAAACGGGGACAACCCACCTGGCTTACTTTATCTCACTGACGGGAATGAGAAGTTGTTGTCAGGGCCAGGTATTCAAAAAAATGCCAATGCTGCCATCGACTGGTTCAAAGTCGTATCAGGAAATGAAAAACTTAGCCTCACATTTCCCAATTTTATGATTAAAGGTATGTGGCTCTTATCCTTCATGGGATTTGTTGGGCTTGCCTGGCGAGGGGCTCGGCCTGAGGGCTCGAATAACTCAATCAACCAAGACTGACTTTCTGGCGAATTTCTCTCCAGCGTTCTTCTGGTAACGAGGCACCCATTATTTGGACAGCTTCAGCCCCTAGCAGCGACCCGAATTCACCCGATGTTTTTAGGCTTTGGCCGTTGAGCAACCCATACAAAAATCCTGTTGCCCAAAGATCTCCGGCACCTGTCGTGTCGAGAGGACTGTCTACCATGCATGGGTCTACCTTCATACGCTCATCCCCGCGTCCAATAAGAGAGCCTTCTTTGCCGAGTTTTACAACCGCCACTTCCGCCAGATCGGTTAGTTGATCCAGCATCCCCGGGTAATCATCACCGAGTTCAGTGAATGCTGCTGCCTCTTCTTCATTTGCAAAGAGGTAGTCGACGTAATCTCGGATTATGTCGGCCATGATATCCTTAGTCGCATTGACCACTTCGAAGGAGGCCAGGTCCAAGCTTATGGTGCATTTTGCTTCCTTCGCTGATTCCAGGACCTGGTACATCAAGTCACGATTGAACAAAATATAGCCTTCCACATGAGCATGGTCGTACCCTTCAAAGTCTTTGGCTGAAATCTCATCAGGCGATAGTGTCATGGCTGCACCTAGATCTGTGCGCATGGTGCGTTCCGAGTCCGCAGTCACCAATGACAAACAACGTCCATTGGGAATGATTCCCGTTTTGAAGCGTGAACCATCTCCTCCCCGAGCCAAAAGGCCTTCACGATAATAGGTTCCTGTTTCACAGTTTCCGATTTTACCCAACATCGCTACTGGGTTGCCCAACTCAGCCAATCCGAGAATGGTATTCCCTGCTGATCCGCCAGGAGCGCGGGTGGGCTCTACGGGCAATTCTTTCAACATGAGGTCCATAGCCGCTGTATCGACGAGGACCATTCCGCCTTTTTCTCCAGCGACTGAGGCGACAAATTCTTCGCTGACGTTGGCCAGGTAATCGACAACGGGATTTCCGACTCCGATGATTTTTGTATGTGGGCGATTGGTTTCCATTTGGGTCTTAGGATTGATCGTTATTAAACAAGCTGTTCAAATATAGTGGGACTCTTGGACGAGCAACTTGCTAAGTCTGGTGAAGAAAAAGAGGGAGAAATACTGCAGGTCAACTGGATTGTGAGAGGCTTTTACTCCAATATTTCAGGAGTTAGGGGACAAAAAGTTCCAGTTCTACCTGACCAATTCTAAACAATTTTCATGAAGTTCAGATTTTGGTTTGTGCTTTGGAATTAATTTCCGCACTCATGTTGAAACCCATACTTATCCTATGAAGTATATTTTTATAACTGGTGGTGTTGTTTCCTCGTTGGGGAAGGGACTCACCGCCGCTGCTATTGGAGCATTACTGGAACATCGCGGGCTCACCGTTCGAATTCAAAAATTTGATCCCTACTTGAATGTGGATCCTGGGACCATGAGTCCTTTTCAGCACGGAGAGGTGTATGTATTGGATGATGGTGCGGAGACCGACCTCGATCTGGGCCACTACGAGCGCTTCACTTCCGGAGCCTTGTCCAAGCTGAACAACCTGACCTCAGGACAAATCTACGAGTCCGTGATCATGAAGGAACGGCGTGGTGATTATTTGGGGAAAACGGTGCAAGTGATTCCGCATGTCACCAACGAAATCAAGGACCGGATCTACGAAGCCGGAGAAGGGGTTGATGTTCTTATCACTGAGATTGGAGGGACTATCGGCGATATCGAAGGCCTACCATTTGTTGAAGGATTACGACAGTTCAGTACTCAACAGAAGCGAGGAGATGTTCTTTTTATTCACGTCACATTGATTCCTTTCCTCGCTGCTGCCGGTGAGTTGAAAACGAAGCCCAGCCAGCAGAGCGTGGCTAAACTCCGTGAAATTGGAATCCAGCCTGATATTCTAGTATGTCGGACTGAAGAGGAGCTTGGCCCGGATGTCCGCGAGAAATTGGCTATGTTTTGCAATGTGCCAGTGGAGGCCGTTATTGAGGAGCAAGATGTTGAAACCTCCATTTATGAGCTGCCTTTGATGCTGCAGCGGGAGAACGTCGATGATCTTGTCGTAGAGTATTTGGAATTGGATGCTCCGGAGCGACCCATGGATGAATGGAACGATGTCGTGAGAAGGCTCAAGTTCCCCGCCAATAAAGTGACCATTGGAGTTGTTGGGAAGTATATCGAACTCCAGGATGCATACAAATCGGTCTATGAATCTCTGACCCATGGTGGAATCGCAAATGACACCAAGGTGGTCATTGAGCGAATTGATGCTGAAGAGCTCGTGACTGAGGAAGGGCGTAAGCATCTAAGTGACCTAGACGGCATCTTGGTACCGGGTGGATTTGGTGATCGTGGGACCGAAGGCAAGATCTGGGCAGCTCGTTATGCTCGGGAAAATAAACTCCCATACTTTGGGCTCTGTCTGGGTATGCAAATCGCGGTTATTGAATTTGCCCGTAACGTATTGAATTTATCAGAGGCAAACAGTCCGGAATTTGATGAAAATACGCCACACCCCGTAGTTCACCTGATGGAAGATCAAAAGGAGGTGACTCAAAAAGGAGCCTCCATGCGATTGGGTGCTTACAAATGTGATTTGGTTGAAGGGACTACTTCCAGGGAAGCCTATGGAAAAGATGCTGTAGATGAGCGCCATCGCCATCGCTATGAATTTAACAATGCCTATCTTGAAGACCTGGCCAAAAATGGGTTGAAGGTGGCTGGTGTTAACAAAAAGCGCGATTTGGTGGAAATTGTCGAAATCGAGGATCATCCCTGGTTTGTCGGAGTCCAGTTCCATCCAGAGTTTAAGTCCAAGCCCTTCAAGGCACATCCCTTATTTGGCTCGTTTATTAAAGCAGCTCTCAAGAAAAAGGCTGACCGTTGAATGTTTTTTGATTCCGATAAATTATTGCTCCTTGCGGGGCCCTGCTCCTTGGAGTCTTTGGAGACATGCAGGCCTGTTGCCCAGCGCCTGATCGAGCTTCAGGAGCAAAATCCGGAATTAAATATCGTTTTCAAAGGGTCTTTCGATAAGGCCAACCGGACTTCTATTAGTGGATCGCGCGGTACAGGTCTGGAGTCAGGCTTGGAAATTCTCAGTAGCATTAAAACTGAGTTTGGATTGCCGGTAATGACCGACGTGCATGAATCCAATCAATTAGCCAAACTCGCCGAGGTGGTGGATGTTATCCAAATTCCGGCCTTTTTATGCCGTCAGACCGATCTTTTGCTGGCAGCTGCTAAAACAGGGAAAGTGGTAAACGTCAAAAAGGGGCAGTTCCTTGCGCCGCAGGATATGGCCCATGTGGCTGTTAAATTGCAGGAAGGTGGAGCTTCTGAAATCTGGCTTACCGAACGAGGGTCTACTTTTGGCTACCAGAATCTTGTGGTGGATATGCGTGGTTTTGAGCAAATGAAAGAAACAGGATATCCTGTCATTTTTGACGCTACCCATAGCGTGCAGCTCCCCAGTGGTGGGGACGGGAAGAGTGATGGACAGCGAGAATTCGTGCCACCATTGGCCCGAGCAGCCCTCGCCGCTGGCGCTCAGGGAATATTTTTGGAAACCCACCCTGGCCCAGAAAAAGCAATCTCGGATGGGCCTAATATGGTTCCCCTTTCCGAATTATCTGATTTAGTGACCCAATTATTGAAAATCTGGAAGGTCATGAAATCCTTGGCTCCCAGCTGAAAACCATTTTTATATAAGCACAATGGATATGTTTGTTGCTCAAATCCCAGTCCCCTCTATGGGGGCTACCGTCCACGAATTAACTCTCATCGATGTTGAGGTTGAAGATGGCGAGTCTGTCCAAAAGGGACAGAAATGCGCCGAATTTGAGAGCGATAAATCTGCCTTCGATTTTGAAGCCCCTTGTTCGGGTACGATCAAAAAAATCCTGGTAAGAGCGGGCGATATCGTGGAAGCGAATTCCCCTTTTATCTGGATTGAAACAGCCGATAGCTCTCAAAAGCACCTTGAAGTTTCAGACGAAGCTGCAAATGGCGTGGATGCACCTTCACCTAAAGAGCCAGTTTCCAAACCACAGCCTGCGGTCGAAAGTGCTCCTTCAGTTTCCCTAGTTGTGAGGCCTGCCCTGCAAAGTTCTCAACCAGGAGGGTCGGTAAAATGGACACCCAAAGCTTTGCGAATCATTCGTGATGCTGGGTTTGATCCCGCGACAATCACGGATATTCCAGCAACGGGACCCGGCGGTCGTGTTTCAGGATATGATGTTCAGGCATATTTAGCTACACAACCAGCTCCCACACCAGCTGTGGAGCAGAAGCCTTCGTCAGGATCAGATCGGGAAACCGTATGTATTGCTGGAATTGGCTTTGCGGTTCCCAAAACGGTAAAAACGAATAAGGAACTCTTGGAGAAGTTTCCTGGAAAAACAGAAGACGAAATAGTCAAGACAACTGGTATCTCTCAACGGCACATTGCCGGAGAGGGGGAAGGAGTCACTAAATACGCTTTGTTGGCCTGTGAAAATGCCCTGTCGATGTCTGGAATAGAGGTTTCCGATGTGGATGGTATCATCATGGCTACCATCATTCCAGATCAACCCGTTCCGAGTTCAGCCAGTGCCTTGGCTCAACTGCTAGGAATTCCAGGAGCTTTGGCCTTCGACTTGAATGCGGCTTGTTCGGGCTGGTTATATGCCTTGGAAACCGGGCGTGCTTTTATTCGTTCCGGGACTGCCCGAAACCTATTAGTGGTAACGGGGGAATTACTTTCTCGAATAACTAACTACGAAGATTACAGCACGGCTTTCCTATTCGGAGATGGTGCCGGTGCTGCTGTATTAACGGATTCAGAAGAAGGCCATCAACTTCATCGTTTGGAACTTACCGGTGACGCAACTCAGTACGAAGCCATCCAGCGTGCTGGAGGAGGAGCTAAGAACCCGATAGCCAAACCCGGCTGTGATTTGTCCGACTTTTACCTTACGATGAATGGAGCGGCTGTATTTAAATACGCCGTAGTCGCTTTTGCGGATATCATAGAAGAAACGTTAAAGCGTGAGAATCTTTCCGTGGAGGATGTTGATTGGGTGGTTCCACACCAGGCCAATGAACGAATTTTAAAAGCTGTAAGTAAGCGAGTAGGCATACCCTACGAGCGTTTTGTTGTGACCATCGGAAAGTATGCGAATACCTCAGCCGCTTCCGTGTCTATGGCGCTGGGGTGGGCCGCAGAAGAAGGGATCTTCGAGCCCGGAAACAAAATCATTTTTTGTTCGGTAGGCGCAGGATTGACCTACGCGGGTGGGCTTCTCGAGTGGTAGTAGGCCCTTAAAAACGCGGGTTTTTATTAAAAGCATTTAAAAATCTGATCCCATTCTGATGGATTCTGGATAGGTTACCTTGTACCAGTAGCTTCTATCGGATCCTAGCTTCTGCTATGTCAGTCTTGCTCAACATCCTCATTGAAACTCTTCTTCTGATGGCCTTCCTATGGATAGGTAAGTCCATCATGAAAGCACAGTTGCACGCCAAAACATTGGTGGTTGCTGCGTTGGCAGGTGCTTGTGTAAGTCAGGTTCCCTTTGTCGGGCTCTATCTTTCCTTTGCTGTGGTCCTCTTTTTTATGTGGAAAATGGCCCGCGTGGATATGGTACCCGATGGTGCACTGATCGTAATTATCGGTAAGGGCGTTTCCTTTATCGCGATGATCTGGGTAGTAGGAGCAATTTGGGATCAACCCGGTTCAGGAGACTTAGCTGGGTTGGTAGAAGAAATGCCAATTTATGAAGATGGGGACGGCATTCTATATTTCGCTGAAGGAGAAAAAGGTTACCACCGCAATGTGGACGAAGAAAAGGTGTACGTAGATGCTAACGTGCTTTTTGGTCTATCTGAAGTGGTTTCGGATTCTGCTGAAAGTGACACAACAAATGCCTCCGCGGAGGGCAATGATGTTGCCCCAGATGAGCCTGAAGAAATTGCAGCCGTTCCACCGAATAATTCAGCTGATGTGGATTCTATTCCGGGATTTTCTTAGCCATATCTATCCGACTTGATGGTCCGAGGTGAGCCCATTCCGTTTCTGCTCTTTGTTCCTAAAGGTTGGATGGTAAAAAAGGAAAAAGGTTCAGTCGCCCTGCGAATTGATGATCATACTTTCATCCACTGCTACTCCAATGATGCCATTTCGAATAATAAGGCCTATTTACGGGATGAAGTAAATCGCGTACTGTCACAGTATTCTGGGTACGAAGTAGCTCGACAGGAAATTGTAACTATGGACAAAAAGCAGTGGGCTCGTGTGCAATTTGTAAACCAAAGGGGTGATCAAGTTCTTATTCTTACTCATGGAGCGAAGCGTGGTTCTTACACCGTTGAGCTAAATGGATCATTTAAGCAGCGTAGCTCTCAGAAATCTGTTTTGAGTCGAGTGATTACCAGCTTTAAGTTTCCGGCAAGTACGTACTTCGTAGCAAAAGTTGAGGCTGAAGAAGAGCTCTAGTCCTCAATCTGTTTCATAAATTCGGAAAGTACCGATAATGCGGATACAGCGGCTGTTTCTGATCTTAGCACGTGGGAGCCTAATGATACCGGTTGAGCTCCACCTTCAATCAACAATTGATATTCATCAGGGGTAAAGTCGCCTTCAGGGCCAATGAATAAAGTTACTGCTTTGGAAAGCTGTAAATCACTCCAAATTTTTGCCGTTGATTCCAGGCTGGCAACCACTGCTGTCTCTATTGGATTTTCAGCTAGGAACAGGTCCAATTTTTTTGGAGCACTCAAAGTGGGTAGCCAAGGGTTTCCGCTTTGTTTGCAGGCTTCAACTAACTGCAGCTGCCACTTCTTGCATTTCGATTCGGCATTTTTAATTTGGACCTGAGTCCATTGGGTTATCAGTGGTTGAATCCGAGTTACCCCAAGTTCGGTTGCTTGCCTCAGGATTGAATCAAACATTTTGCCCTTAATTAGCGCGATCGCCAAGGTAATATCTTGGGTGGGTCTATTATTATGAATAGCTTCTTCCTTAATCAGAACACTTCGTCGCTTGTCGGCCTGTTCCAGCCGAGCCTTCCACTCTAATCCAGCGCCGTTGAATAGAATTACCTCATCTCCCAGCTTTGCTCGATTGGTTCCCACCAAGTGATGTGACTCGAAGGGCGACAATGTGATTGTGCTTTTTTCGAGCCCTAAATCTGGGGAATAGTTGCGGAAGTCTGACATCGGACCAATCTTGCACACCTTTTTTAGGCCTTGTCCAGATTGTGAAACCTAAATTCAACAAGCCCGTACGCAAAGAAGCTCCGCTTTCACGGAGCTTCCCTTGCTTACAAACTACAAACTAGACTGAAACTATGAACTTTACTCTAATAATGCTCTTTAGCTTCGTTAAGTAAGACGCAGGCTTATCCAAATTCGTTCAAAGTTTTCTCCGTTTTTCTGAAATAAACTTCCACAGATCTCTAAATGATTGAACAAGAGGCAATTACCTAAATAAAATTTTTTGAGTTCCCACCAATATGAGAATAACAGGAGGAAGAGCTAAGGGAATTACTCTCAAATCCCCTAAGGGTTCAGTTACAAGGCCCGCTGCCGACGCCATTCGAGAAGCGCTTTATTCTTCCATTTCCGAAATGGTGCCTGGAAGCCGGGTGTTGGATTTGTTTGCTGGAACGGGTGCTTATGGGCTCGAAGCATTGAGCCGAGGAGCCTCCAGGATACAATTTGTGGAATCAGACAGAAAGGCAGTGGCCTCAATTAAAGAAAACCTGCAACGCGTGAGAAAGAGTTCAGATCTTGAGTCTGCAGAAACAGAGATTTTTCAAGGTGATGTTTTCAAGCTTCGTTCGCTGAACACACAAGATTGGGATATTCTGATCGCTGATCCTCCCTATGCCGATATCCCGTCCATCGAATCAAAGCTCTTTTATTTGGCTGAGCGATTGCTGGTCTCAGCTGGTTTATTAATTTTGGAGCACCCTGCGAATCTAATTCTTACTTCCGAAAACTGGGTGGAAATAAAACGCTTGGGAAAGAAGCGTGGTCGTGGACCGTCGGTTAGTATCTGGAGAAGATCTTAGAGCTTAGCTTGGCTGCTAATAATTGCGATTCCTGAGATACAAGCTGTTTCGGTTCGTAGAACTCGTGAACCCAAGTCTACCAGTGTAAATCCATTTTTTCTGAGAAGATCCCTCTCCAGCTTGCTCCAACCTCGTTCGCCACCCACGGCTAGAGTTATAGGTTCATTCAATAACTCGATGGCGCCCAGCGGTTTTTTACTTTCGTAATTGTCCAAGGCCAAACACGTCCCGGCTGGTTTATTATCTTCAATGGTATCTGCAAGTTCGTCTCCAAACCTCAGTTGTGGAATCTGAGTACAAAATGCTTGTTCGGCACCACGAATCAATAGCCTTTCAGCTTCGCCTGTTGTCCAAAGCTTACTCTTTCTGTAACTAGGCTCACATTTTTCAGTATCAAAAAAATTGATACTATTAACTCCCAGTGATGCACATTCCTGCAAAATTCTTCGACAAGTTTGAGGTCTGCAGAAGCTGACCCACAAATCTATTGAGAGCAGGGAAGGGACCTCTGTCTCCCACTCAAAACTAAGTTGCAATGGTCCCTTGTCTGCACTTTTCCAACTAGCCTTTCCACGGGGACCATTTATTAAGCCCACATCAAACGTCTGCCCTGAGTCCATCCTTAGTACTTCTAGGATATGAACCGCGCGTGGATCTGATCTTACTAGGGGAACCTCAAGCTCTTCTTGTTTAAACAGAATCAGGTTCACGAAATACGTTGATTAATTGATTCCCTTGAACTCATACCCGGCTTCTTCAACCGCCTGAGAAACTTGTGAAAGATTGATGTCCTGTCCTTCAACCCAAGCCAGGTTTTGATTCGCATCTGCCTTGGCTGAGTGGATGCCCGAAATTCCCTCGAGTGCCTGTTTCACGTGATTCGCGCAATGGCTACAAGTCATCCCATCGATTTTCAATGTAATCGTATCTGAGTCCGTCATGGTTGTTTGATTTTTCTTCTGTGCTAACTTTGGATGCAAATAGGTCCAAGTGATCATGCTCAGTAGGCTGATAGCTGAAATAAATTTGATCCACGAAAATTCTCCCGACATATCGTGATGTGCCATCCCTTCCCTTATTAGGATTCCCCCGTAGATGTCTAGTAGCCAACCACTCAGCCAGGATATGCCAATAATAGATAGTAGATAAATGGAAATGGTTTTGCGCCCAAGCATCTTGTATAGGGTGGTGATGGTAGCTACGTTGGTGGCTGGGCCTGCAATCAGGAAGACCAAGGCGGCTCCGGGGCTGACTCCAGATGCCAGTAGCGCGAAAGCGATTGGTATCGAACCGGTTGAGCACACATAAAGAGGGATGGCTATCATAGTTACTGCCAGGTAGGTTAACCATGGGTTGCTTAAATAATTTTCACCCCAGTTCTCCGGAAGAACTGCTCCCAATAGCCCTGCTAAAACAATGCCTAATACCAAGGTCTTTCCTATGTCCTGAGGAAGTGTATAAAACCCATAAGTGAATATCGCTATGAACTTTTCTCCTGCGCGTCTAGTATCGGCAACAACAGCTTGCGACTCGATGCACTTTATTTTGGGAGCTTCTTTGTCTAATAAGTCGACAACCAGTCCTGCGATGATACCCGAAACCAACGCTACTGCTACTCGGAACGAGGCAAAGAAGGGGCCAATGAGCCCAGCGGTTGCCAAAATGGAATCCACCCCCGTTTGGGGAGTCGAAGTCAGGAAGGAAGTTGTGGCTCCCTTGCTTGCTCCTCGCTGGTAGAGAGATGAAGTGACTGGGATAACGCCACATGAGCACAAGGGTAGGGGAACTCCCAATAGGGAAGCTTTGACAACTGAGCCAAAGGAACGCTTTCCAAGCCACCGTTCAATCAGTTCTTGTCGAACAACAATGGAAAGTAAACCCGCTAGAATGAAACCCAATAAAAGGTAAGGGGACATTTCCAATATAATGTCCCATGTCTCCAGCAGCCAGTTGAGTATCCAATCCTTCATCGAAAGATTAGCGGTTTAGTTTAAACATGATGTCTGTCAGCTCCTGGTAATGCTCGTTACCGTCACCTTTTTGAATCGAATCGGTTACGCAGGTTTCCAGATGATTACGTACAATTTCTTTGGATACACCTCGAAGCGCTTCTTGGATGGCTGCAATTTGTGTCAGTATCTCCAGGCAATAGCGTTCTTCCTCCACCAGTTTTGTTATTCCGCCGACTTGGCCCTGTATGATTTTAAGGCGACGTAGCGCTTTTCGTTTATGTTCAGATAAAAGCATGAAAGGGCACAATACCCCAGGGGGGTATTAAGTCAAGGGGGCCTAGAGTTTATCCTGTTGTATTTATAGAAGTCCTTGTTTGTTGGCCCCATAAACTACACCTGTACACAAAAAACCCCCGTTGCTGTAAGCGGAGGTTGTGAAGTAGATGGTGCGGGTGGACGGAATCGAACCGACGTAGCCAGCTTGGAAGGCTGGAGTTCTACCACTGAACTACACCCGCGGAAAAGTCGGCTATTCCGTGCTAGAAAGACTTATTGATCAAGCACTTTTTTAACTTTTTTAGGCCTGAATTCGGGGTGAAAATTTACACTTTATTAACCATGTTCAGCATTGCCTAAAGCCCTACAGTTCACATGGTTATAAATACCATGCCTATCATATCTTCGTCTGCTAATCTCGGTTCAAAAGGGTCTTCTAGAAATTCTAAGAAGAAGGCCGGTTTTGCTGAGTCACAGCGTTTGGCCAAAATACGGTCAGCCGAAAAGCGTGCTCCCAAGCACAAAGTTAAGCTTGCTGATTTAACAGTGTTTACCCAGCAGCTGGGCTCCATGTTGGAAGCTGGTCTACCTCTGGTATCCTCACTGGATGCCTTGCAGGAACAGACAGAGGACAATGTATTTCGCATTATTATCCGCGATGTTAAGAATGACATCTCAAGCGGAACTTCCTTTTCTGATGCGGTTAAGAAATACCCCAGAGCTTTCAATAACCTCTTCACCTCTATGGTTGAAGCTGGTGAAGCGAGTGGTCAACTTTCTGAGATTCTCATGAAGGTGTCTTGTTACTTTGAGGATTCGGTAAAGCTAACCAAGAAAGTTAAGAGCGCTTTGATGTATCCGATAGCGGTTATTCTGCTGGCGGTTGGTTTGGTGAACGTATTATTGATTTTCGTAATTCCGACTTTCAAAGAAATGTTCACTGATATGGGAGCCGAGCTTCCAATGCCGACTCAGATGTTGATCGACCTCTCTGACTGGTTGAAAGGGAATATCATATTTGTACTTATAGGTGCCGTTATTTTATGGAAGGTTATGGGTAAATTCTTGGCGACACCACGTGGACGGGTCATCAAGGACCGGGTATGTTTTAGACTACCGATTGTAGGTGGATTGAGTCAGAAAGTATCAGTTTCTCGATTCTGCCGCACATTCGCTATTCTGTTACGGTCGGGTGTTCCGATTTTGAAAGCGTTGGACATTGTATCCCGAGCTAGTGGTAACACATTTATTGAAAGTGCCTGTAAAGATATCAGTAGGGTGATTAACCAAGGGGGGCAGATCTCAGAGATCCTAGCTGAAAGACCTTATTTCCCTCCCATGGTAAAGCACATGGCCAAGGCTGGTGAGCAAACCGGTAAAATGGACGATATGTTCGATAAGATATCTGACTTTTATGATTCAGAAATTGAATCCACGGTTGCTGGACTTACTTCTTTGATGGAACCTATCCTCATCTGCTTCCTCGGTGTTGTCATCGGTGGAATTGTAATAGCTATGTTCTTACCAATCTTCAATATGGCCAATGTCGTGGGAGGCTAATATCCGGAAGTCTTAAATTTATAGGACGTAGCGTTTTAGTTCATCCCAATCCTAACCATATCCATTAAATCATGTCGTCGGTCCTAATAGTTGATGACCAAAAGGAACTTCACGATATCCTGAAAGTAGTTGTCCAGCCTCTTGGCTGTGATGCGAAGTTTGCCTTTGATGGTCAGGAGGCCCTCGATCTTTTCAAAAACAACTCATTTGATATCGTTCTTTCTGATATCTCTATGACTCCCATGGATGGTATCACTCTCCTGAATGAGATTAAGGACATCGACCCCAATGCCATTGTCATTCTCATGACGGGCTATGGAAGCATGGAAACTGCCGTAAGTGCGTTGAAGAGCGGAGCTTTCGATTACATCCAAAAGCCTTTGAAAATTAAGGAATTTGTGGCTGCTATTAAGAAGGGTTTAGATGCAAAGTCTCGGGGTCTGATTTCCCGTCCGATTGCGCAAACTTCTCAAAGAACGATTCCTCCCTTCCAAGCCTCCGAAAATTGCTACGCCCTGATCGGAAAGAATAAGCAGATCGTTAAGGCACAACAACAAGTTGACCGATTGATCAAAGTCAGCACCCCCGTATTGGTTCAAGGACCTAGTGGAACAGGTAAGAAAATGGTCGCCTTGACCATTCATCACTCCAGTAGCTTCAACGAAGGCGAATTGGTGGCTGTTGATTGTTCAATCGCAGACCAAAGTGTTCTTAAAGAGCAATTGGTCGGTCACGATGGATTAGGTGGACCTCTCCTCGAACGTGCTACCGGTGGCTCTCTGTATTTACAATCTGTGGAAGACTTAGATCTTGGCCTTCAAGCTACGTTTTCCAAATTACTTAGGGCTGTGGAGCATGAGTTTAGGCTTATTTGTTCTTCTGAGGCTGATTTGGAAGAAAAGATGGATGCCGGTGAATTCTCGCACGAACTCTTTTACCGGATCGCCTTGTCAGTCATTCATCTTCCAGGATTGGAAGATCGAAAAGAGGATCTGGAAGACATTGTGCGAACCATTATTGATAACTCTTCAAACTTCAAATTTGATAGTCGGAAAATTGAGTTGTCTGATGAAGCAAACAGCTTTCTGGCAAACCAGTCATGGAGCTTCAATTTGGAGCAATTGGTGCAGAAAGTAACCAACGCTGTTTCCAATACGGAAGACCGAGTCATCACTCCTGAAGTGCTGCAGGCTTAAACTGGGTTTAGGTGTTTAGGAAAACCTCCGCTTTTTACTTTTCAAGCTGAGAGGTATTCTCCAAGTTAGTGCGAATTTTGCATTCGCAACTACCTGTGTACCGCACGAGCTCGTTCTTATATGCCTAAACGTACCGATTTAGAAACTATCCTTATCATTGGATCCGGCCCAATTGTTATTGGGCAAGCCTGTGAATTTGACTACAGTGGGACTCAAGCCTGCAAAGCCCTGCGAGAAGAAGGATACCGAGTCATTTTGGTTAACAGCAATCCTGCTACGATCATGACCGATCCGGAGTTCGCCGATGTTACCTACATCGAGCCTCTCAACGTCGATATGGTTGGTAAGATTATTGAGAAGGAGCGGCCAGACGCCCTACTTCCAACTCTGGGAGGGCAAACCGCTTTGAATTTGGCCTTGGATCTTGATGCTGCCGGAGTTCTTGAAAAATTTGGCGTTGAAATGATTGGCGCAAAGCCCGCGGCCATTAAGAAGGGTGAAGACAGATTGTTGTTCAAGAAGGCCATGATAAAAATTGGTCTGGATGTCGCCAAATCCCGGGTAGTCTACACTTTGGAAGAAGCCCGTGACGCAGCCAAGGAGATTGGCCCATTCCCATTAATCATACGCCCTGGCTTCACTTTAGGTGGATCAGGAGGGGGAATCGCCTACAATAAAGACGAGTTTGACCATATCGTCGCCAACGGTCTCGAACTATCTCCTGTAACGGAAGTTTTGATTGAGGAATGCTTGTTAGGTTGGAAGGAATACGAGATGGAAGTCATGCGTGATCACAAGGATCAATGCGTGATCGTTTGCTCGATTGAGAATCTCGATCCGATGGGCGTGCACACCGGCGATTCCATTACCATCGCTCCTTCAATGACTCTAACCGACAAGGAGTATCAACTGATGCGCGACGCTTCCTTTGCCTGTATTCGTGAAATTGGAGTTGAAACGGGTGGAAGTAACATCCAGTTCGCCGTAAATCCTCAAGATGGGCGACTCGTAGTCATTGAAATGAATCCACGTGTTTCCCGAAGCTCGGCTTTGGCTTCCAAAGCAACTGGATTTCCTATTGCTAAATTTGCCGCGAAGCTTGCGGTAGGGTATACACTCGATGAAATTCAAAACGATATCACGCGTGTAACACCGGCCAGCTTTGAGCCGACTATCGATTATGTTGTGACGAAGATTCCTCGCTTCACCTTTGAAAAGTTTGAAGGCACGGATACGACTCTAACCTCCGCAATGAAAAGTGTGGGTGAGGCCATGGCCATTGGTCGTACCTTTAAGGAGTCTTTGCAAAAGGCACTTCGTTCACTTGAAATAGGTGCCCGAGGCCTTGGAGGTGGAGGAAAATTAGGAGGCCGTCCCGAGATTGAAGAAAGTGTTATTCGGAGCCGCCTATCCATCCCCAATGCTGAGCGTATGTTCTATATCCGATATGGGCTGTTATCGGGGATGACGGAACAGGACATTTTTGACTTAACAGCGATTGATCCTTGGTTCGTTAGCCAAATTGCTGGAATTGTGAGCTTGGAACAGGAGCTGGAAGCGGAATCACTAGAGTCCGTGAGTGCAGACCAACTCAAACGAGCGAAAGAAGCTGGCTTCTCCGATGCCCAACTAAGCCATTTGCTGGAAGCTGCTCGCGAGGAAATCAAATCCAAACGAGAATCCTTAGGCCTGGCTACTAAGTTCCGCCTAGTCGATACCTGTGCAGCAGAGTTTGAAGCATTTACTCCGTACTACTATTCATCCTATGGAGATGAGAATGAAGTAATAAAATCGGATAACCCTAAGATCATGATCCTAGGTGGTGGACCGAATCGAATTGGTCAAGGAATCGAGTTTGACTATTGTTGTGTGCACGCCTCCTACGCATTGCAGGAGGAAGGTTTTGAAACCGTCATGGTCAACTCCAACCCTGAGACGGTGTCTACGGACTATGATACATCGGATCGCCTTTACTTTGAGCCACTGACTCTAGAGGACGTTTTAGAAATCTATCATCAGGAGCAATGCCAGGGAGCGATTGTTCAATTTGGAGGGCAGACGCCACTTAATTTGGCAGTAGATCTGAAAGCCAATGGGGTAAACATCATTGGTACTAGCCCCGAGAGCATTGAAGCGGCTGAAGACCGACAATTATTTACCGACATTCTTACTCGACTGAACTTAAAGCAGCCGGCTAATCGCATCGCCATGAATGCTGAAGAAGCATACGCCATGGCGGAAGAGGTTGGGTTTCCGATTTTGCTTCGCCCTTCCTTCGTTTTAGGAGGACGCGGCATGTTTGTGGTTTCCTCGATCAAGGAAATGGAAGAAGTGGTTTCTGATACCTTCCAGGTCGTACCTGACAAACCCGTGCTTATTGACCAATTCTTACAGGACGCCATCGAGGTGGACGTAGATTGTATATCCGATGGTGAGACTATTTTAGTGGGAGGCCTACTTGAGCATATTGAGTATGCTGGAGTTCATAGTGGTGATGCTGGGATGGTCATGCCTCCACACACGCTTTCCGATGACATGATCCATCAAATCAAGGAAGCGTCCTATTCCTTGGCCAAGGAGCTGAAAGTCATCGGTCTGATGAATGTTCAATATGTCATTAAGAATGATGAACTATTTATTATTGAGGTAAACCCTCGGGCTTCCCGAACAGTACCATTTGTCTCCAAGGCAATTGGAGTTCCACTAGCTAAGCTCGCCGCAAAAGTGATGTCTGGGGCCAAGCTCAAGGACCTTGATTTTACCGAGGAGATAACTCCCAAGCATTGGTGCATCAAAGAGTCTGTTTTCCCTTTTAAGAAATTTCCGGGAGCAAAGGTTGTTCTTACTCCAGAAATGCGGAGCACCGGTGAGGTCATGGGACTTGATTACAACTATGGGATTGCATTCGCAAAAACCCAGATGGCCGCTCAGCCACCCTTACCCGCCTCTGGGAACGTTTTTATCAGCGTTAAAGATTCAGATAAAGACAAGGTGATCGATCTTGCTCGGCGATTGGTTAAGCTTGGTTTTGCGATCTACTCGACTTCGGGTACTGCACGCGTTTTGGCTGACAACGAAGTCCCGGTGAACAAGTTGTTCAAGATCGATGAAGGCAGACCCAATGTGATCGATATGATCAAGAATGGAGATATGCACCTCATCATTAATACACCTTCTATTGGAATGATCCCGCAGCGTGACGAAAACACCATCCGGACTGAAGCGGTTCTGATGAGTGTTTGTATAGTTACAACCATTACCGCCGCACATGCGTCTGTTGAAGCGATTGAGGCGATGACTTCTCAGACGGTTGAAGTAAAATCGTTGCAGGATTACTACCTGGAGCAAAATTGACCGCTTTGTGACTGCTTCCCAGGACACCATTACTGCCTTGCTTTCTGGTCCGGATCAATCCGGCTTGGTGGCAAAAGTTTCAGGATGGATTTTTGACCGGGACGGCAACATCATTCATGCGGATCAGCACCGGGATATGGAAGCGGAAGTATTTTTCCAACGGATCGAATGGACACCCGCTCCTGATGGACTAGACCCTGCTTCGGAGATCGAGGCATTTAGGGACTATGCTGCGAGCCTTAGCATGAACGTGGAATGCAAGTTGTCTTCTGAGCGAAGCAGAGTAGCTGTGTTTGTTTCGAAGTATGACCATTGTTTTCACGAACTATTCTTAGGGCAGAGGTCTGGTGAACTGAACTGCGAAATAGTCTGTGTGATCTCGAACCACGAAGATCTTGCGGAGGCTACAAAGGCCTATGGGGTTCCGTTCGTCCACGTTCCAGTCAGCAAGGCCAATAAACCACAGGCAGAGCAAAAGCAGTTGGAGCTACTCAGGGAATATGACGTCGATCTCGTAGTCATGGCTCGATACATGCAAATTCTCAGTGATGGTTTTTTAAGCGGATTCGGAAATCCAGTAATTAATATCCATCATTCATTCCTCCCCGCTTTTGCCGGAGGACGTCCTTATCATCAGGCCCACAATCGAGGTGTAAAACTGATTGGCGCAACAGCCCACTATGCAACCCCGGTATTAGATGATGGTCCGATAATTCAACAAGATGTGGACCGCGTTTCTCATCGCCACACTGTCAAAGATTTGGTGGTTCGAGGTAGAATGCTTGAAAGGCATGTGTTGGCTCAGGCAGTTCGGTGGCATTTGGAAAACCGAGTGCTCGTCTATGGTCGAAAGACAGTCGTGTTTGACTAACTTTCCCTGCTGCCATGGGGCTTCCGTTATGAGGTTGACTAAACCCACTTTTGCCTAAATGTCAGACGGTTTCAAATTTTCATGGCCTCAAAATCTAAAGACACGTCCAATTCTGGCGACAATCAAGATACCTTCGAGAAATTGGATGAAGCGTATGCAGAATCCAGTGTGGAGGAGCAATTGCTCGTTTATTGGAACCGCCATAAGAACCAGATCGTACTAGGCATAAGTGTAGTCGTTGTTCTGATTATTGGTTTTCAAATTTCCAAGTGGTGGAGTGCCAAAGCGATTTCTGATCGTGGGCAAGCCTATGCGGAGGCAAGCGACGATGCACAGAAACAGGCATTTGCTGATGACAATTCTGGTTCAGATCTTGGCGGAATTGCCTATCTCGAACTGGCCGACAGCGCCTACTCCGAAGGTGAATATTCTTCAGCCGTCTCCCTCTATGAGAAAGCATTCAAAGCATTCGAGATGATTGAGTTCAAGCAACGCGCTCATCTCGGCCTGGCAATGTCTCGTTTGCAAGCAGGAGAAGAAGGCAATGCCAGCAAGGACCTGCAGTCTATTGCCGACAACTCAGAATACCCTGATGCGGCTCGAGGTGAAGCGCTTTACCAATTGTCTGTCATCGATTGGCAGAACGGAGATTTCGT
The DNA here is from genome assembly GCA_014529675.2 of Opitutia bacterium ISCC 52. Classification (NCBI taxonomy): domain Bacteria; kingdom Pseudomonadati; phylum Verrucomicrobiota; class Opitutia; species Opitutia bacterium ISCC 52. Next base: position 4,616,264 of record CP076040.1, read on the forward strand.
CTCCATGCTAGCCCACCAGGATCGGATCGACGGGCTGGTCAATGCAGGAAACTGGCAGGGTAAAGCGCTCCAATTGCAGAGCTCCATTCCTGAATTAAAGGAGTTGGTTGAAGCGAGTGCTGCTGGAGGAGAGACCGCTCTCGAAAACTAAGTCTCTTCCTCCTTTCCCTCATCGAGGGTGTCCATCAATACATTGGCAGCTTGGATCGTTGCCAGCATCCCGTTGTTCACACGGTTGCGCATCATAAAGAAGCAAATCATGGATGGAATTCCGATTACCAAGCCCGTGGCTGTCGTAATGAGTGCTTCGCCTATATTACCAGCAAATAGCTCGGGGCGCCCCATTCCGCTGGTGGCCATAGTTTGAAAGGCGCCAATCATTCCGCTTACCGTTCCGAGCAGACCAATCATGGGTGCGACCGCTGCAATTACATTTAGGTAGGTTAGCAATCCTTCCTTCTCGGCCCGATTGGTTTCCTCCGCCAACCAGGTTTGAAAACCATCGGGATCGCGTTTGATTTTTTCCAACGCCTGAAGGATAGACTGAGTCTCAGCTGCTTGCGTGTCGTTCCCGTATGTGATCAAAGCTTCCTCAAAAACCGGGTAAGCTTGATCCGTTTTTCCATCTTGCTGATAGGCCCAGCCAATACAGAGCTTCGGTCACTCGAATCTTCGGGCTTTCGTCCTCTTCAAGAAATGATTCAAACAGCTGCACCATACCAGGATAGTCTTCCTGTGCGCGGTATATCTTGCCGCGTTGAAACAGGCTATACAGATACATATCCGGTGACTCCCAGGATACGGAATCGAATGATGCTGTGGCTTCCTCCAGCAAACCTTGGCCCATTAAAATGTCACCTCGAAGCACATGCGCTTCATTCACGCGCTGATGCCGTGCAAAGTTTTTCAGATAGTCGTCGATGGTTTCAAGCGCGGGCTCATAGTCTCTGGCAGAGTAATGAGCTGAGGCGAGCCGGTAGAGAATTTCTGGATATAATGGGTGACGGGAATCCAAGCTGCGAAGCTCTGAGAGTTGATCGATACAGGCGGCATAATTTCTTTCGAAGAAATATGTGAGGGCGTTCCAGAGCCTGGAATTTATAGCAAGCTGTCCTTGTGGATGCTCAGTTGCATAGCGCGCGAAATCTGTTCTTGCCGCTTCATAGTCTTCCAACACTACCTGATTGAATCCACGAGTGAATACCCACCGTCCGTGCAATGGGTGGTCGGGGAACGATTGAATCAGGTCGTTGAGAACGTCGATGCTCTCGGAAAAGCGGCGTTGTTCCAGATGAGCTTTGGCGATTAAGTAGAGCGCTTGGGGTGCCAGCTTGGAGTCGGGATAACGTTCCACAAAGTTTCGCGCTATAGTCAGTGCTTCCTCCCAGTCCTGCAATTGATGTGCGCATATCACCCAACGATAATGCGCCTCCTCTCGAATAGATGTTTCATATGCTTCCTTGAGGGAGATGTATTCAAACATCAACCACACCTTATACAATTGCCCATCGAACAGCAGGCATTGCCCGTAGTGCAAATAGAAGGTGGGTGTGTAATCCTCCGAAGTTTCAAGGGCTTCCAGTTGCTGAGTGAGCTGTTGTTCAAGTCGGCCCAGGTACTGTTGCTGGTGACGATTGGTGGCCAGGATTGCGCGGCGCCTACCGCTCAAGATACGAAGTTTGAGATCGTCCAGTTTCTCCTTTTTCAGACGAACAAGTTGGGATTTTGGAGGGACCAGTTGAAATAACTTCAAAGCCGCCTGGTAGCGACCTGTTGCCATCGAATACTCTCCACAGCGCAAGGCCGAAAAAGCCAATTGGGCCAATTCTGGCATCGTAGTAATCGACCAGGTGTTGTTAAGCATCCGTGCTGTAGCTTGGTCCATCTGGCCCGCGTTCAAGTGAGCTTGAATCGCTTTCAGCTGTCCTTGCATTTTTAAGGAATCGGGTGCTGATGAATTAGAAAAGGCGTCGAGTTCAGCCAGACCTTCTTCCAGCATGTCATCTGCGAAGAAAAGGTCTGCCTTCTCTAAATTTGCCAGGAAGGCTTCGAGCGTTCCGGCTACATGTTTGATATACCGGTCGAGAGCTACGCGAGCTTTGCTGTTATTACCGGCTCCTTTGTGCGCGTGAGCCCAGCCTTAGAGTAGGGCGGCATTCTGCTCAAGCGCTTGTGGGTAGGATGCTTCCAATGAGTCGAGTGTATCGGCTGCTTGTTCAAATTGACCTGCCCCGAGCTCCGCCAATCCTTTCAAGGGTAGAATACGCCTCTGGACTTCCCCCTCCAAATACTCGTCTTCTGCTCCAAATGTAAGCTCCAGCGATTGAAACAAACTCGCTGCAGTTTGAAGGTCTCCAGAACCTGCAGCTTCTATACATGCTTGAAGAGCGTCTTTGAACGTAAGGCCTTCAAGCTCTGTTTGTCCGTATGTGTTGGGTAGCCATATTAGCCATCCAATTAGTAAACACATACCTGTGAAGATTGGATTTTGAGCCCGAATGCCTGTCATGAGAGAAGAACCCGGATTGTTAAAGTCGGCACTGGTTTTGGCAACTTCTTGTTGTGCTTTTCTTTACTCTGACAATCGCTAGAGTTCGTTGGCTTATGGGAGATGTTCTTGAATCACTGACAGAAGATCACATTGCCTGGTCAATGAAGCAGAAGATCTTTTTTGTTTCTACTGCGCCCCTTAGCGAATCCGGTCATATAAATTGTTCACCGAAAGCCAGCGGGTGCTATCAGTTTCCTGATAACGGGACCTTCATTTATTCCGATTTCACGGGTAGTGCCAATGAAACGATTGCGCATGTGAATGAAAATGGGCGCATCCTAATAATGTTTTGTTCATTCGAAGGACCGCCCAGTGTCATGCGCTTGCATGGGCAAGGCCAAGTGATTTTGCCGGGTCACCAAGACTTTGATACATTTAAAAAGCAATTTCCGCAAAATCTAGGCCTTCGTTCGTTCATCAAGGTAACTATCAACCGAGCCTCCGTTTCCTGCGGATATTCAGTCCCTCTATTTGAATTTGCCGGGCATCGGGATGCATTGGACAAGTGGGCTCATGTGCAAGGCGAGGAAAAGCTTAAGGAATACCGGGCAATGAAGAATAGCACCAGCATTGATGGCCTTCCCGCTTACGAGCGCCTTCGTCGTAAAGAGTGACTGTTCCAGGTGAGAAACACGCCCTCAAACCGTTGTAAATAACCGATTGACAAAGTCGATGAAAGCCTTGTGATTACGCCCTCCTTAATATCGGGGTGTAGTTCAGCCTGGCTAGAGCGCCTGCTTTGGGAGCAGGAAGTCGGCGGTTCGAATCCGTCCACCCCGACCATTTTCAACCACCGACCAAGTGGTTTTCTTTTGTACCTTTCCAACGGAGGTGTGGGTGGGGCGATGTCCTCACGGATTGCGGTGGTCAATTCGGCGAAAAAAACAATCTGCCCTCTTTCCTCATAATCCCTTCTTTCCCGACTTGAATTGCTAAACAAATCCCTCTTTAGTGGCGCCATGGAAAATTTGGCAAAAGCAACGCCTATTATTGCGATCGCAGCCTTCGTGTGCGGTTTGGTTGGCTTAATCCTTGGAATTGTAGCCTTTCAGAAGTCTTCAGAGATCGATGCGGTGACAGAAATTAAGGATGCTAACGCGACCATCAGTGAGAGCGTAGCTGGTTTACAAACGGAGATGGATGGCATTTCAAAGAAGTATGTAACGCTCACGCAATTGAAGGAATTTGCGAATTCAACACAGGACGGATTTAATCAAATCACTGATACGATCTCCAAGACTCGCACGGATGTCCGCGCGAATACGATCAAAGTCGCCGAGTTAGAGACCAAGCTTCAAAGTGGTGGGGTTGTTCGTAGATCAACTCCCAGTTCCTCCAGTTCGAGTTCATCGTCTCCATCGGCTACCTCTGATTCCTCTGCAGCTGCAGCGTCTTCGGGCCCTGCAGGTGGGGCCGAGTACACCATCCAATCCGGTGATACTTTGGGAAAAGTCGCGGCTAATTTTGGAGTTACTCTAGATAAGCTCTTAAGTGCTAATCCCGGTGTGCAGCCTCGCTACCTCAAGGTAGGGCAGACCATTGTGATTCCTGAATAGGCTGTCGGTTTAGAGAATGTCCACCCAGTCCGATCCCTCCTGCTGGGAAAAAAAGGAGTCGGAGCTCGTTGCGGATTGTCGGATTTTTAAACTATTTAAAAACCGCTTTCGCCATCCGGTAAGTCAAACCGAAGGCGATTTCTTCGCCATAGACGCTGCTGATTGGATAACGGTGGTGGCCATAACAGAGAATCAGGAGCTGGTAACTGTTCGGCAATTTCGATTCGGTATCGAAGATCTATCTTTGGAAGTACCTGCGGGCTTAATGGAATCTGGAGAGGATCCTCTGGCAACCGGACTTCGAGAATTACGAGAGGAAACCGGTTTCGAGGGGGAAGATGCCGAGTTGCTTGGCTGGGTTTATCCGAATCCAGCGATTCAGAACAATCGTTGTTTTGTCATTGGCGTAAATAATGCCCGTCAGGTTGCTTCGACTGAATGGGATGAGCATGAGGAGCTTCAGACTCAGCTTATCCCTCTAGGCGATATGTCGCAAAGGATTCAAACGGGTGAGTTTCGGCACTCCTTAAGTATCTGTGCTTGGAGCTACTATTGTATGAAGTAGCCCTTCTTTGGATCAGGGAATTGGCCTCCTTGTTGGTGGGTGGGGGAAAAATATTGAATGATTCCTCTGGAAATCAGTCTTACCTTAAACCATCCTCGTTTTCCCTTTTATGAAACTTCTCGTAATACCCATCATCATTGGCGGTTTGATTTTTACCGTCTTAGCCATTCCCAAGGCATGGTTGGCATTGGCGTATCTTGACGAAGCGGGCTGGCCCTATGCCAAAGCCTTTTTTACCCGCATCCTCATCGACTTTCTTTTTGCTTGGGTGATCGCTTGGGTGGTTTGGATTCAGCTCGAGCGCAAACCCTTGGTAACCACTGTCGCATTTTGTCTATCTGCTATTTTTGTTACCGCCTTCTGGTATTCTCCGATTAAAAATGCGCCGCGATCCTTCCGGCATGAGATGGCGTTTCTCTATGAGTACGTGGAGGCTGAGCCTCTACGGGCGTTGCCCCGTGCGCCAAGTAAGCGTGTCGCTCAATCCGAGAAAGCCCCTGAGCTAGCGCCGGGTACCGCACCTTCCACCGTTGAGCAAGAATTAGAGCCACAAGGCCCTGAACAACAAGTGGAACAGACCTTTTATACGATCCTCCGGGCGATCAAAAAGTACGATTACGATACCGTCCTTACCTTGTCCGATCAGAAAACCTGGGATTATTTCACCGAGCTCAGAGAGCTCGCGCTCACCGCAGACCGAGCGGTTCTTGAAAAACTTAAACCCATCAATCGTTTTCAGATTCTCGCCCTCAGGCACCTCAAGGGAGCCCAAGAGTTGGTGGGGATGAATGAGAAACGTCTTTTCGAACAGGCGGTACTCCAAGGTTGGTTCTATGTAGGAGACAAGCCTGATGTGCGAATTGACTACATTGACTTGATGCCCGGTGGGAATGAGGCTTTGGCTGATATCATTGTAAAGAGCATCATTCCGGACGAGCGACTTGAGTTTACGCGGGACCAAGGGATCTGGAAAATGAATTTGCTGCAATTGCTCCCCAGGCAGGAGGAAAACATGCTGACGACTCTACATGAGCGAGAGCAATCGGAAGAAGAGTTCTTCAAAAATTTCCTCAAGCAGGAGACCGGGCGCGATCCATCTCCTGATATTTGGGATCCACTGCTGCCTGAACAAGGTTAGACGAAGTTTAAGACTTTTAAAAGTAATAGGACTCTTCAGACTATCTAATAACTATAGTCTATTAACCTTTCTAATAGTACTGGACTTTACTTTTCAAAGTGGTCCTTCTAGCTTCAACGATTTAGCAGCATGCTGATTAATTTTACTGTTTCTAGTCTATGAGTCTTCTCGCTTCTTCATTAGGTAAGAAATACATCATGGCTTTGTCCGGGCTGGTGCTTTCGCTGTTCGTTCTTGGCCACATGGTAGGTAATCTCCAAGTATTTGGAGACCCTTACTTGATCAATGCTTACGGTTACAAACTGCAACACCTGCCGTACGGGCTTTTATGGGTCATACGTCTTTTTCTGCTGCTCTGTGTAGTAGCGCACATCTGGGCTGCCATAACGCTCAATATGGAGAACAAAAAAGCGAGGCCGGAAGACTACCACACCAAGGCGACTGTCCAGGCTTCATTGGCTTCCAGGACTATGATCATGTCTGGCTTGATCATCCTTTGTTTCCTGATTTTCCACCTGTTGCATTACACCGTGCGATCTGTTCCAGGACATGAATATAACTATTCGATTGTTGCGAGCGACGGAACAGAGTATCCAGCTGAAGTTCCTCTCGTGCATAATGGCAGGACCAAGGTCGACGCTTATGGGAAACCGTTAATTGTTCACAACGTGCATGGTATGATGATCGCCGGGTTTTCTTACCCGCTGCTGTCTCTATTTTATATCATAGGTACTTACCTCTTGTGCATGCACCTCTCCCATGGAGTGAGTAGTATGTTCCAATCGTTGGGCCTGCGAAATGAAAGTTGGCGATATCGCCTCGACGCACTGGCCAAAGTCTACGGTTGGATTACTTTCATTGGTTACGCATCCATCCCCCTGAGCATCTGGTTAGGGCTTGTTCAAGCATCCTCCTAACCAGCAAACGAGAAAGATTTTTAGGTCATGAATTTAGACGCAAAAATTCCAGAGGGTCCCCTCGAAGATAAGTGGCAGAACCACAAGTTCAGCAGTAAGCTGGTCAACCCTGCCAATAAGCGGAAGTATAACATCATCGTGGTCGGGTCCGGGTTAGCCGGAGGATCATTATCCGCTTCGCTCGGTGAAATGGGTTACAACGTAAAGTGTTTCTGTTATCAGGACAGTCCACGGCGGGCTCACTCCATCGCCGCTCAAGGCGGTATCAATGCCTCCAAGAATTATCAGAACGATGGGGATAGCGTGTATCGGCTTTTTTATGACACGATCAAGGGGGGTGACTTCCGATCTCGTGAAGCCAATGTTTATCGCCTTGCTGAAGTCAGCGGCAACATCATCGACCAGTGTGTGGCGCAAGGTGTGCCATTCGCCCGGGAGTATGGCGGCTTACTTGCCAATCGCTCGTTCGGTGGCGCCCAGGTATCCCGCACATTTTACGCTCGAGGGCAAACAGGTCAGCAACTCCTCTTGGGAGCATACTCTGCCTTAAACGCTCAGATTGCCAGTGGCCAGGTTGAGATGTATAACCGGCACGAGATGTTGGAGCCGGTCTTGGTAGACGGTCATGCCAAGGGCATCATTACCAGAAACCTGGTGAATGGTGAGATCGAATCCTGGAGTGCCGATGCGGTAGTTCTGGCAACCGGTGGCTATAGCACCGTATTCTTCCTTTCTACTTGTGCAGCCGGAGTCAATGTCAGCGCTGCTTTCCGTGCCTACAAAAAAGGTGCCGGTTTCGCTAACCCTTGTTACACCCAAATTCACCCAACCTGTATTCCCCAGGAGGGAGACCACCAGTCAAAGTTGACCTTGATGTCGGAGTCACTCCGCAATGATGGTCGTGTCTGGGTTCCCAAGGATGCGGCCGTATCTGAGAAGCTGCGTAATAAGGAAATTCGTCCGCGTGACGTAGCCGAATCTGATCGCGACTACTTTTTGGAGCGCAAGTATCCTAGCTTCGGCAACCTTGCTCCTCGTGATATCTCAAGCCGGTCGGCCAAAGAAGCCTGCGATGAAGGCCGCGGTATTTCTCGCACTGGATTTGGTGTCTATCTGGATTTCGAGGACGCTATTGGTCGTCTCGGACAGCCAGCGATTCAAGAGCGTTACGGCAACCTGTTTGAGATGTATGAGCGGATCTCCGGTGATAGTGGTTACGAAACCCCGATGATGATTTATCCTGCACCGCACTATACGATGGGCGGACTCTGGGTTGATTACAATTTGATGAGTAATATCGAAGGGCTCTTCGTGCTTGGAGAGGCTAATTTCTCTGATCATGGGGCGAACCGTCTGGGAGCGAGTGCTCTTATGCAGGGACTAGCCGATGGTTACTTCGTCGCACCCTACACCATTGGAAACTACCTGGCACAGGCAGGATTCGGTGCCCCGGATCCTGAGGGTCCAGCTTTCAAGGAAGCGAAGGCATCAGTTGTAGATCGCACCCAACGCATGCTTGATGTGCAAGGTAAGCGCTCTGCGCGATCCATTCATATCGAACTTGGCCGAATCATGTGGGAATACTGTGGGATGGCTCGCACGGATGAAGGTTTGCGGAAAGCGTTGAAGCTTATTCCCGAACTACGGGAACAATTCTGGAACGACGTTCGTGTGCCTGGTCATGGTCAACAACTCAATGTAGAGCTCGAACGGGCCGGTCGGGTTGCAGATCACCTCGAGTTTGCGGAGCTGATGTGTCATGATGCTCTTAACCGCGACGAGTCCTGTGGAGGGCACTTCCGGGAAGAGCACCAGACAGATGAAGGAGAAGCAATGCGGGATGATGAAAACTTCTCCCATGTATCGGTTTGGGAAAACCAAGGGGAAAACAACGCCCCGATTAAGCACAAAGAGGATTTGGTCTACGAATCCGTAAAAATGGCCACCCGGAGTTACAAGTAACCGGAGACAATTTCATGAAACTGACTTTACGTATTTGGAGACAGGAAGGGGCGGATGCCTCAGGAGGATTGGTAGATTATACAATGGATGACGTGTCCCCCGACTCGTCATTTCTAGAGATGCTCGATCTGCTCAATGAAGATTTGATTGATAGTGGCGATGACCCGGTTGCCTTCGACCACGATTGTCGTGAAGGCATATGCGGCATGTGTTCATTGACCATCAATGGGGTTCCGCATGGTCCGGAGCGCATGACCACCGTCTGCCAATTGCACATGCGACATTTCAATGATGGTGAGACAATCACCATCGAACCTTGGCGTGCTAAACCCTTTCCGGTGATTCGCGACCTCATTGTTGATCGCACACAGTTCGACAAGATTCAGCAAGCAGGTGGATTTATATCCGTTCGTACTGGAAGTCCTCCCGATGGGAATGCTATTCCGATCTCAAAGGAGGTGGCCGATTATGCCATGGATGCAGCAGCTTGTATTGGCTGTGGAGCTTGTGTGGCAGCCTGTAAGAATGCCTCGGCAATGTTGTTCACAGCGGCGAAGTCATCCCAATTGAATTCCCTTCCTCAAGGGAAGCCTGAGAAAGATCGCCGCGTGCTCGGTATGGTTGCAGCCATGGACGAAGCTGGTTTCGGAAATTGCACCAATTATGGGGAGTGCCAGGCAGTTTGCCCTAAGGGAATTACTCTCGATTTTATCGCCCAAATGAACCGTGACTACGCCGTGGCCTCCGTAAAGAAGCTCTTTGGCAACGTTGGTTGATTAGCCTAATTTTCTAGGGGTTCTATAAGAATCCGGCCATATGGTAGGGTAAGATCGTATAATCAGTGTAAAAGTCATGCCTCGATGGCTTTTGAAGGCGAATTGAGACGTATTTCTTCAAGAAATAGACGGGTATCAAACTCATTTCCTATTTCTTTGATTTATAGAATACTCCTCAATAATGATCTCGGACAAATCCATTGATATTTCGAATAAGGTAATTCTCGTCATCGACGACAGTTCCCTAGACCGGAAACTGATATCAAAAGTCCTGGAACGAAAAAGTTTCCAGGTGTTTTCTGCTGCTAGTGGAGAAGAAGGTATTTCCATGATTCAGGAGGTCTTGCCCGACCTGATTCTTTTGGATATTATGATGGAAGGTATGGATGGACTTGAGATATGCCAACATCTGAAAGGGATGCCCGAGTGTAAGAATGTGGCCATCATCTTCATGACTGGTAAGACCGATTCGGATACCATTCTGCAGGCTTTTTCGGAAGGGGCATCTGACTACATTACCAAGCCTTACCGAATCAAAGAAGCGATGGCTCGTATCGAGACCCACTTGAAGGTCCGTGCCCTGCTCGAGCAACATACTGAATTTATTAAGGCTCTAACTCAGGCGAATACTGAGAAATCAAAATTCTTGGGTATAGCTTCTCACGATCTTAAAAACCCTTTGGTTTCCATCAACGGATTGGCTCACTTCCTCGCCTCTGGAAAGTTTGGCAACATGAGTTCCACTCAGGCCGAAATGGTTTCCAGTATATATGAAGCCTCCGAAGCCATGCTGGCTCTTGTGAATGATCTATTTGACGTGGCTCTTATTGAAACGGGTCAGCTCAAAGTTGAAATTGATGAAGTCGATTTATACAAACTGGTGAAGACTTCTGTGAATCTCTATCGAATTACAGCGGAAAAGAAGGAGATTCAAATTGAGTTTGTTGATAATGATATTCCCGATATCGTTCGATGCGACAAGCGACAAGTACGTCGGGTGATGGACAACTTGCTTAGCAATGCCATCAAGTTTTCTGAAGCAGGTACTACGATTCGAGTAATCATCGAGAGTGACAACAATTGGGTCTTCTTCCGCGTGGCCGATGAAGGACCAGGTGTTCCTGAGGATGAGTTCGATAAGCTGTTCGAGAGTTTCTCAAAGACTTCTGCCCAGCCAACTGGTGGAGAAACCAGTACTGGTTTAGGTCTGAATATCTGCAAAAAAGTGATGAAGGCCCATGGCGGTGACATCTATGCTGAGAATTTGCCGGAAAAAGGAGCTCAATTTTCTGTCCAACTACAAAATTCTGCCGTTAGCTAGTTCCATATGGAATTAGAAGTTGTTTGGAATGCCGGCGCGACGCTCGGCGAAGGTCCCATTTGGTATAATGATCGTCTACATTGGATAGACATAGAACAAGGGAGGCTTCACATCTACGAACCCAAGGCCGATACGAAGCGGAGTTTCACCTTGCCAGGTAAGGGAGGCACTGTCGTCCCTCGGACTTCTGGAGGATTGATCGTTGCGGGTGCCTACGGCGTGGCTTTGTTTGATCCGAGAACCGAAAAATTTACTCCTCTCCCCAACCCTCCTGCTGAGACGTTGGCTGGACGTTTCAATGACGGTAAGTGTGATCCGCAAGGACGGCTTTGGGTGGGCACTATGGCAAGCCAGGACGGAGAGCCTGCAGGCAGCCTCTATCGCTTGAACCATGACTTTCAATGCGAGATAATTCAGGATGGGATCGGCTGCTCCAATGGCCTGACCTGGAGCCACGATCATTCAACCTTCTATTACATCGATAGTTTTAAAAACCGGATCGAGGCCTACGATTTTGATCCTGATAGCGGTAATATCGACAATCTCCGAATTGTTCGAGAGGAACCCAAAGAGAATGAACATCCCATTTTCGATGGCATGACCATTGATACCGAAGGGCGACTCTGGGTAGCCAGATGGTTCGGTAGTTGCGTCCAGTGTATCGATCCGAACTCAGGTAAAATCCTGGAAACAATCGAAGTCCCAGTTCGTAAAGTTACCGCTTGCTGGTTTGGAGGGGATGACCTGGGCGATCTTTACATCACCTGTGCTTCAGTCGATGAAACGGAAGACCAACTAAAAGATCAACCCCACGCAGGAGCACTCTTTCGTTGTCGTCCAGGTGCAAAAGGTATTCCAGCTGTCCCGTTCGGCGGTTAACGGCAGCTTAGTCTTTCCTTCTCTCCGGCGCCTTTAACCAATTTGCAGAAATCACCGAGGCGTCTGTGACGACCCCTTCATCGGCGCCTTCTTTTTGGTTCAGCAAATTTCCATCCGTGTCGTAATACCGGATGCTCATTCGTCGATCATCCAAAGGCCCTTCGAATGAGAGCGTGGAAAAATTTCGAACCCCTACAGTGTCTTTTTCTCCCGGAAAAATATCATAGCGATGGATATTATCATCAGGGCCATCCCATGAACCGGCTGTGAGTGGGCTGGTGGTCACCTCCATGAAGCGATAGGTTTTGCCCTTGAGTCCTGCCTTGCCGGGTACACCTGCTTGCCCTCCGCCCTTAAGCTCGACCAAATTGACTTCGCCGAAGTGTACATCACCACTCATAAAAACAACTCCGTCGATGCCTTCTTCCATGATACGGTCGATGAGATATTGATACTCCTCATCGAATAACTGGTAGGTATCAACTGAACCCGTTTCTCCCAGAACCGTGTTTCCGATGCATATAATATTAAAATTGGAAGGATAGCTGGGAAGGTAACCACCGGTTGATTGGCCCTGACGGTACTTCAGAGAACTGATCAACCAATCCACCTGCTTCTTGCCCAATAAAGCTTTTTCTCGATCAAACGCTTTCAAGTGTTCGGGGCCGTCTCGGTAGAAACGATTATCCAGAAGGTAGACATTCACATCACCTTGATTAAAGAAGGTAAAGATTCCGGGTAGGGTAGGGAGACCTGCAGATGGATTGCCATAGAATAGGTTAAAGGCTTTCGTGGTCTGGTCTTTGTTCCAAAAGTCCCAACCTGAATCATTGGGCCCATAGTCGTGATCGTCCCAAGTCGCGTAGTTGGGCCGATTGGCCAAAAGGCCCCTCAAGTGCGGAAGCGAACGGTCGTGGGTCCAGCGCTGCAAGATTCCTGTCCAAGAGGTCCAATCTGCTTCGCGCAGGTAAACATTGTCTCCCAGCCATACAAAAATATCCGGGTCTTTATCGTAAATACTTTCAAAGATCTCATAGCCTGCTCCGTATGGATCCTCATTACTCAAACGATCATAACCGCCTTCTTGGTTGATGTAAGCACAGCTCCCAAAACCAATAGTAAAATCGAAAACTCGATGCCCCTCTTTTCGAAAGCGCCAATTTTTCGGAGTGGAGAAGGTTAATGGAATAGCTTCCCCATTGCGAAATTCCTCACGGAAACGAGGAGTCACTTTTTCTCCATCGATCCAGACCTCGTAAACATAACTACTATCGGAGCGCACCTCATCAGCCAGGCATTTGGCTACAAACGCGGTTTGCTTTTCAGTTTGGATGGGTGCTGATTCCATTACGTGGGATCGGTCGCCTTCAGCCCAATATTTAATAATCACTTCTGAAGGACCTGTTGTCTGTACCCAGATAAGCACTTCAGCCATAGATGCATGTCCAATCATGGGCCCAGACTGTAGCTTCTGGTAGGTATTATCGGCTTGTGCAGTTGTAAGCCATGCCATGCAGCTCAAACAGAAAAGGATTTTCCACTTAGATATATTTGACAGCGCTAATGTTGCTCCTTGTGACCGTTCCATACGATCAAGCTGTAAGGTTCCAGGCCATCACTCAACTAAAGAGTAAAAAAAATAGTATCGCCATGAAACATTACGATTATCAGAAAACGCTCGAACTTGTCTGGCGGAAGGCCGTTGATCTCTACCAAACTGGCAACCGTGACAGTGCCACCTATTTCGATGAAGTAGAGCTGGAATTTTTAACATCCATCGGTGCCAACGCTCAGGAGATCTTTGATTTTGCGGAAGACTTTGTCGATGGGGGAGAGCCAGATTTCACGACCGTCGCTATGATCCATGATGTGCGTCGAGCTTATCTCCGCGAACAGCAAAACGGCACTGCTTCTTCCGCTATGCTGGATCCAAACTCTTTGCCCCCTAAGGACTCGGAAGCAGAGGGTATTCGTTGGTTGCCACGGATTATTCCTAAAGCAAAAGCCAAGCTCCGCGGTGAGCTCCATCCTGATGTTATGTATAGCTGTGGAGGGGATCGTCACTTTCTTAAAACCAATGACATTCACGCCGCTGAGTTTCTTCGAGTCGTTTGGGAAAACGAAGACAACGACCAAGCCATTATCGATTGGGTCGCCAAGCGAGTGAATGGGTAAGGGTATATCCCTTGATCCGATCTAGGGCTAACTGATAGCAGGCAGTACTTATATCATAAGTAGATGGGGTCATTCCGCAGTTGCCCTAAGGTCACTCATTCCTAAGGTTCGCCGCATGGTAAAAATTGGCGTCATTAATGTGTCTGACCGTGCGAGTCAGGGTGTTTATGAAGATATCCCGGGCAAGGAAGCGGTTCGCTTGCTCCGCAAATATCTCACCACTGAATTTGAACCGGTCTACAAGGTCATTCCAGACGAGCAGGATCAGATTGAGGATGCCCTAAAATATATGGCTGATGAAGCAGGTTGTTGCCTGGCCATCACCACTGGAGGGACGGGGCCAGCACTCCGCGATATTACTCCGGAAGCAACGGAAGCCGTTTGCGAAAAGCTGCTACCTGGATTCGGAGAGGCGATGCGAGCGGAGTCTTTGAAGATAGTCCCCACGGCCATCCTTTCCCGGCAAACTGCTGGGACGCGCGGCAGTTGTCTCATCATCAACTTACCTGGCAAGCCCAAAGCCATCGAAGAGTGCCTCCAAGTCATTTTCCCAGCTATTCCCTACTGCATCGATTTAGTGGGTGGTCCTCATTTAGAAACCGATCCTATTGTGATGAAAGCGTTTCGTCCCAAGGCTAAGTAAAGTAGTCTGCTCCATGCCCCCTGCGATCGAGACTCATGAAAAAGCCATCAGTCAGTGGTTAAAGCCCAACGGCGTAGGTGTCGAAATCGGTGCCCTCACAACGCCGATTCCTGGATTAAAACCATTCTATGTAGACCGATTTGCGGAATATGCCGGTCAACCCTGCTTGGCTGTTTATTGGGGGGATGCCTGCCATTTGCCCTTTCGTTCCAATTCGCTCGATTATGTGGCTTCCTCCCACGTTTTGGAACATGTGGCCAATCCTGTTGCTGCCTTATTGGAGTGGCATCGTGTTCTAGCCCACGGGGGTGTCATCTACATGGTTATTCCTGATAGGCCATTCACCTTTGACCATCCTCGTGGGCTCACCGACCCGGAGCATATGTGGGCGGATTACGAGAATCAGGTAGATCAATATGATGGAACCCATATCTATGACTTTGTGGATAAGATCGATTGGCCCATGTACCGACCGGATGTTGTACCGGAGGACCTTGATAGCGATCGAGCGGCATTTCGTGATCAGCTCGTTTATGACTTAGAGCACAAGAAAGAGTTTAACATGCACTTTCATGTTTTTGAGAAATCGAACCTGGAGCAGTTTATTCAGTTAATTGCCAAAAGGAAGAAGTTGTCCTGGAAGATAAAAGGCTACGTAAACAGTTTTCCGGCTGATTGTCCCAATGGAATCTTTATGGCGATTCGCGTGAATAAGAGTTGGATCGAAAGCTTCAAGTCATGGGTCAATCGACTCCTGACTCGGCGAAAAAAGACTTTTCCACTCTTACCTTCTGCAAAGCCCATTTCGGATTCAGACAAAATGCGACGGAGTTGCTAGCATCCCATACTTAACGAGTGCGTTGGCAGATTATGTAACCCCAAGCTGGCCTGATCGTTATTTGTACTACTCTTGTCAAAATTATTTGTAAGTTTCGATCGCATTCAGGAAACGAATGCTCAAACCTTAGGTCCACTGGATTTATTAACCAGGAGTAGCCTTCTTATCCCCAAGCATTCACAATTAGATTATTTTTATGAGCGACGCGAACGAATCGGAGATTCTCAGCAACATACAAAACGCCCGAGAGCGGATATCAGCCGAGCTGAGCAAGGTCATTATCGGCCAGGAGACGATCATCGAGCAAATGATCATCGGCCTCATGGCACGAGGCCATGCGCTCCTAACCGGGGTCCCAGGTTTAGGGAAAACCTTGTTGGTAAAATCAATTGCCGAGACCTTTTCGCTTTCATTCAAGCGGATTCAGTTCACGCCTGACCTGATGCCGGCGGATATCCTCGGCACGGAAGTGGTCGAGGAGGACAAAACCACTGGAAAGCGACTATTCCGCTTCGTGCATGGCCCCATATTTGCCAACATCGTTTTGGCCGACGAAATCAATCGAACACCACCCAAGACCCAGGCGGCTCTTTTAGAAGCCATGGAAGAGCGCCAAGTGACGGCAGCTGGTCAAACCTTTCCCCTGGAACCGCCCTTCTTTGTGTTAGCGACGCAAAACCCGATTGAGCTGGAGGGCACCTATCCTCTTCCGGAAGCGCAGCTCGACCGATTCCTCCTCAATGTGGTTATGGACTACTTACCGCAAGAGGACGAAATACGCATGGTAACGGAGACGACGGCCGTGCAAAAGGAAAAGCCTGAAAAAGTATTTACCCCCGAGGAAATTCTGGAGATCCAAAATTGGGTGCGCCAGGTTCCTGTATCTGAGCACGTAGTGGGTTATGCGGTACGGCTCGTTTCTGCGACTCGCCCGGTTTCGGATGACGCTCCTGACTTTGTTAAGGACCAGATCAAATGGGGGGCCGGCTCACGTGCCTCGCAAGCCCTCATACTTGCAGGTAAGGCAAGGGCGCTTCTCAACGGTCGCTACACGGTTGCCGTTGAAGATGTGCAAGCCTTGGCCATTCCGGTGCTTCGTCACCGTATCATTCCCAATTTCCACGCCGAAGCAGAAGGCATCACCGCCGATTCTGTGATCAAGCGGCTACTCGAGACCATTTCTGAGTAACAAGCACGCATGGCCGTTGCCTACAAAGATTTATTGGATCCGGCTCATTTAACCCGGATCGAAAATTATTTCCTGATGGCCAAAGCGGCCGTCGAAGGTTTTTTATCCGGCATGCACCGCTCCGTATTTCACGGCTTTGGAACGGAGTTTCTTCAGTACCGCAACTACGTGCCAGGAGAAGATCTCAAATACCTGGACTGGAAGGTGTACGCCAAGCGAGACGAACTGGTGACGAAAGTGTTCCAGGAGGAGACCTCCATGAACTGTTACTTTGTTATCGATGCCAGTGCTTCGCATCACTACCAGGGAGATCGGGCGGCTTGTTCCAAGCTTCGCTATGCTTGTATGATCGCAGCCAGCCTGGCTTACCTGGCAACCCGGCAAGGAGATAACATCTCGCTCTTCGCTTACCAGGATTCCATTGTTGAAGCACTCGAACCGGGACACCGTAATGGGCAGCTGCATCGCTTTTTGCAGGCCCTGACACGTTTGCAGCCTACTGGAGGTGCCAATCACGAAAAGCTTCTCAAATCAATAACCCACCATATGCGGAGTCGCGGACTGGTGGTTTACTTGTCCGACATGTTGGAAGCAGAGGACACTCTTCCACGCATGCTGCAAAACTTAAGCTTCCAGCATTGCGATTGCTTGGCCTTGCAGATCCTCGATCCGGACGAACTGGATTTGCCACATGGTTATCCCATTCGATACATCGATGCCGAAACTAATCAGGAGGTGACGACCTTTGCTGATGCTGTGCGAGGAGATTATCAACAAGCCATGGATCAATTTATGGGTGACCTTAAAGGAGGCTTTCGGCGGGCACAGGTCGATTACAAGCCCTTGCTTACCACCGACCATCTCGGCCGCGCTTTGAGCCAATATTTGCACCATAGGGAGTCGATTGTGTAGATGCTTAATTTTACGAACAGTCTCTTTCTTTTCGCTCTCGCCGGCTTGGCAGTGCCGATTCTGTTGCACCTTATCAACCGGGAATTGGCAGTGAATTTGAAGTTTCCTTCTATTCGTTTTATTCATCGCTCCCAGCTTCCTCGCAAAGAAAAGCGTAAGCTCCGTGACTTGCTACTCCTGCTCCTTCGACTATGCCTCTACGCGGGCATAGTGCTGGCATTTGCCAAACCGGTTTGGGTTGAGCCCTTACCTGAGGTTGCCGCCGGTGGATCCTCCCAACAAACGATCTATGTAGTCGACGCCTCCTCCAGTATGAGCCGAGGATCGGTATGGGCCGATGCTGTCAATGCGGTTCAACGTGACATGACTGAGGACGATGCTCAGGAGCGAGGTCTTGTCGTATTTGCAGATCGGGTACTTGCCCAGATTCCGCCAACTACCGATGGGGATTCCCTCGAGACTACTCTTCAAGGCATTACACCCGAATATACCGCCGGTAATCCGGGAACTGCTCTTGATACCGCGGTTCGACTTTTTCGACCTGAGACGAAGCAGCGTCTTGTCCTGGTCTCCGATTTCCAGGAGACTGATTGGCAACGCGATCTGCCAGGAGTGCCCGAGGATGTCGAGATGGCCTTTCTCACACCTTCAGCCAGCAGGGGTCCCAACATAGGTATTGTAAACGTGAATACGGTGCCAGTTGGGAAGAATCAGGCGCGAGTATTAGTATCACTTCGGAACTTTTCTGAGGACGGTGAAACCCTAAACGTTACCCTAAACGGAGAAGGCATTTCTGAGGAGAAATCCATCAACCTGCCTGCTGGCCAGTCTGGCAACCTCACCTTTCTACTTGATGTGGAAGAGGCAATCGCTCTAAGCGCAAATATTCCAGCCGATAGCTATAATCGTGATAACGTCTGGCACTTTTGGGTTGCTCCGCCACCGGTGGTAAGGGTCTACGCCTTCCTCCCGAATCTCGATGAACCGCAGGCGGTCAATGCATTCTATTTTTTGCAGACAGCATTGGAGGTGGAGTCGGAAACCGATTGGGTGCGCTTTGAAGTGACCGCTCTGGATCGAGGATTCTTTGAAGCCAGTCTGTTGGAAGAGGCCGATGTGGTTATTGTTCCAGCTGCGGGCTCCTATTTGAGAGATGAGCAATGGGAGGATTTAAAGGCCTACCTCAATCTAGGACGAACGGCATTGTTACTGCCTGGAGAAGGATTCCCCAAACACTTCCGGGCACTCGAAAACAATGATATTATGCAATCTCGCTTTCTGGGACTTGCCGGGAATACCAATGAGCGTCAGCAACCGTACCATTTAAATTACATAAACCCCTCAAGTCGTCTCGCTCAGACATTTGGCGACGGGGCTGGTAAAGATCTGTTCCTGGTTAACGTATACCGTTACGTTCGATTACAGGCTTCTTCGGAAGATACGGTTTTGATGGCCTTTGAGAATGGGGAACCCGCTTTGCTCAGTTTGGCAGTCGGGCAGGGGACCGCGTACGCTTCCACCTTTGCCTTCGATCCAAGCTGGACGGATCTACCCTTGAGAAACTCATTTTTGCCTCTGGTACGTGAACTGGTTCAGGAAGGATTCGATACGGATCGACTGAGGAGCAAATTGTTTATGGAAGAGGCATTTGGGCTGAGTGATTCTGTGGAGGCTCCTGGCGCCCTCGAGCTGGAAGGCAAGTTTGTAGAAGTGAATGTCAACCCGAGTGAATCGGTCTCTGCCCGTGTGGATACCGAGCAGTGGTTACCGGCGTTGCTATCCCAGAAGCCTCTTTACGCTAAGGCTTCCTCTTCATCGGCGCCTTTGCCTGGGGCCGGTGGTGTGGAAACTCCATTGTGGCCATGGCTGCTAATGATTGCCCTTCTTTGTCTTTTCCTGGAGTCTGTTGTTACCGGAATGAAAGACTCCCTTCAACCCTCTGCCCTGGGGAAGGCCGATCCTGCCTGAAATGACTAACGCTGTCCTACAGTTAAAGCCCATTGCTTACCGGCTGTTGTTGCTTCGCATTGCAGCCTGGGTGGGTGCCTGCCTGGCAGGAATGGGGCTACTCTTTTGTTTGCTCCAGTTATTGGAGTACCTGTTTGTTTTCAAAGAAAGCACGGCTTTTTTCTTTAGCCTCGCTGCGATTTCGGTTTCTGCGACGGTGACGGCAATAGGCTTGATCCGAATTATACGTAATCAGGTCCAGCTAGCCGACTTGGCGAAACAGGTTGAACAGGCACATCCGGAATTAATGGACAGTCTCAACGCTGCGGTAGAAATTTCGCATGTCCCGCAGGCAGAGCGATCTACCTTGGAAAATCTGCTCGTTCAATCGGTGAATAAGCAGACTGCCGATTATAACTTGGACAAGTTATTGATTCCACGCAGCTACAGCTTTTTCCCACTATCTGGTATCTTCGTGTTGGCTGTCTTGTTACTCGGATTTGCTCACTTTTTTGATGTCTCACAGAAATTTCGGTATCAGCTTGGCGATTGGGTGCGTGGACAGTCTACTGGGTTTTTAGTAACTCCAGAACCTTTAGAAGTTGCGCGCAATGAAGACCTTCGGGCGGAAGCTGTTCCTACCCGCTGGGATCAGCAATGCATCATTGAGTTTAAAGAAAACGGGGAGACGGTGCGTTTCCCGATGAATGCCGCCGGCGATGGTCGATCGGATTTTGTGTTTTATGATGTCTCGGAAGACTTTCAATTTCGAGTTGAGACGCAATCGTTGACTTCTCCCTGGTACATGGTGCTCGCCTACGATCCTCCCGTGATTGATCTCTTCCAGCTCTCCGTCGAACCACCTGCCTACAGTGGTTACGAGTCCGAGTCTTACGACGCACTCAAAGACCTGGAGTTGCTGGAAGGCACGTTGCTTTCATTCGAACTGACGGGTGAATCGATCGAGGAACTGTCAGTTGAATTTGGTGAAGATGCATTGCCGTTGATGAAAAATGACTCGGGTACCTTCGGGTTCGATATTCGTCCTGACGAATCATCTTCTCTTCGCTTTGTCATGTCCAACAATACCGGACACCGAGCTCAGACAGAAACGGTAGAGCTTAAAGTGCTACCCGACGAGAAGCCGGTGGTCGAATGGATCCAGCCAGGAAAAGACACGACGGCTAAACCAGAAGATTTGATACCTCTTGAATTGTTCGTGGCGGACGACTTCGGGGTGAATGCCTTGATCCTTAATCTTTCTATATCGGGAACTCGCCAACAATCTCTGGCATTACACCAGGGTGACCTTGATCGCGAACCCGGTCCGATTGAACTCAACCTGTTTGAATCTTTGGATCTATTCGAACTCGAAGTGCTTGATGGGGATGTGATTTCTTATTCGGCCACCGTCATGGATAATAAGGAGCCTGAGCCGAACATCATTCGTTCGGAAGTCTTCTTTATTGAGATAAGAGTCGACAAAGAACCGATCGAACTCGAAGGCATGGATGGAGAAGGCGAAACGGAGGAAGTGGATGTTCGTGCCTTGGTCATCGAGCTCAAACGAATCATTCGCGATACCTACGCTGCGCTTGGATTACCTCCCGACGAAAACCAGTTTGCCAATCAGGAGATTGGAACAGATCTGGCAGAATTGCGGGGCGTTATAGAAAATGTCATGGTGCAGGCGGCCCCCATCCTTACACAACAGGGGCAGGAACACTTGATGGAATTTCTTATTCGGTCTCGAGAAGCTATGGAAAAGGCGGAGACAATGATTAACAGTAACGCGACTGATCTCGCTATTGCGCCAGAGGAGCAGGCGCTTGCAGAACTAGTTTCTTTCGAAGCAGAACTCAGCCGCAATCAAAGCAATTCCGAAAGCCAAAGCGAGTCCGAGTCAGAAAGCGAATCGCAAGGGCAACCACAAGATCCACAAAATCAAAATCAGAGTGAGGCTCCACAATTTGCCGAACTACCGGAGGCATTGGACGACCTGAATTCGATCATTGATCAGCAAAATAATTTGAATGAGGAAATGGATCGTGCCTCTCGCCGCAATCCGACCGACGAGGAGTTGGCCGAACTTGCAGAAGCGCAGTCCGAACTTTCTCGTGAGGCTGTGGAAATGCGTGACCGCCTTGAACGTTTGATGCCCGGAACCCCAGCGGCTCCTCTAGTGGATCAAGCAGCCGAGCAAATGAATCAAGGAGCCGGTCAATTGCAGGAAGGAGAACCTTCCATGGCTCAAGGAAATGGTCAGCGTGCTCAACAAGGTTTGATGAGCGCTGCAACTTTACTTGAACAGGGCATTAACCAGGTTGCTGCAGCCATGATGGAAGGATTGGCAAGTGAAGGGCAGCAATTAGCCGCTCAGCAACGTCAAGCGGCGAGCCAAAGCCGCCAGGCAGACGAAGGTGAACTGAACCAGGAAGAACAAGCGGGCCTTAAGGAACAGCAGGAAGGCATCTCTGAATCCTTTGAAGAATGGCAGGAACGACTCGGTGAAGTAGCCAATCAGCTACGGGAGCAATTTCCTGAAGCCGCCTCTGGGTTAGAGGAACTCGCTGAGCAGGCCGATGAGGAAAATCTCGAAGGGCAGATGTCCCGGGCTGAAAACGCAATACATTACCGGCGTTATGGCCGAGCCTTTCCTATTCAGGATGAGTTGGCTCAAGCTATGGACAATCTTTCAGAAAGTATCGAAGAGACCGCCTCAGAAATGCCGCAACTGGCTGATGCCGCAATGCGTCGTGCCCTGGCAGAGCTACAGGAGGCCCGTGAGTCTTTGCAGGAAATGCAGGCCGAGGGTGAATCTCCAGAAGGGCAGCAAGGGCTAAGAGCCTTACAAGGGCAGTTAGGAAATACCCTTTCTGATATCGCCAGCCAATTGGATGACCCTGAGTTACGAGAATTTGCGGGTGAATTAAAGACCGAAGAAGAATCGGAAAACTGGTCTGGTCAAGTGCGTGCAACGGACGAGTTGCTAGGTAAGGCAAGTCAAGTGTTGCTGGAGCGACTGCGGTCGGCTATCCGTGAGCTTCAACTGGATATGTTGAGACAATCCAGTGATCCGCCCGAGCAGTATCGTTCGCAAGTGGAACGATATTTCGAGCAATTGGCAGAGGAAGGAGCGAATAACTCGTAGTACTCATGTATTTTGATTTTCCATTTCCGATCTGGGCAGTTCTTCTGGTGGTTCTATTGGCTGCCGGAGCCTTGGTGTGGAGTGTATTGCGTTTGCAGGCTTGGATTCCCAGCCGCTACCGGATCGCTTTGGCTTGTTTGAGGGGTGCTGCTTTGCTGGCCTTATTCTTAGCCTTAGCGAATCCTTATTTTGTCCGAGAAAATCCGGATCCGGAAGCCTTCGAGCTTGTGGTCCTCGCCGATACGTCTGGGAGTATGGACACTCCGGATACAGAAGGGGCTCTTAATCGTGAGGCGGTGTTGCGAGAGATGATCGAATTTGAAAACCCGGAAAATCTTTTTAATGGTCCGCTCGCTACGTACCCACTTAATCCATACTTATTTCAGGAATCGATTCTTCCTTGGCGCCTGGGTGGTGCTTTCACACCTGCGGGGCAAAGTGCTCCCGGAGATGCTTTAATGCAGGTGCTAAAACAAAGCCAGGATCGTGGCAGATCCTTGGGAGGAGTTTTATTGATCTCCGACGGACATGAGAATGCAGGCACCCTTTTAGTCGAAGCCGCCCGGCAATATCGTGACGCCGGTATCCCTATCTCAGTCATCGGGATAGGAGAGAATGCTCCTCCCGGAGATATCAGTGTGCACTTTACCGATTCGCAACTGGAAGCCGAAGTTGGGGAGGTCGTTAAAGTCAGTGGCAAGGTTACGAATGATTTCAATACGGATAAACCGGTAACCGTTCAGCTATTCCGTGGGGGTGAGTTGCTGCAGGAAAAAACCATTAAGCTCGAATCTGGAGAAACGCGCGACGTAAACTTCGAAGACCGTGCAGAATACGCCGGGGTGCGTACCTATCGCTTACGGGTGGAGCCATTGGTGGAGGATACCAATCCCGCTTCCGATGTGGATTTTGCTACCATGGAGATCAAAAAGCCAGACGAGTACCGCTTGCTTTACCTCGGATCTCAACTGCACTGGGAATTTCGCTTTCTTAAACAAGCGTTGAAAGATGATCCCGGCTTTTCACTCGATAGCTTTATCCGTACCGGACCGAAGTCATACCTGCAAAATAAAGCGGCCGAGGAGGAATCCGTACCTTTAACCGAGCTTCCCCAAGAACCGTCATTTTACTTTGAGTACGATGCACTGATTATTGATACGCGGTTAACACATTTGCTCAGCGAGGCTGTCCTGAATTCTTTGCGCAACGTGGTAACCAAGCGAGGAGCTGGTCTGCTTGCGCTGGGACCTATGGACCAATCACCGAAAGTCCTAACCTCCATGTTGCCAGTGAAAGAAGCCGACGTGGTTTTGTATAAGGACAAACGGTATCTCGAATTGGAGATGGATCCTGTATTTGCAGGAAATAAGGGAGGTTCCCTTTTTCAAAGCCCTGGGCCCTTCCTGCCTGAGAACACGCCGGTTTATTTAGGAAGCTCTGTCAGTCGTGGAGGACGAACCTCTGCTGCAACGAAGGGTCGCAACACCCCCGTTCTGGTGGTTCAAGCATTTGGGGCCGGGAGCACTGCATATTTAGGCACCGAGAATACCTGGCGCTGGCGGATGGAGTCGGACAAGGGAGTAGAGCAGCATGGACTGTTTTGGCGCCAGCTTCTGTTTTGGTTGGCCAGTGGTGGTAAGGAACGTATGGACATGCCATTGCAAGGGACGGTTCAGTCTCTCGATAGTTCGGTCGACCTTGATCTAAAGGTCCGAGCACAGGATTTTGGAGCCGAGTCAAATGCTCGTGTATCTGCCTTTATTGAAAAACCCAACGGAGAGACTGCGGATGTGTTGCTCAATCCATCTCTGACTTTGCCGGGTCAATATGAGGGCGATTTTCTGCCTGCTGATTCAGGAGAATTCCATGTCCGCTACTCAGTGGAGTATGAGGATGGTGAGCTCCTGGAGCAGGATGCTTTTTTTGCCGTATCACCTACAGGACCGGAATTGTCCGACACGTCCTTTAAAGAATCTCTATTAAGAGACGCCGCTCGTCTGAGTGGTGGTGAATACATCTCATACCGGGATTGGAAGTCGATTAAAGACATTCCTGTCGCCGATCATATCCCGGTGGTTCAGCAGCGAATTTATTGGGCACACAGTTGGCCCTATTTCATTGTGTTGGCTTTGTTTCTTCTGAGTGAATGGTATCGCAGGCGGATCCTGGGACTCAAATGAAGGCATCGAAGTTTAGAATCATTTTTTATCTACTGGGCAGTTTCTGTTTATTCGCTTCCTTTTCACTGAACGCACAAGAAGCCGCCACTGAGGATGCGCAGCTCACGCATGAGGAAACCATCAGCCGTGCGTTAACTGACTTGCAATCAGCCAATGTAGATGCCCGTGTGGGATCCATCATGCTTCTGGGTAAGTATGAAGATCCCAGTGCATTGAATGGTGTGGTAAAAGGCTTATCCGATGCTCATGTGCGAGTGAGGCGGGCAGCGTTGGTTTCTCTAGTTGAAATTCAGGCTTCCATGCCACCCCATGCAGTAGAACCGATGATGCTGTTACTTAATGATGAGGATGCAGAGATTCGTCGCATGGTGTCTTCGAGTTTAGCTATGCTGATCAACTTGTGGAATTCGTATAATCGAGGAAGCCAGTTGATTCCAATTCGCCCAACGTTGCCTCTTCAGGTTCGACAACGATTCATCAATGCTTTTCTCGATGAGGATGTAGTGGTTCGACGGAACATGTTGAATTACTATTTCTACTTGGGTATTCAACTTCCTGAGACAGTGCTCGCGTCTCTATTGGGAGATACGGATGATATGGTGCGCCTCGAAGCCTTGCGCCTTTCTGCCCGCATCAATCGCCATACCACCGTGCTCCAACAGGCCGAGAGTTTGGTCATTGATTCAGTCCAGAGTATTCGTCTGCTCTTTGCCAACATGTTGGCTACTGACCTTACGGGTTCCGCCATGCCTTGGTTGGAAATCTTGTTGGAAGATGACAATGCGGAAGTCGTGAACGAGGCTCAGTTGTCGATATTTCGATTGAATCCTGGTTTCCCTATGGCTCAAAAGATCACCCAAGCTGTCTTGGCAGGGAGCTATAACCAGGAGCAGGGAACGACCTTCATTAAGAACCTCACGGTATTAGGGACGGATGTACGAAGCCTGGTGGATCAATTGCTGAAATCGGACAATCCGACCTACCGTTTGGAAGCCCTGCGAATTTACCTAGGGTATGCTGATATAAAAGCGGATAGCAGCCGCATCCTTGAGTTGGCTCAGGACAAATCGGAGCGGGTGCGTATTCAGGTTCTAAACTTTCTACGATCCAGTCGTGAAAAGGTGCCTGAAAAAATAATAGAAGAATTAGCCTTCGCTCGTGACTCCAAGGTCCGGGAAACTGCACTTGGTTTGACGCGTCGATATGACGATAAGGAAGCTGAGCCCATGTTGTTTGACTTTCTAATCGATGAAGATTCGCGTATCCGAATGATGACTTTGGACGAACTCGTGCGACGTGGTATGCCAGATGTAAAAGAAACCCTACACTTATCCATGGAGGATAGCGATTGGTTGATCCAACGTCGTGCGGTCATGCATCTTATCGGTATGAACGATCCTGAGGAACTCAATTTCTTGAAATCGGTCGTGGACAAAGATCCACAACATCCGCTTGCCCTCTACATAAAAGATCAGATGCTTAAGCGATTGGGTGTCCAACTGTGATGCAAACATTTAAATACATTCTTATTCTGGCCCTTGGCCATATGCTTCTGCCAACGATGCACGCGGTCGTGGAAGCGGAAGGCGAAAAAGCAGAACCGTCCCTTCCCAATAAGGATGTGCCATATCTCAAGGTTGTGCAGTTGGTTCAGGGAGATATGATGCGGCGTCAGTATGCCGATGCATTGCCCAGCCTGCTCGCCGAGGTTCGGGAACGGACTACCCTGAACGTGGACCCGTTTCCCATCTACATCGAATCTTTCGAGGATGAGGTCATTTTTAAACACCCGGTGATCTACGTAAACTTTGCTGATCGAGCCGACTGGACATTGACTTCAGGCGAAGTGAAGAATTTACGGCTCTTCATTGAGCGTGGAGGTTTTCTGTTTCTGGATGCCGGCATCAACGCGTCTTTTCTCCGAGGCAATGTGCGACACGGTCAGATGCATAGTTTCGCCGACTGGGAAGTCAGTCCAGAGGTGGAAGCTGCTTTCAAACAAATTTATCCTGAACGCCGGTTCGAGCCCTTGTCCCGTAGCGATGTGTTTTTCAAGTCCTACTATGCCGGCTTGCCGGATGCCACCCCATTACCTGAAGCAATTCGCGAATTCATCATCAATGAGAAATGGCCGCAGGGAACGTATTCCACAATGGTCATGCGCGAGGATGACCGGGTCGCCGTCATGGCAATGCCCATCATGGCCATGGGTTGGGGGAAATCTGAGTTTGGTCAATGGACCACCCGCATTGGGTTTCGAGTGCGTGAAGGTGCGGAGGGATTATCGGACCGTCTGAGTGAAGCTGCTTACGGAGGTGAGAGCTATGACACCACGCGCGAAGATGGCCGCAGTGATGTGATTTATTGTGAAACACCCGGTATGCCTGCCTGGGTCGAAGAGCCAAATGGGGATTGGCGTGTTTTTCGGTACTACCATAGTCAGGAGATCAGCGACTATGCTCATGCTTTCTATACCCGCTTGGGTGTGAATCTGTTTGTTTATATATTTAGTCAGTAACCAAAGGCCTAGGTCAGCGTTACTATGTTTCTAGCCCCTTCGATTATTTTATGAATACAAGATCTAAGAAATTCGCCCTAGGCGCTTTGCTGTTTATATCCGGACTGTCCCTGACAGCGCGTGAGTTGCCCAACTTCAACCTGCTCGATACGCGGGAAAATAACGTTGAGCTCTATGGTGCACGTGGAAAGGCAGTGGCGCTGTTCTTTACTGGCACGGGTTGCCCGATTGCTCGGAAGAGCGTTCAGACCTTTACGAAACTCGAGCGAGAATACGCTGCCCAGGGAATTGAATTCTGGATCGTTAATTCCTATGCCGATGAATCGGCGCGAGACATTCGTCGTGAGATCGGACGATTGGGACTTCGGGATATGACCTACCTGCTCGATACTAAACAGACGGTGGCTTATGCCTACGGGGTCAATCGCACCGCTGAGGTGATTTTGATTGATACCTTTTCTTGGGAGCCTGTTTACCGCGGTGCTATCAATGATCAGCTCAGTGAAGGAGCCGAAAAACCCAAGGCGACCAAACACTATTTGAAGGATGCAATGGATCAACTGCTGGCTGGTGACGAGATCACAACTCCACGAACGCGGTCGGTCGGGTGTATTATTTCCTATCCGAAAGTCAGCACATCGGATGACGCACCCGACTACGCGGCTCAGGTTGCGCCGATATTGAAGAAGAATTGCGTGGAGTGTCATCAGCCTGGCGCGATTGGGCCCTGGAGTATGACCAGTCATAGTCGGGTATCCAATTACTCCGCCATGATGGAGGAGGTGCTGTTGACCCGGCGCATGCCTCCTTGGGATCCTCATCCCAAGTACGGAAATTTTATCGGTGAACAGAACCTGACCCGTGAAGAGGAGCATACCCTGCTCAGCTGGATCAAGGCCGGTAGCCCCAAGAGTGAAGGGCACGATCCGTTGACCGATCCGCTACCTGAAACGCCCTATTGGCGTCTTGGGAAACCGGATGCAGTTATTAAGCTTCCAGAAGTCCAACAGGTTAAAGCAACCGGGATTGAGCCCTACCGCTACATTGAGGTGAAGAATCCATTCAACGAAGATGTGTGGCTCAACGGTATGGATGTGAAACCCGGGAATCTGACGGTGGTCCATCACGTCATTCTTTACGTGAATTGGCCAGGTGCACCGAGAGACGGCGGCAGGCTGGGGCAGTTCTTCTACGGGTGGGCACCGGGTGCCGATTCTCTGAAATACCCGGAGGGCGTTGCCAAGCGTCTACCGGCTAATTCGACGCTGACTCTGGAAATCCATTATACTACCACCGGGGAGCCAGAGTCGGACATGACCGAGATGGCTTTCTACCTGGCTGATGGTCCACAGGAGCGGAATGGTGAAACACGGCAGGCCATCGATACTGACCTGGATATTCCTCCGGGCGAGTCCGATGCCCGCCACATGGCTACCTATGCATTTAAGAAGCCATCGACGATCTACGGATTGTTCCCTCATATGCATTTCCGCGGTAAATGGATGCGGTATGAGCTCCTAACCCCTGATGGAAAACGCAAGACCTTGCTCCACGTACCGCGGTACGATTTCCAGTGGCAGCTATCATACTATTTGAAAGAACCGCTTCGCGTACCGGCAGGTTCTTGGCTGGTGGTAACGGGTTCATTTGATAATTCGGTTGGCAACCCCAACAATCCTGACCCAACCCAACGCGTGGTCTTTGGCGAGCAATCCTGGGATGAAATGTTTATTGGCTTCTTTGAAGCCGCGGACGATCCGGACCCGGAAGTGGCGTTAAAGTAAGCATTAAACGGATTGATTAAAGATGAGGGCAGAAGGTTTCTTTTCCGTTCTCTCGATTTTCTCAGAAGGGATCGGAATATCTACCCCCTCCCCATGACTTCTTAGATCTAAAGCTTACTTACTTGAGATGGAGCCCACTCTGGTCGTCTACTTTCGCTTTCATTCCCCAGCCACCGAAACCTTCCTTTAGGGTGAACAGGACTTCGTTGTCGCCTTCTTTGAGGTTGAGGTAAAGGGAGTCGAAAACCCCGATGGTTCCCAGGTAGCGGTAGTCGCGTGTTCGAAAAGCGTTGGTACCTGCGTAGACAAGCTGACCGTTTACGAAGGCCTGGATGTCGTCACTATACCCGAAGTCGAGTCGCTGAATCTGGTTTCGAGCGATGAAGGAAAGACGCGATTCCGATTAAGCCTGCGGTTGGCCTGAAATACAAAAAAATCGCCGGTCGTGTAAGAAATCGTTCTGTCCAGCTTACTAATAGGGTAAACAGGATTGAAACGAATGAAGCGACAGGAACAAGAACGCGTATTTGCTGCATGGATGAACGACCATAAAGGGCTCATCTACAAAGTGGTACGCGCCTACGCCTCCAATGCAACGGACCAGGAAGATCTGTTTCAGTAGATAGCGGCTCAGCTCTGGTTCTCGATACCCAAGTTTAAAGGGAAGTCTTCCGAGACAACCTGGATCTGCCGGGTGGCGTTGTTTTGTTCTATGTCCTGGACGAAAAAAGAATCCCGCCGACGGAAAGGGAAGGGGGCCTATAAGAATGAGCAGACGTTTCTGTCTCTCAATCCGGAAAAGGAAAACTCACGCCTAACTTGGTTGTACGAGCAAATCAACCAGCTAAGCTCGATCGACCGTTCTCTGACCCTCCTTCTCTTAGATGGATATAGCTATAAGGAGATGGCGAGTATTCTCGGTATTACGGAGAGCAATGTGGGGGTCAAAATAAGCCGTATCAAGAAATCACTTACGGATAGAATAAATCAAATGGAAGACGAGCATCATGAAATTTGAAGACTTGCAAGTAATCTGGAAATCACAGGAGGAAAAGCCGGTATTTACGATCGACGCTGATGTGCTACGGGAACGACTTGAAGCGTCAGACCGTGAGATGAGTCGCTTTTTTGCGTATGAGGAATGGTTCTATATCATCATGGTTGCGATCTTGGGAATCATGATCATTTCCGAACCGATCTTGGAGCCTCATGATTATCATCAGCTGCCGATGGGGGCTGGGCTTTTGCTATTATCAGCCTATTTGTTAATCCATAGGCAGCGCAGCAAAAAACAAGCATTAGACTTTGACCGCTCACTTGTTGGAACGGTCGACTTATCTATTTACCGTCTTGAGTCCTACGTCCGATGGGTCAAAAGGGCAAACTTGCTCTACTGGTTGTTTATGATAGTTATCGGTGTGGTTACCTTTGCACTTCACCACGATAGCAAACCCATTTGGATTTGGCCTCTTATGGTTTTGTTTTGGGCATTTGCATACATCGCTCTGCGCGTACAACTGAATACGAAACGAAATCGTATTAAAGATCTAACAGGCTTACGGGATAAATTGGGGAATGGGCCACTTTAATATTTGAGATGCATCCGTTTTGACAAGAATGGCTTACACCCTCAGCTTTAGGTTCTGTATTGGGTTCTCTATGATTAAACGCAGGAAACGTCAGCAACCGGAAGAGGAGTTCCAAATGGCTCCCATGATCGATATGGTTTTCCTGTTGTTGGTGTTTTTCATGTGCGTCAGCTCACTCTCCCAGGCAGAGAAACCGGATGCAGTTAAAGAGCTACCCGAGTCGCATGCCAGCGAAGTGCCTGATGATGTGTCGGACCGTGGTATCATTTCCGTTAAGACAGATGGATCACTCTATCTAGGGCCATCGAGTATCACGATGGAGGATCTGAAAACGCGGATCGGTGGAAAGATCAAAGACAACCCAAACCTCCAGATCTTCGTTCGCGCCGACAAGGCGACCCCCTTTGCTGAAATCAAGAAAATCCTGGAGGCCTGTGCTGAGATGGGAGCCTACGAAGTCATCTACGCAACCTTTCAAGCTTCGGAATAACATGGCGCGTTTGAAGAAAAAGCCGGAACCCAAGTCATCAATCCCGATCGCCCCAATGATCGACGTGGTTTTCCTGTTGCTCATGTACTACCTCGTTACTTCGACTCTGGATAAGCAGGAAGCTGATATTTCTTTTCAACTGCCTGGCGTAGTCGAGCAATCAGAACCTGTGGACATGCCCGATGAGCAAATCATTGAGATTGGGGATGATGGCCAGGTGATCGTGAACGAGTTTGCCTACGATGCACCCACTTCGTCACGTTTTCTAGAGCTGGTTGGTATGCTCACTCGCTTCAAGGAGGCCAGCGATGCCAACAAGTTAGAAGCCCTGGTAATCATAGCTCCCAGCGATAGCACCACCCATCAAATGATCATCAAAGTTATGGATGCCTGCTCCGTCGCAGGGATAACAGGCGTTAATTTCGCTATTTCAGAAGACTATTAGATCCATATTAACCATTGTAATTCGGGGCTGTATTCGTTTTGTCTTCGTCGATTATGAGTAAGTCATCCAAGCAGGCAACCTGGGGTGGCCGGTTTTCTAAGGGACCGGCTGAGCTCATGTTGCGTTTCAGTGAGTCCGTGTCGTTCGACCAGCGGCTTGCTTTGTTCGACCTTCAATGCAGCGAAGCTCACTCTGCTATGCTTGAGGAAGTCGGAATTTTGAGCGCTTCCGAGAAGGAAGCCATCCATACCGGATTGGCTACACTCCGTAGCGAGATTGAATCAGGAGAATTTGCCTGGGACATGTCTCTGGAAGACGTGCACATGAACATTGAGCAAGTGCTCACTGAGCGGGTACCCGAGGCGGCGAAATTACATACTGCACGGTCTAGGAATGACCAGGTTGCCACCGACATGCGGCTCTTTTTCAAAGCAGCTTGTAGCGAACTGCAATCCGCCTTGGAAGCTGTACTCTCCGCCTTGTTGGATCAGGCTGAAAAGAATCAGCAGATTTACATACCTGGATATACCCACCTCCAGCGCGCCCAACCTGTGAGTGTCGCTCACCATTTGTTGGCCTACGCAGAAATGATCAGTCGCGATCTTATCCGGGTTGCAGCCGTTCAAGACCAGGCCAATTGGTGCCCTCTAGGCTCCGGTGCCATTGCAGGGACAACCTTGCCGATCGATCGGGAAAGTTCAGCCCAGAAACTAGGATTTGTGGACCAAGACGGACACGTCCGGGTCACACAGAACAGCATGGATGCCGTAAGCGACCGGGATGTGCACCTGGATTTCACATACGCCTGCTCGGTTGTTGGGATCCATTTATCCAGATTGGCCGAGGATCTCATCCTCTGGTGCAGCTCTGAATTTGGCTTTGTCGACTTGCCGCAGAACTTTTGCACTGGGTCTTCTCTTATGCCGCAGAAGAAGAATCCGGATGCCATGGAATTAGTCCGGGGCAAATCGGGCCGTGTCGTGGGAGACCTCCAAACCTTGCTTACCATGGTCAAGGGCTTGCCGCTTACCTACAATCGGGATCTTCAAGAGGACAAGCCGCCTGTGTTTGATGCACTTGAGCAATCACTCATTTCTCTTCAAGTCGTTGAAGGAGTCGTTTCCGGTATGGAAATGATTCATGATAAGTGTGCTGAAGCAGTGGCTGACCCTGCTCTGCTGGCTACCGACGTGGTTGATTATCTAGTCCAAAAGGGAGTTCCGTTCCGAAATGCTCACCATATTATTGGGGCCTTGGTCGCTTTGGCAGAAGAGAAATCTTTGCCGCTCAACGAGTTGTCTCTCCAGGATGTCCAAGGGGTGGATGAACACTTTGAGGCTGATTGGGTGGATTGTTTTGATGTGGTTAAAGCCCTGGAAGCTCGTGAGAAGGTTGGAATGCCGGGGCCCAATGAGGTAAAATCCCAGATTGTCCGCCTACGTGGGAAGCTGGCTTAGGGGTTATTAAAGGGATTTATAAATACGGCACCTTCTGGTCAGGCCAGATGACTTTTAGTTTTCTCATTGCATAGGCCCACATGCTGTTAGAAGTATAATTGCTTAATTGCCTCACCACTCATCTGGCGGGGCATTCCAGTCTATATCGATTTGTATTGAATGAACTCTTTAAAACACGCCATTGGATTCGATCCAGAAACATCGCCTCGTGAAGATGAAGACATTAACTTGGTTGAGTTTGTAAATCTCAAGCTCGCCGCTCGTGGATTCCCGACTTTCGGAGATACTTCCGATTATCCCTTTCTCCGGCTTGGCGAATCTCTGCTAGCTAGCTTCGTTGAGAAAAACCGTTTACTGAAAGACCACCTGTGTCCGGTCGACCAACGCATTCATGATTTTCTGGCATCCTATATGGGATCTCACGCTGGAGATATAGATGAGACCACTTTTGTTCCGAGCAACAGTTTGGTGGTTGAGCGCCATGGGCTTGCGCGGGTTCTATCTCTGCCGCCGGACTCCGACGTCTTTAAGTCTGACATCATCTCGTCCTATCGGACTATTAACGGTGTGTTACACAATCCGGCAAAAGATCGTCGGACTACTCAGGGAGTATTTCATGTGGCTGAGGGAGGTTTGCCTATTCCTGCGGATAAAAAAGCCGTCCCTGTTCAGGCTTTTGCGCGACTCCTCAATCATGCTCTCAATCCGCCCAAGGAATTGATGCGCTTGCCATTTACTTCCACTCAGGATGAGCAGGCCGAAGTCTTTGTGTCATTGCTGCTGCGTCCTGTCGTTTGCCCAGAGGTCGATGGAGCGGTTCCAGAACTCACTATGGAAACCCGCTTTTTTGCGCCGGGTAATCTGGTAAGTAATTTAGACTTCGTGGAATCCATATTTGGAAACGCAGGCGATCCTTATCTACCTGATAATGATGCCCAGCTAGATATCGAACATTGGTCTGGCCACACGGGGTCAGTTATATTGGCACCCCATTTAGTGGGCGTTACCAAGAAGGAGCTTGGCCTTCCGAACATTTCTGATGCAACCGATAGACAGAAGCGCGACAGCATGTGCTGGGAGTCTGAAGACGAACTCTACAACGACGGTGGTGCTTTCAAGGTTACCTGCCGAGACCATCGAGGTGTGATGGTTACGCTTATCGCAGATAACTACTTCGGCTACTGCAAAAAGGAAGTGAAGACGCAGATCAGCTACGCAGCCAACCTGTATGGTCAAGTAGAGGAAGAGCATGCTGGCGGTGCAACGGCGTTTCCCAGCTACGACCTGGGTGAAGAGTTTCACCTCAGTAATTACATGCCGGAGGTGGATCATAGCTTTGAGGATGTGGTTAATAAATTTGGCGATATTATGGATGTGCAGCCCGAAGGCTACGCAATCGATAAGAAGTATTCAAATATTGTATACGTACCGGAAGATGTGCACATTGAGCTACACGATCAGACCATCAAGTGGGAGAAAGGCGGAAAGCCGCAGCAAATTCATCTAGTCCCCAACTCGACCTACGTGTTGCCCTCTGGCTACAAAGTTCAGATGGGTCGCCCTGCTGCTGACCGTCGCTGGCGTCTCTTTGGTACGACTGCAGAAGGTACATTTTGCCATAAGCCTTGCACCGTTTCCGGTGGAGGAAAATCGGAGATTTCAAAACCTATCTCTGATGCTATGGTTTCGGGACCCGTTTTCGTGGCGAACTTCGAACGCGATTTCGATCAAGTAGAAGAAATTATGGATCGTGACTACGGTCAGCGATTTAAAGATAGCTCCCGTAACAAGGAGAAAGGTCGCCCCATCCTGAGCACGGAACGTTCGCTCGGATCGGTCGTAAAATTGTTTACACCTTCTTCAACTTATACAGACGAACACAATAAATACATCGAATCCATTCCCCGGTATATCCGTGATTTGGTTTTTGTCGTAAAACGTTTGTGGAAGCCTGATTGGGGTGACAACTGGCGTTCCCGTTTCGGTGTAGACATTATCAATGGTATGTCGGGCAACGAGCTGAAATACAGGGATACAAAGCTGGTTACCCACTACTTGAGAGTAGGATTTATGCCTAGTGGTGCCTGGCGCACATTCTCGCTCCGTAAAGACTTCAATCCGTCCCGGAAAATTCAACGCGAAGATGATATCACAGCATCCATCACGCTTCCGAATTCGGGAGAGGTTCCTACGAATCCACGATTTAAGCACACGGGCGTTAAGTTCACCAGGAACTGCGAGTATCGCTTTTTCCAACGACCGGATGACGCCATTGTCCGAGGTTACGATAAACAGTCGGAGTTGGACTTCTCAGGATCGACTAATTTCTTTTCCAACTATGAGCCATTAACTCGTGAGCAGGGTAAGGAAATTATGCGCGATGCCATTCGCTTCGATCAGTTTACTGAGCCGATGAAGGATCTGATTCGCCAATTTGTGGAAGATGAGGACGGACCTGATTATCTGGTTTGCACTGCGAATCCTCGCATAGTCGATGGAAAGCCAACCAAGAATCCACGGTACCTTCAAACACGCCCAAATTTAGAGAATCCACATAATATGTACCTGGCTCATATTGGCGCCCGATTCTTCAGACGTATTTCGCTTGAGAAGAAAGTACCTTTCCCAGTGAATGCGGTTCTCACGGGTCGACGTAACAATCCTCCCGACCCTGAAGCAGGCATTCGCCCACTTTGTGTGTTCAATCCTCTTCATTACCAGGAATTGCCTGAGTTGTTTATGGATTTTATCGCCAGTTTGACGGGGAAATCACCATCGACTACGGGTGCTGGATCTGAAGGTGCCTTGACCAAGGGCCCGTTCAACGCACTTCCTCCCATTGTTGATTTAAACAATTCTCTAGTGTCGTACTTAATATCTGGGTACGGTTGCTTTTCTTCAGCTGCTGGCTGGATCGGGCCAAAGTATCGTGTGGATCATGACATAAGCCTTTTGGTTCCCGAGATCTGGTGTCGAATGACTCCCGAAGAGCAAGACGTGAATTTCCTCATTGAAAATCGTTTTCTTGAAAAGGTGGAAGACTTCGAGCACGAGGGGACTCAGATTCCAGGTAGTCGGCTTGGATATCGCATCACCAAGAAGTTTGTTCATACATTCTGCGGACGAATTCTAAGTAATCCTTCTACCTTGTTTACTGAAGACATGCTCAAGCCAGAGCTGCAAGGTATGGATGTCTATGTGGATGGTATCAACAATATCGTCGAAACCCAAAAACGGGTCGCAAAATTGTATTTTGAAGATGGTTCAATCGAGGATGCCTGCCCACCATTGAAGGCGCTCCTCCATATCATGGCAGAGGGAAGCTATGAAGGAAAGACCTTGGCCGATCCTGAAATTCGAGAGCTCTTCTCCGCAGAAAATTGCTACGAAAGTGACTGGTACCAGGAACGATTGATTACTCGACACGAGGTCAGTGTGAAATTGGCCAAGCGCTATGTATCCAGCATCCAAGGATTTCTCTCAAAGCCTGGTTATCAGGAAGAGTGTGAGCGTCTGAATATGGCTCAGCGGCTTGCTGATGCCCAAGCCTCTCTTGAACGGATAAAGGAGCAACGATCACTTGTATTATTCAAGGGCACTCTTGGAACTGACCCTTCGGTGACGAGGTCCTAGTGCGATTCAAACTTTAGTCGAGAGCCACCCCTTTGTTACAAAGGAGGTCCAGGCGTTCGATTAATATTCCCACGCCTGGGTGTCCATAATAAGCTCCCCAGCTATCATGACTATTTATCCAATCCGTTTATCATGCTTCCTGTTTCTCCTAGGTGTTTGTTTACCTACTTTGAACTCAGCCGAAGAAGAAAAGATCTTTATTGCTGTAGTAGGAGGCACTTCCTTTGGCGCCCCTGAAAAATTTGGTAATGGTTTGGTCGAAGAGGAAGGCTATATCCAGGTCGAGACACCGGTGGGCTTAGGGCCGAAGCTCTATAAGATGCGATACAAGGGTGTGCCTTTCTATTATGTCCGGATGTATGGTTTTGAAACCAAAGTTCCAGGAGAGAACGACGGCAATGTGCATGTGCGAACCTGGTATTCGCTCTACAAAGCTGGCGTAACTCATGCGTTAGGCGGAGCAAGCTCGGGAGCGATTCGGACCGATTGGGACTACGATGATCTGGTTATAATTGATGACTTTATGATCATGGAAAATCAGCGACCTCAGAATATTTTAGACTTTGCGGGAATTGAGCGCCCAGGCGTATTTGCCAGTTTTGCTCACCCGTTTAGCCCTTCTTTGCGGGGACTGCTTATCGATGAAGCGCGCAAAGCTCAGCCTGGCTACACGGGCAAGTTATGGGAGCATGGGGTATTCTTTCAAAACAATCCTGGGCGCTTTGAAACGGCTGCTGAAATACGGGCCATGCGCATTCTTGGAGGAGAAATTACCAGTCTTCATACGGGTACTTGTACCGAGTATGCGCGGCAGCTTGGAATTCGTTGGGCATCCATTTGCTCCATTGCGAATCCCGCGGTTGGCGTTCGCCCGTTCAGCTTCGAAGAAATGCAATCGAGCGTGCAGCGAATTGCTGCCCAGGCCATTCCCATTGTTCTGGAAACCATTGCACGAATTCCTCAAGAAGCCATGGATCCGGAAACGATAAGTACCGGTGAAGTATTCACGGGCTCATACGCAGATCCTGATGCGGAGTCCTCGAAGATAATCGAGGCTGATCGAAACTAGTTATAAAGCTTCGCCGGATCGCTTACCGATTGTAGGCACATGGAACCAATACAGCGTTGGTAACCGGACGGCTGGTTTTCGGCATCGGTGATCATGGTTATGCGGCGACTCCAGGGTAGTTTACGCAATTCATCGGGCAGTTTGTCGAGGTTGTCGACGTCCTTGGCTTTAATCACTTCAATGCCATTTTGTTCGGCCATGAGTGCGCTCAATGCGTGAGGCACTCCATGCGGGTTGCGAGCAATGAGCCCGGTGTAGCCTTGTCGGAGTTCCCTCATGGCTTCCTCGTAAGTGGAATCCACGGTGATGAAGTAGAGAGTGGTAAGCACCTGCAACATAGATGCATTGCCGGATGGGGTGGCGTTGTCCCACCATTCCTTTTTTCGAGCAATCAGAGATTCATGGTCATTTGATGTGAAATAGTAACCCACAGAACTGCCGTCCGAGAAGTGTTCCATAACGCTTTTGGCTATGGTTTCGCAGCGCTCGAGGTAAACCTTTGATTCACCTGAGTAGTGGAAGTCTACATACGCAATGATGCTGATGAGTGCTTCTGCATAGTAGGCATAGTCATCCAGGTACCCATTTAGCTGGGCTTCGCTGTAGTAGACAGATTTTAGGCGATTATCTTCTGTCCTCACCTGGTCCCAAATAAAGTCTGCGATTTCTTTTGCGGTGTCGAAAAGGTCTTTGCGGTCCAATGCAAAACCCGCCTCAGCGAGACCACGAATCATCAAGCTGTTCCAAGATGTGAGTTGCTTTTTATCCAGGCCGGGCCAAATGCGATTACTGCGGTGCTCGTAGAGTTTCTCGCGCGCTTCACTTAGAGACTCGCGAATTGCGATGTCATTCTCGGTGAGTGCTGGATTGGAAAACCCATGCTCAAAATTGCCTGCGTCCGTGATATTGTAGACGTTACAGAATTCAGTTGCGGCCTCTTCCCCAAGCGCTGCTTTGATCTCGTCGGGTTTCCACACGTAAAATTTTCCTTCTTCGCCTTCGCTATCTGCATCGAATGCCGAGTAAAACGCTCCATCAGGATTGCGCATTTCCCTCTGCGCCCAGCGTGCGGTTTCTTCTACAATCGCTTTAAAAAGCGGTTTGCGGTAGGTTGTGTAAGCCTTGGCGTAGATGTCCAGCAAGAGTCCATTGTCGTAGAGCATCTTTTCGAAGTGCGGGATAAGCCAATAACGGTCCACACTGTAGCGAGAAAAGCCGCCTCCGATTTGGTCATACAAGCCACCGTGCGCCATTGCGGTTAGCGTGGTGTCGATGACCTCATCGATGCGTTGAACCACTTCCTGTTGGTCCGGTGCTTTCTTGGCTGACTCTTGCAGGCTGTTCCGTGCCTGAAGCAAAAAGTTGAGGGCCATGGAGGGTGGAAATTTTGGGGCCTGGCCGAACCCACCAAGCTGGTCGTCATGACGTTTGGCGAACTCCTGAGCTGCCTGCTCCAAGGTCGTCCGGTCGATGGTCGCATTGGTCGGTTCAGCCGGTGCGTTGGAGGCCATCAGATTTTTAATGATGCTATCTGCGTTTTCTTCCAGCTGTTCCCGATTCTTTTTATAGAAATCGATGACACGGATCAAAACCTGAGGCCAGGGAACCATGCCGTTTCCTCGGTCTTCGGGGGGAAAGTAAGTTCCGCCAAAAAAGGGACGCCCATCGGACAGGCAAAACACATTCAACGGCCAGCCGCCATGTTGGGCGATCATCTGGACCGCTTCCATATAGATCTGATCTACGTCGGGTCGCTCTTCCCGGTCTACTTTGATGCAGACAAAATGCTCATTCATCAGACCAGCGATGTACTCGTCTTCGAAGGACTCATGTTCCATGACATGACACCAGTGACAGGAGGAATATCCGATGCTGATGAGCAAGGGTTTATCCTCTGCCTTGGCTTTGGCGAATGCCTCTTCTCCCCAAGGATACCAGTCTACTGGATTGTTGGCATGTTGCAGTAGATAGAGACTCTTTTCGTTGACCAGATGATTGGGCATAATGAACCAGACTATGATGCCTACGGCATCTTAAATGTAAGCAAAACGTGGACTGTCTATACAGTCAGCTTTGAATAGTGCTGTCCAATGTCTTTATGGAGCTACCTACTTTTTCAAGCTCCATATGGAATTGGTTTCGCTCTTCGTCAGACAGATTACCTACGCTTTTCAAGCTATCGCGCAGTAGCTGAAAGGAACAGCCTAAATCGCTGAGCCCAAGGTTGGTTGCAGCACCTTGTAAATCGTGCAGCAGCTTTTCAGCTGTATCCGAATCGTGGCTATCGTGTTCAAGTTGAGTCGAGCTGTCTTTATAGTCTTCCCAAAATTTATTTAGGAGCGTGATTAAAAGGTCCTTCTTTCCCAAACATTGTTTGAGAGCAAAAGCTACCTGTATACCGGGTAGTTGGTCGGGGAGAGAGTGTGAAACATCTTCGTGCATGGGGGAACTGCTTAGATGGCTTTTAAGGGATTAGCCAGAAACAATACGGCCTACTCAAAAACTTTTCTGTCAATTGTCCACTCTCTTTCCTAAACCTAGTTTTTTACCTGATGTGAAATCTAGGGTGATCCTTTAAAATCAATTCATACCCTAGGAAAATGCTTTCGCTTCCACTGCGCATCACGCACACTGATTTTTTATGTCCGAAATTCGAGTACTGCCTGACAAAGTTGCCAATCAGATCGCCGCTGGCGAAGTGATTGAGCGCCCTGCTGCAGTGGTTAAAGAGTTGTTGGAAAATAGTCTAGATGCCGGGGCTACTCGTGTCGAAGTAGAGTTCAAAAATGGGGGGCGATCTTACATTCGCATTGAGGATAATGGCTGCGGCATGACGCATGACCAAGCTATCCTTTCCATTGAGCGACATGCGACGAGTAAGATTCGGCAAGCCGATGATTTAATGCAGATAGCATCGTATGGGTTTCGCGGTGAGGCTTTGCCATCGATTGCCAGCGTGTCGCGCTTTCAGCTCAGGTCGCGTACCGAAGAGAATGAAGTGGGAACGGAAGTGATGATCAATGGAGGCAAATTGATTCACGTGAAGGACTGCGGAATGCCAGTGGGAAGCCGCATGGAAGTATCGCACTTATTTAACTCTGTTCCTGCGCGGCGGAAATTTTTGAAGGCTGATGCCACTGAGGCAGCTCATATCATTCAATTGGTACGCGTATACGCGATCGCTAATCCCAACACGGGCTTCACTCTATTGGAAAACGGACGTCTGTTATTTAATTCGCCCGCTTGCCCCTCCTTGAAAGAACGGGTACGCGAAATATTCGGAAGCAACATTTCAGATGGGCTTATTCCGGTGGAAATGGAGGAGCCTGATTATAAAGCCCACGGACTGATCAGTGTTCCGGGAAGGGGACGTTCGACGCGTCATGAAATGATCACGATTGTTAACCAACGCCCGGTTACCAGTCCGACGCTCAACCAGTCATTGGTGGAAGCCTACCATGCTTATCTACCCCGAGGTCGCTACCCGATTGCCTTTCTTTTTCTGGATTTGGATCCCGGGGCCATAGATGTAAATGTGCACCCGGCAAAGCGTGAGATTCGTTTTCGCGAAGCAGCTCGGGTCCGAGGGTTTATTATCAGGTGTTTGCTTGAGCATTTGCGTGAGGAAACAGCGGCCAGCAAGCCGGATGAAGTGAAGGGGAGCCAACCGGAGGAGAATCTACCAAGCTCCAAACCCCAAGCTCGCCCTGTTGTATCTGCCGCACCGGTATCAGTAAGCCCGACTCCCAAGGTGGCCGTAAGTTCTGGGAAAGCACTGGCTCGTCCTAGCCCTGCGACTCGTGCAACACCTCAAGCAGATGAGAGTGAGCCAAATTGGGATACGGGATGGAAGTTTGTCGGCCATGTGCAACGGGGACTTGCTGTTTTCGACTCGAAACAAGGAATTGTGGTGCTGGATCGCCGCTCTGCCCACCAACGAATTTTATATGAGAAATTGGAGCAGCAATATTTGAATCAGAAAGTGCCTGCCCAACAGCTGCTACTTCCCGTGCCAGTTGAGTTGGATGCACTTGGATCCAGTCATTTGTTGGATCATCTCGAATTTCTAAATAGCAGTGGGTTTCGACTTTCAGAATTTGGGCGTAATTTCTTTCGCATTGAAGCTGTCCCGGTTTGGACCACGCCCGAAGAAGAGGAAAGCCTAATCCTTGATTTGGTGGGGCTTATGAAAGACGGCAAAATGAGGAAGGATAAGCCGGTGGAGGCATTTGATCAAATTGCCCGACTCGCCTGTGCTAAGGCGGTCCGGCTCGATGATTCTGTCAGCGAGAGAGAAATGGTATCCTTGGTTTCTCAGCTATTTCAGTGCAAAAACCCTCTCATCAGCCCCTTGGGAAAGCCTACCTATTTTGAGATGGGGAGAAATGAGCTGGACCGCCGTTTCATGAAATAATGCCCGTTTTGAGGCTTTTGATCATAAAAAGTATGAAAAATTTGCATGAATTTTTGTGTTTTGGTGCTCGTCATCGTGATCCGCCTCCTTATTAAAACCCTCTCTACAAAAGGAGATTGAGCCCCGAATCTCACAACTAATGAGAATCGAAAAGACTAACCAGCAACTACGACTATGAGTGTTAGCTCCTCTAAAAAGGCCACAAAGGGCACCAACGGATTCCACTTTAATACTGAGGATTCAGTGGAGGGAATGAAAACCTCCATCCTGAACCATCTTAAATTCACGCTTGCCCGAGATCTGGGAAGTGCAGGTGCTCGAGACTATTGGGTGTCGACCTGTATGGCCGTTCGGGACCGCATCCTGGAGCGCATGATTGCGACGCAGGAAAAGCACTATGAGGAAGACGCGCGCCGCGTGTATTACCTTTCTCTGGAGTACTTGATGGGGAGATTGCTGAATAACAATCTATTCAACACCGGTCTCGAAGATGAGGCACGCAAGGCTCTGAGTGACCTTGGCTATAACCTGGACGAGATCCGCGAAGAAGAACCTGACATGGGTCTTGGCAATGGTGGCCTCGGCCGACTGGCCGCTTGTTTCCTCGATTCACTAGCCAGCCTTGATTATCCAGCAATCGGTTACGGGATACACTATGAGTATGGCCTATTCCGGCAGGAGTTTGTTAATGGCCACCAAGTGGAGCATCCGGACAACTGGTTGCAGTTTGCCAATCCATGGGAGGTCGTCCGGCCTGAGTACTCAATGGAAGTGCGTCTTTACGGGCAGGTAGAAACACAATTCGATTCTTTTGGGAACCCACATCAGGAATGGATCAACCCTCAAGTGATGATCGGTGTGCCCTATGACATTCCTATCTGTGGCTATGGTGCTGGAACAGTAAACTTTCTCAGATTGTGGGCATCCAAGTCTTCAGAAGAATTCGATTTGGATACCTTTAATCAGGGTGGTTATGTCGAAGCGGTTCAGGATAAGGCAGTCAGCGAAACCATATCCAAGGTTCTTTATCCAAACGACTCCTCTGAAAGTGGAAAAGAGCTACGTCTTGTTCAGCAGTATTTCTTTGTTTGCTGCTCTCTCCAGGATATTATTCGCCGGTATAAACTAAGCCATTCTGGCTGGGATGAATTCAGTGACAAAGCTGCAATTCAATTGAATGATACTCACCCGGCTCTCGCCATCGTAGAGCTTCTGCGCATCCTTTTGGATGAAGAGAAACTGGAGTGGGACAAGGCGCTCCATATCATTGTAAAAACATTCGGCTATACCAATCACACCTTGTTGCCTGAGGCCCTTGAAAAGTGGAGTGTACCTCTCCTGCAAAAAGTGCTGCCTCGCCACCTCCAACTGATCTACGAAATAAATCAGTGGTTTCTGGATACTCAGGTAGATGCCAAATGGCCCAACGACGATAAGATGAAGGCTGCCCTGTCTATCGTTGAAGAGGGAGATGTGCAGATGATTCGCATGGCTCACCTCTCCGTTGTTGGAAGCCATAGTACCAATGGTGTGGCTGCCTTGCATACTGATCTTCTCAAGAAAAACATACTGAAAAATTTCTTCGAGCTGTATCCCGACCGATTCAACAATAAGACCAATGGGATTACACCACGACGTTGGTTACTGGCTTGTAATCCAAAGCTTTCCAGCTTGATCGCTGAGAAAGTGGGCGATGATTGGCCGCTGGATCTCGACAAGTTGCAAAAGTTGCGACCCTTTGCTGACGATACTGAGTTTCAGCAGCGTTTCATGGAGATAAAACGGGAGAATAAAGTGGAGTTAGCCGCGATTATTCGACGCCTCTGCCACATCACTGTGAATCCGGATGCCATTTTTGATGTGCAAATCAAGCGCTTACATGAATACAAGCGACAGCATCTGAATTTGCTGCACATCCTCACGCTTTACTACCGTATCCTGCATGATCCTGATTATGATATGGTACCTCGAGTGTTTATCTTTGGAGCAAAAGCGGCACCCGGGTACTATCTGGCAAAGACCATCATTAAGGCCATCAACTCAGTAGGAGAGGTCATCAATAACGACCCTCGGGTTCGAGATCGGATCAAGGTAGTATTCCTCCCCAATTATGGTGTTTCTTTAAGTGAGAAAATTATTCCTGCTGCTGATTTGTCTGAACAGATTTCAACAGCAGGTAAGGAAGCATCCGGTACCGGCAATATGAAACTGGCTCTTAATGGCTCTTTGACCATCGGGACGCTCGACGGAGCTAATGTTGAGATTCTCGAAGAAGTTGGCGAGGATAACATCTTCATCTTTGGA
This sequence comes from Opitutia bacterium ISCC 52, assembly GCA_014529675.2. NCBI lineage: Bacteria > Pseudomonadati > Verrucomicrobiota > Opitutia > Opitutia bacterium ISCC 52. The sequence goes on from CP076040.1 coordinate 4,660,667, forward strand.
CTGACGGTGGAACAAGTCGAAGCACTGCGTGCCACTGGCTACAATCCTTACGACTATTACTATAGGAACGAGGAACTGCGTAACGTCGTTGACTGGCTCGGCAGTGATTCTTTCACCCCCAATGAACCGGGTGTATTGGCTTCTTTGAGACACAGCTTGTTGGACGGAGGAGATCCCTTTATGGTGATGGCCGACTACAAGTCCTATGTAGCTAAGCAAGAAGAAGTGGATGCTGCATATAGAAATCAGGAAAACTGGGCTCGTATGGCAATTATGAATACTGCTCGCGTAGGAAAATTTTCTTCAGATAGAACTATTCATCAGTATTCCAAAGAAGTTTGGAATCTTAACCCCGTAAAAGTGGATTGAGGATTCCCTACGGAACTCAACTCGCAAAGTAGAGTCGAAGCTACGTATGCCTTATAACAACACTCGATTAGTACTTCGTTACAGATACGATAAAGTTCGTATGCTGCCGTTGGTGCTGACGGTGTTGATGCTTCTACCAGGGTGGATTCTCGCTGAAGAGGAAACGGATCGTCCGTTCAATGTCGGCGATCATTTTAACTACGACATCAAGTGGGGCTTTCTTAAAGTAGGTGAAGCCGAGATGCTTGTAGAAGCGGTGGGTGACGACGAGTCCAGTGATCTTAAATTTATTCTACTCATCAGGACAACCTCATGGGCAGATACGTTTTATCGAGTCAGGAACCGTATCGAGAGTACCACCGATGCGACCGTCACCAAGTCTCTCCATTACTCCAAAAATCAGCTGGAAGGTGGAAGGAAACGGGAGATTGAGGTGACCTTTGATTGGGATAAGAATGAAGCCCAATATTCCAATTATGGTGAAAAGCTACCTCCCGTAGCGATCGACGAACTCAGTCATGATCCTTTCTCAGTACTTTTCGCCTACCGGTTGAAGGAATTCGTTCTTGGAGAACATATCAAAATACCTGTAACCGATGGTAAGAAAACCGTTGTCTCGGATATTAGGGTCATGGAGCGTGAAAAGGTAAAAGTGAAGGCTGGTCGCTTCGATTGCGTGCGTGTTAGGCCCGATATTAAGGACTTGGGTGGTGTGTTCAGTAAGAGTAAGGATTCGAGTATGGACCTATGGTTTTCCGACGATAATCATAAATTGATCGTTAAAATGTCGAGTTCGGTGAGCGTTGGAAGCTTTAAGGTTGAGTTGAGAGACTACGTTTTAGGGGATTCAGGCTAGAAATTTTATCTTATCTCTTTCTCCCTCTTCTACTTAATGACTTTTTCGGAGTTTCCGAGCCATCGTGGCTATGTTCTGAGTTGGTGAGGGAGGCTTTTCCCTAACCACTCTTCATCACGACTCCAACCATGTCCCTCGCAATCAATCAGGACAATCCTCAGTCCAGGCAAGGTAGCATTGTGGATAAAGCTGAACGCAGGTTGGTTGAGTTGCTGTTTCTAAATAGTGAGATCTCGCTCTATGCCATGATGGTAATTGGGGAGGATTCTGGTGGATACTTACTCGTTCGGTGCCCTACTTTTGGCCTAGCGTATGGGTGGTTGCAGTCTGCGGTCTTCAGCTTATCCGGGTTTTCCATATTCGCAGCTTCCTGAAGCTGTCAGATGAGCAACGCGGGGATTGTGTTTCACATGTAAAACAATTCTGGTTACTGGGTTCATTCAGTGCACTGACTTGGTCTTCGGCACTTTTGTTTTTCTACAATCCGGTCAATGAATCTTTCTTTATCGTTTATGCATTTGTAACAGCGGGCATTGCCTGTGTGGCCATTTCTTCCCTGGCATACGTCCCGAAGACGTATCCCATTTTCATTACCATCATTTTGCTGCCACTTTCCTGGTTTTTTTATTCCAAGGGTGGAATGGAAAATATATTTCTTGGAACCACCGTTATGGCTTTCATTGGTTTCGGAACCGCCTTATCGCACCGACTACGGGCCAACGTGACTCAATCCATTTCTCTCGAGCTGACCAACTTCGAGCTGGCTGAAACCTTGCAAAAGTAGAATACCAAAGCGGAAGAGCTAAACGTGGAACTGGTTAAAGAAATGGAGAAGCATGAAGAAACAGAACAAGAGCTTAAGGTTGCACTTGGAGAAGTTGAAGCTGCCAGTAAGGCGAAGTCGGATTTTCTCGCTATTGTGAGCCGTGAGATTCGGACATCCATGAATGGTATTCTAGGGATGCTCGATTTGGTGACGGATTCTGAGCTAGACAAAATGCAGAGGGATTACCTGGATACAGCAAATCGCTCTGCTGAAACCTTACTTCGTCTACTCAACGATTTGTTGGATTTTTCAAAAAGCAACTAAGGAGGCCTGAAACTTGAGAGGACCGCTTTTCTATTTAAAGAGACTGTGGAGGAAATCGCTTCTCTTATGGCAGGTCGTGCCAAGAAGAAGGGATTAAAATTTTCATTCTCTTGGGATGACACTGCACCTGATTGGGTATCAGGAGATCCAATACGCTTTCGCCAGATCATTGGAAATTTACTTGGCAATGCCGTGAAATTCACTGAGGAGGGCGAGGTCTCCGTTGCTCTGACCCACCTGGTTAGGGAAGACGAACTTATCCGCTACCATTTTGAGATAATGGACACGGGTATTGGAATCGATCCGGAGGCTATGGATACACTTTTTGAGCCGTTTACTCAGGCGGACTTGTCTATGACCCGAAAGTACGGTGGAACAGTTCTGGGCCTTGGAATCTCCAAAGAATTGATCGAATTGATGGGAGGTGGCATTGATGTATCGAGTGAGTTGCAGGGTGGCTCAAAATTCTCTTTCAACATTGTATTGGGTGAACCAGGTGCATTCGAAATTGAGCGCAAAATAGCTCGAGCAGATGAGCTGCGAGGCCAAGACCATTTTCATGGTAGGGTCTTATTGGTAGAAGACGATGCGGTTAACCAACGTGTGATCCGTCTGCTTCTTGAGCGGCTAGGACTAGAAGTTCAAATCGCTGAGAATGGGCAGATTGGCTTTGACTACGCTGTTCAGAATAATTGGGACCTCATTTTTATGGATTGCCAGATGCCTGTACTCGATGGCGTCTCAGCCACACGGAAGATTCGTGCCTATGAAAAACAGCACGGCTTATCTCACACCGCCATTGTGGCGCTTACCGCCAACGCTAAAGATTCTGATCGAATTCTATGCAAAGAGTCTGGAATGGACGATTTTCTGGCCAAGCCCGTTCGAAGGTCTGAGCTTTCAGGTGTGCTTGAGACATGGCTTCAAGAGCCTATTCGTGTTTAGTGGGCATCGGAATCCCCGTGTCTCAGGACGTGCACTGTAATTTCAGGCGGACAGAAAAACCGAAGCGGTAGCCTGCAACCACCCGTTCCCCTCGAGGTGTAGCCCTTGAGGTCGCCGTATTTCCAATTACCAGCCAGCATGTAGCTAGGGCAATCGCCATTATGCATCACCACAATTCCGCCAGGTAAACAAATTTGTCCACCATGAGTATGGCCGGCTAGAACCAGGTCGTATCCCAATTGCAGAGCTTGTTGATGTGTTTCTGGTGCGTGGGAGAGTAGTATGCTAAATGCATCCTCAGGAACCGTGCCCCTTAATTTGTCGAAGTCATCTCCTTCGTAGAAATGAGGATCATCAATTCCGTAGATGTATATCTGCTTCCCGTTTTTTTCATAAGTAACGGTTTCGTTTAACAAGATGGGCAGTCCCAAACTTTCAAGTGGTGGAACCAGCTCGATGGGATCATGGTTCCCCAATATGCCGTAAACAGGTTCCTTTAATGCTCCACACACCCGGTGCATGTATTCGAGGCAATCGCTTATGCAGCCTTTCGTATCGTCCCGGTAATCACCCGTAATTAAAGCGAGGTCGTAATCCAAATCTTGAATGATGCTTGCAATGACAGAGGTAAGGGCCGGATCCAGATCGAGATGTAGGTCAGAGATCTGCAGTATTCTTAACCCATCCAGCTCAGGAGGAAGAGATGAAAAAGATATCTCATTTGTGACCAGCTGGACGTCCATGAATTTACGATAGCCGCGCTGATAGATCCCGAGAGCTTGGCATATAAAGCGAACCGACTCGAAAAAGAAGGGGATGCGGTCAGGATTGAACGGATTCTTACTTTGGAATACCTGTTTACTCTCTTGGAGTGCTTGCTTCTCTAACCTGAGGCTTAGAGCTTCTTTTCCAATACGGCGAACCAGCTCATCGGGGAGCTCTTGAGGGATTCTCGATTCAGGCTGCGTCGCATCTGCTCTCTGCATAGCAGATTTCTGTTATGAGAGGGCTTTTTCGGGATAACAACTTCTAAATGTTTATACTGGCCATGTGTGATTTTTAGTGAAGAGTCTGGTCCTCATTTTTTAACGTATGTCTGATACATTACAGGATGCCTTCGACCCAGTAGAGGACGCCATTGCTGCCATTGCGGCGGGACAGATCGTCATTGTGACCGATGATGAGAATCGCGAAAACGAAGGGGATTTGATATTTGCTGCTGAGAAAGCTACGCCGGAGTTGGTCAACATGATGATCCGCTACTGCAGCGGTGTTGTCTGTGTACCTTGCACAGAGCCTCAGTTACGGCGATTGGGGATCAATCCAATGGTGCCATATAATCGCGAATCTTATAGAACTGACTATACCGTATCTGTAGATGCGGCAGAAGGCATTACCACAGGTATCAGTGCATTCGATCGGGCCGAGACGATTCGTTTATTGGGATGTAGCGAGAGTACTCCTGATAGCTTTGTACAGCCTGGCCATTTGTTCCCGTTACGGTCTCGTCCGGGCGGGGTGCTTGAGCGAAGCGGTCATACGGAAGCCGCCGTAGATTTGGCTCAGTTGGCTGGTCTTTTCCCGGCTGGAGTCCTTTGCGAAGTAGTCAACGAGGATGGCACTATGGCCCGTCTTCCAGATCTGCTAGAATTCAAAAAGCGGTTCAACATGCCGCTCATCTCCATTGCCTCCCTCATTGAGTATCGGCACAAACGAGATCAACTGGTTGAAAGGATCGCTCAAAGACCTTTCAAATCAGAGTTTGGTGAGTTTGAGCTGATCGTCTATAAGAGCCGGGTGGATGGCCGCAATCATATGGCATTTGTTAAGGGCGAAGTTTCAGCTGAGCCGACCTTGGTCCGCGTGCAGAGTGAAAACTTGCTCGAAGATGTTTTTCGCTCATCCGAAGGTGACGGATTCGAGAATCTCGCTGCGTCTTTCAAGCGCCTGGCCGAGGAAGAAAATGGAGTCATTTTGTACATGGAACGACCGAACGGTGGACTTGAGCTCAAAGAAGGAAACGTTGAGTCTTCGGACATGGACTTCCGTGATTATGGTATCGGTGCCCAAATCTTGGTGGCTCTCGGACTGAAAGAGATTCGTTTGTTATCAAGCACTCGCCGCAAAGTGGTTGGCCTGGAGGGTTACAACCTTGAAATTGTCGAGCAAGTTCCCTTGAACTAGACTTTATTCCCCTAACTTAAGCATGAGTACTTATAAACCTGAATATGAGCCGTTCGATGGCAGCCCGTTTTCCTTTGGAATCGTCTGTTCTCGCTTCAATCCTGAAGCGGTGGAAGCCCTGCTCGAGAACACCCTCAAAGTGCTTCGCGACTCGGGTGTTAAAGAAGAGAATTTGAAGGTCATGCGGGTTCCTGGATCCAATGAAGTTCCATGGGGTGTGCAAATTCTGGCAGGGAGCGGTGAGTTCGATTGTTGTATTGGACTGGGCGTATTACTGCGTGGAGGAACCGTTCATTTTGAAGTGGTCGCACAAAGTGCTTCCGACGCCCTGCAGATGACATCGCTCAACGAGATGATTCCTGTTATCAATGGTATCGTAGTTGCGGATACAGAGGAACAGGCTCTTGAACGTACCCAGGGAGAGATTAATCGTGGTTTGGAATTTGGGGAAGCCGCCCTCCAGATGGCGAAATTAAAACGTGCATGCCTGACATTCGATGAGCAAGACACCTAGACGACGACAAAACCGGGTGGCTGCTCTGCAGTTTCTTTATGCCTGCAGCTTAAATCCACCCGACGATTTACCAGGACAACTCAACCTGTTCTTTAGCGGGAAGGACAAGGATCGTGAGTATTTTGCATTTGCTGAGGAGTTGATCCATGGCGTGCTGGAAAATTTGGATGATGTGGACTCTGAGATCCGCAATTATGCTGAGAACTGGGACTTTGAACGGATTGCCAAAATGGATCTGTCCATTCTTCGTTTGGCCATATTCGAGCTGTTAAAACGATTGGATATCCCCCCCATCGTTTCTATCAACGAAGCTATCGATTTGAGTAAACAATTTTCAGGACCCGATTCCAAGCGGTTCATCAACGGTATTTTAGATAAGATGAAAGGGCAGATTCAACGCCCGCTGCGTGAAGCTACAGAACTGTAGAAACATTCGTTTTCATGTTTGGACTGTTTAAGAAATTCAAATCGGGTTTTGCCCGCACGACTCAATCGTTATTCGGAGCAGTCGGAGGGATTTTCGGCGGCCGCAATTTATCTGCCGAATCGATCGAAGCCCTGGAGGAAGCCCTTTACGGTGCCGACTTTGGAGTCGAGACGACTGAGGAGATCATTGAGGAAATCCAAGCCTCTTTCAAAGCCGAAAAAGAACTTCGTGGATTGGATGCTGCCGAGATCGGCGCCAATGTTCTACGACGAGTGCTAAAGGGTGCTGAAGGACAATATCCAGAAGATGCTCCGAACCCGGAAGTGGTAATGCTGCTCGGAGTCAATGGATCTGGTAAAACGACCACCACCGCGAAGCTCGGTAATTTGTATAAGAACGACGGGCGCTCGGTTTTACTCGCTGCCTGTGACACGTTTCGCGCTGCTGCC